>CAJTRE010000004.1 GCA_910578495.1 uncultured Dorea sp.
TCACAACGTTTTGTGCCTTGAGCGAAGCGAAAGGAATGGATATAAAAATGAAAAATAATAAAAAATATACCGATGGAACTAAATTGGAAAAGACGCTTCCGATAAGGTTTATCATCTTGTATATAGTTGCTGTTATAATTATCGCTACTATGAAATTTTGTTAAGAAAGAAGGAGAATTTATATGGCGTACAATTTATTTATCAGCCATTCTTGGAATTATTCTAATGCATATAATGATTTGATTAGATTGCTTGATTCAAAAGCCTATTTTAATTATAAGAATTATTCAGTTCCTAAAGATGATCCTATACATAATGCACCATATGATTATCAATTAGAGGCTGCTATCCGAAACCAAATATAGCATGCAAGTTGCGTTTTGATTCTTGCAGGTTGTTTATTCATCCTATAGCAAATGGATAAATATTGAAATTCAACTGGCACAAGAGATGGGAAAGAAAATCTTTGCCAGTGAGCCATGGCTTCTGAAAGAACATTGTTGCTTGTTAAAAGAGTTACAAACCAAATTGTTAAATGGAATACGGACTCTATTATAAAAGCAATTAGAGGATATTAAGCTGGAAAATGACATTCCAAAGCAGACAATTATGCTATAAAAAGATTGCGATTACTAAGAATAGTCACAATACATATTAGCAGTTTAGAAAGGAAGGCTATGGAAACAAAACCAAGGATATTATATCTGAAAAAAATATTAGAAGAAAGAACCGATGAAGAAAATCCTCTTTCCACAAAGCAGTTAATCAATATATTGAATGATGAATATGGAATATCTGCACATAGAACGACGGTTACAAAAGATATTGCAGCACTTCAGGAGTTTGGAATGGATATTGTTACTATTCATTCCACTCAAAGTAAGTATTTTGTAGCAAGTCGCAAGTTTGAATTACCTGAACTCAAACTGCTGATTGACGCAGTAGAGTCCTCGAAGTTCATTACAAAGAAGAAAAGCGACGCTCTGATTGAGAAGATACATACGATGACAAGTCCGGGGCAGGTGGCAAAGCTGAAGCGTAATAACTATGTGGTCAACCGAATTAAGCCGGACAATGAGCAGATTTATTACATTATAGACACTATAAACGATGCCATCAATGCAGGTAAGCAGATTTCTTTCCAGTATTATGATTATACCGGACTTAAGAAGAAAGAGTTGAAAAATAAAGGTGAAATATATAAATACAGTCCATATAAACTTCTTTGGAGCGGAGATAATTATTATGTTATCGGATATTCTGAGAAAAAAAGTAAAGTTGTCAATTTCCGAGTAGACCGTATTGCAGGAATGCCGGAGATACTGGATAAAGATATTCTGCCAATGCCGGATGACTTTGATATTGAAAATTTTACAAAAGAAGTATTTTTTATGTTCCCCGGAGAAAAGGTTATGGTGGACTTACGGTGTGATAACAGTCTGATGAAAACAATGGTTGACTGTTTTGGAGAAGATGTGACAACTCTTGCCTATGATATGACTTCTTTCAGAGTGCAGACCGAAGTATCAGCCAGTCCTACGTTTTTCGGCTGGCTGTTTGGATTTAACGGTAAGGTACAGATACTTGCACCGGAGAGCTTGAAGGAACAGTACAAACAAATGATTATGAATGCAAGCAAGGATATTTTTGCTGTATAACAGCAAAGTGTCCGTGAGGGAGGATAAAATGAGAGAGAAACGAGATGACAAAAAATACATACTCAAGTGACTGCATTATTGATCGCATTTGTTATGCTGTTGAGTGTATGTCCTATTACGGCTTTGGCGGAAACAGAAAAAACAGGTGTGATTGGTAAAGTATATGAGTTTGATGAGGATAGCGATTACGAAATTGCTTTAGATTATGAAGTAACTTCGGATAAGCTCATTGATACTGTTAGTCATTATCGCATTTTCTTTACATACTCTGTTCGTAACGGAAATTGTATGGTTTATCCGATAGATGTTCCTACAGGAAGCGAATTGACAAATAGTTCTATGACAGAAAACGGATTTATACTTGATTTAGCAAAATCTCGTTATCTGCAAATAAATGTTAAGCGTGAAATATTGTCCGAAAGTGCGGATGGATTGGTTGAGGATACCCGATTTAACGGACCGGCTAAGGACGGAGCAAAATACACAGAAGAAGGTATTTATACAATCTCTGCTAAAAATCAATATACTAATCAGACAACAACAAAGAAAATCTATGTTGGCAACAATAATGTATTAAAAGCGTTTATGACATCAGGACTCTCTATTGAGGATATAAATAAACTGATGTCCGAGGGTGCAAAAATAGATGATAATGGTGTGATTACTCTTTTAACGGGGGCTACTGTTAGTAATGGACCATCAGAGAGTTCAGAAAATAGCTCCATAATGGTTATTGTAATTGTAGTGACTGTCGTTTTTGCCATTGCTGTTATTTGTGGCATTATAATTAGAAAAAAGAAAAAATCTATACAGAATGAAATAATTACGGAGAACATCAACCTTATAATTAAGGGAAAACATAAGAAAACACTGATATTTCCTGTGTTTTCAGGCAATTCAGTGTTTTACTCGGATTCATGTTTGGTTGTCATTTGGATCTTATAATACTCGGTCAGAATCATGTTAATCTGCTGGGAACGTGTTCGATAGTTCGCTTTCGCATCCTTATCAATCTCAGCAACCAGTTCTTTGGACAAAGTAGTATAAACCTGAATATTGTTGGAACTGATAGCCATGTGGCACCTCCGATTCAATTTAATAGAATTATTCTATCATACTTCTTCGGATGGGGCAATGTGAACAGAAAATTGAAGAATTGTTGTTACTGAAAGGGTTGAACAGTCGGCAAAGAAAATCTTAGAATAGAGAATGATAAGAAAGGTAGAACAGATGAAACAGGCACAAGGCATTACAGAACAGTTAAAGGTAGAAAATGCCTTGGAATGGATAGGAAGAATGAACAATATACAAGTATGTGCGAGGGAGATTGTGGATAAAGAGATAATTTATCAAGAATGAAATGTAAGATAAATAGTGTATAAAATGTAACAGGGCATCATAAGATAAAATTGTAATTGCATTTTCCACATAGTTCGTGTAGAATGTAATTAGAAAAGCTGTGCATCAGCGGTGGGTTGACACCTAAAATCTGATACGTTTTCCGAACGAAGGTGTCGGAGGTTGGCAGGCAACGGAAAAACCTGATATTTTCCAGACGAAGGTGCTGGAGGTTGGCAGACAACGGAAAAATCAACCATGAGAAGGGAATGTTTAGTGCTGCGGCGTGAACATTCCCTTCTCTAAATCTTAAGGGATAAGGATTAGGTTATGGACAAAAGACGTGCGATACAGATTATGACAAAAGCGGCACAATTATATAAAGAACATCTGGAGGATCAGAAGATTTTGTTTCTATATGGTTTGCCGAAAGAGGTAAAAAAACAATTACAGGATAAGGGAAAAATTTTGTCATCTGTACAGGGATATGAAGTCGCTTTCCACAGATACAATTTTCTGCATCTTACAGGGGTTCGATTGAATAAAAAAGAAACAGCTTCCGCAATTCATTTTTATCAAAAATGCTTGGATAAACGATTAACGGAAAATGATTTTTCTTTTGCAAAAGATGGCTCTACGGGACAGAAGTTAGATATATTGGAACGGATGATGCTTATTAAGAAAAATGTAACAATGATAGGAGAATTTACAGACCGAGGACCGAAATTGTTTACTGAAAAAGCTGCCGGAAATATCTGTGGTTGTATTGGTTTTGTCAAAGATAAAAATACGAAATTAAATGTGCCGAATACATTGCTGAAAAAGGATATCAGAGATGTAACAGCACAGCCTACATATAAAGTGTTTGCTGTCATATCAAAACATTATACAGACGAGAAATATACAAATCTTATGAAACTGGATAAATGTATTGATTTGAAAGAGTGTTGTTTCTCAGAAACAATAGAAAATATGATAGATAGAGAAAATCTATAATGAAATATAAAACCATGCTACTGCTTTTCAAAACAGTATCATGGTTTTATTTGTTTGTTACATTTCAATGCAACTATTTACTTTACAAAACTGGAAATGATATAATTATCATTGATTTTAAAAGAAAGTAGAGCGAATGATGAGCGAAAAGTTACTGATTGTTGAAGATGACAAAAAATTAAATGATGGAATACGCCTTGCCTTGAAGAATGATTCCTATTTCTTTTATCAGTGCAGAACTTTGCAGGAAGCGAGAGATATCCTAAACAGGGAAGATATAACATTGGTTTTATTAGATGTAAACTTGCCAGATGGAAATGGAATTGATTTTGTAAGAGAAATCAGGAAAAACAGTCAAGTACCGATTATTCTGCTTACTGTAAATAACATGGAAGTAGATATCGTAACAGGATTGGAAGCTGGGGCAAATGATTATATTACGAAACCATTTAGTTTGATGGTTCTGCGTGCAAGGGTATCTGTGCAGCTTAGAAATAAAGAGGCAACAGCAAAGGATTCTATGGAGTTCGATGGACTTGAGTTCTATTTCGATAAAATGGAATTTTTTAAAAACAGAGAACCGATTGAACTTAGTAAGACTGAACAAAAGTTATTGCGAGTGTTGTGTGAAAATAAAGGTAAAGTATTGAAACGAGAATACTTGATCGACGAGGTATGGCAGGGGGATACAGAGTTTGTGGATGCCCATGCCCTGACTGTTGCAATCAAACGTCTCAGAGATAAATTGGAAGATGATGTACAGAAGCCTAAATATATCAAGACGGTTTACGGAATTGGTTATACATGGGCGGTGAAAGAATGACAGAAAAAATTATATGGGTTGCAGGAATATTTCTCCTGAGCGGAGTATTTTGGTACTGTATTTTTTATCAGAAAGAAAAAAGGCTTTTGAACCGGCTGCAGCAAATGCTGGATTGTGCGATAGATGGAGAATTGGAACGGACAGAAATATCTGAAGAAAAGTATTCTACCCTTGAAAACAGCATGAAACAGTATTTAGACAGTAATTTTCTGGCAAGAAAGAACCAGCAGGAGCAGAAAGAAGTGATACAGAAACTTATTTCCGACATTGCACATCAGACATTGACTCCTATTTCAAATTTGAAAATTTATGGGGAAATACTCTCTGAATCGAATCATGAAAATCAGGAAGAGATAGATACCATTTTGGAACAGACGGAGAAACTAGATTTTCTGATACAATCACTGGTCAAATTATCTCGGATGGAGAGTGGGATTATCGCAGTACACCCAGAAAAGGTTGGTATCAGGCAGTTGCTGGAGGATATTCGGCAGCAGTTTGCTGCAAAAGCAAGGGAGAAGAATATTACCTTGAGTGTGTGCGATACAGATTTGTATGTTATCTGTGATTTGAAATGGACGGCAGAGGCACTTGGAAATATCGTAGACAATGCGATTAAATACACGCTGGGCGGAGGAACAGTCCAGATGAAAGTGGAGAAGTATTCTTCCTTTGTGAAGGTTGATGTAATCGACGATGGTATTGGAATCAAAAAGGAAGAAATACCAAAGATATTTGGAAGGTTTTACCGAAGCCTGTCAGTAGCAGATCAACCAGGGGTAGGAGTTGGTTTATTTCTTGCAAGAGAGATTATTCAGGCGCAAAAAGGATATGTGAAAGTGAAATCAGAGATTGGGAAAGGTTCCACATTTTCTGTGTTTCTTCCCGTATAAGGTGCGAATAGTATCAAAACTGTGATATTTCAGAAACCGGATGGAGACATTGTTATGATAAAGTCTGTATTGTAAAGATCAATACAGGCTTTTTTACAATATAAGACAGGGAGGAAGACATGAATATATTAAAAGCAGTAGATTTACAAAAAATATATGGACAGGGAGAAACGGAAGTTCAAGCCCTTGATGGTGTAAATTTGGAAGTGGAAAAAGGGGAGTTTGTAGCGATTGTTGGGACTTCTGGGAGTGGAAAGTCTACGATGCTCCATATCATTGGTGGATTGGATAATCCAACATCCGGGCAGGTAATTGTGGATGGACAGGACTTAAGCCATATGACAGATGAAGAGCTTACCATTTTCAGGCGCAGAAATATTGGTTTTGTATTTCAACAGTATAATTTAGTTCCGATGCTGAATGTATGGGAGAATATTATTCTTCCCGTGAAACTGGATGGCAAAAAGATTGAAAAGAAATATGTAGATGAAATCATTGATACACTTGGTATTCGGACAAAATTGGAAAATCTGCCAAGTGCTTTATCCGGGGGACAGCAGCAGAGAGTGGCGATTGCAAGGGCATTAGCGGCGAAACCGGCTATTTTACTGGCTGATGAACCGACCGGTAATTTGGACTCAAAAACAAGTCAGGATGTATTGGGACTTCTAAAAGTAACCAGTAAGCGGTTTCATCAGACTATCGTAATGATTACCCATAATGAGGAGATTGCCCAGATGGCAGACCGGATTTTGCAGATTGAAGATGGAAAAATTGTTTCAGACAGTGGATTGGTATAGCAGGGGGCGATTATATGGTAAAAGTAGAGAATAAAGAAACGTTACGAGTATTGACGAAGCGTTTTATGAAAATGAATCGTGCCAGGAATATCATTGCTGTTATTGCAATCATGCTGACTTCACTTTTATTCACAAGCCTTTTTGTGGGGAGTGTATCCATGATTCTTTCCAAAAGAGCAACGGAAATCAAACAATTTATGGATTCCGCCCATGCCAGTGCACAGAATATGTCAGAAGAAGATGCAAAGCGATTGCAGGAAACAATCGAACAGAGTGAACAGGTGGAACGATATGGTTCAGGTATTTTTCTGGGAGCTGGAATGGATGAGCGGTTTGGCTTTTCCGTAGAGGTCAGATATGCGGATGAAAATATGGCAGAAAGTTTTAATTGTCTGCCAACCACAGGAAGACTGCCGGAAAAAGAAGATGAAGTAGCACTCAGCAGCATGATACTGGAAACTCTGAGTGTTACACCTAAGATTGGGGAAGAAATAACACTGACCTGGGAAGTAAATCCAATGCTGAAGCAATATAAGACAGATACGTTTCAGATATGTGGATTTTGGCAAGGGGATAAAGCTGTTTTAGGACAGATGGTCTGGGTATCTGAAGCCTATGCAAAGGAGAATTGTTATCCTGTTACAGAGGAAGAATTAGAAAATGGCATCTACAATGGAGGGAAAGAGTATTCTGTCTGGTACAAGAACCTTTGGAATCTGGAAAAGAAAACAGAAACTATATCTAAGGCAGCGGGATTTACAAAAGCAGGGACAGGAATGGAAGTCAATCCGGCATATAATCTTTTGGAAGAGGATTCATTTTCATTTTCTTCCCTTATCGTCATGATTCTATTTGTGATATTGGCGGGATACCTGATTATTTATAATATCTTTAACATTTCTGTGAAAACGGATATCCGAGCTTATGGACTGTTAAAGAACGTGGGAACAACAGGAAAGCAGTTGAAGAAAATTGTACGTATGCAGGCATGGAGATTGTCTGCAGTAGGGATTCCAATCGGATTGCTTTGTGGTTATCTTGCAGGTCTTTGTATGGCTCCGTCCTTGACTGCAGATGCTGAAATTAGTGCACAGGCAGGAAAGACTGCTCAGACAGTAGTATCAGCAAATCCTTTGATTTTTCTTTCAGCAGCGCTTTTGACACTTTTAACGGTGTATCTCTCCAGTCTGCAGGCTTGTAAAATGGTGGAAAGAGTTTCGCCTGTGGAAGCTCTGCGTTTGGCAGAAGGAGAGCAGTCACAGAGGAAAATAAAAAAGAATACTTCTGTAACCTGGTGGGGGATGGCAGTTCAAAATGTGTTACGAAATTGGAAAAAGGGATTGATTGTTATGCTTTCTATCGCTCTTTCTATGGTGGTTGTCAACTGTATCGTGATGTTGGTGCAGGGATATGATTTTGATTCTTACAAGAAAGTGTTTTTAGCATCCGATTTTCAACTGGATCAGATGACAAACAGTTTGTTAAATACGAATTTCAATGGTATTACACCTGAAATCAAAGAGATTCTGGACGAATGCCCTAATAGTGCTCAAACAGGATATGTGTATTATTCTGAGGAAACCCACAAGATGGAGCCGGAACTTCTGAAAACATGGGAAGCATTCGCAGATAAATATGAAGAAAACTGGACCGATTATGAAGCACAGGTTTGGGAAGAGGCAAAGTCTTCCAATACAGTAAGTGTTCATTTTCTCGGGATCAGCGAGTCTGTGTTTGACAAATTAGAATGGAGAGGGGAAAAATGCTCATGGGATACATTTAAAAGCGGAAATTATGTGCTTGTAGATTATGGTGACAAATATGCAGAGCATCCGGTTTCTTATTATCAGACCGGGGATGTTTTTCAGATGGAGTACAAAAATGGAAACCAAAAAGATTACGAAGTCATTGGAGAAGCACTGATGCCATATGCATTGGATTATCCGTATGCAGACCTTATCTATATTACGGTATTAGTTCCAGAAGATGAGTATATTACCCAGACGGGAAATGAATCAGCCATGTATGCTGCCATCGATGCAAAGAAAGGAGCGGATAAGCAGATAAAAGCATATGTTGATGAAAATGTTTTGAAAGAAAATGAAATGCTCAATGTTTTTTCTGTATTGGATATGGAGGAGAGTTTTCAGCGGTTTGTCAGCAAATATTATATGATTGGTGGTTTCCTTGTCGTTATTTTAGCATTTATCGGTATTATGAATTTCTTTAATACAACAGCCACTTCTGTGATAAGTAGGAAAAAGGAGCTGGCGCTTTTGGAAGTTGTTGGAATGACGAAAAAACAGGTATCGAAAATGCTGGTGGCTGAGGGATTTCTATATTTGGGAGGCGCATTTGTAATTGCAGTATTGTTAGTTGTGTTTGGAGCAGAGAAGATTTTAGCAAATACAATTGGCACAGCATTTTTCTTTCGGATGCACCTTACAATCGTGCCATGTATTCTTATGATACCGATTTTGATTGGGATTGCGTATGTGATACCAAAATATCAGTTTAAGAAGATGAGTCGGGAAAGCGTTGTGGAAAGGATTCGCAAAGAATAGACATAGGTAGTATAGTGGAAGGCAAGTCTGAAAAATGGCTTGCTTTTCCTTTAATATACGGAAAAATGATGTATAATTAGATTAAAGAGAGAAATTAGAAGCGGAGGAAATCAAAATGAAAAAGTATAGAATCTTATCTAAAGTGATTTTGACTATTTGTTTGTGTGGAATTATTTTAGCGATTATCAATGGTTTTACAGGGATTATCAATAGTTCTATTCAAATGAGTGGAACAGTAATTTGTATTTCTTTACTTCTTGTTGCAGGGGTTACAATTATACTATTAGAAGATGCAAGAATAAAGAAAGAACAGAGAAATAGATAACTTATTATTTACGGGTACGAATACCGCAAAAAGATATAGACGGGTAAAATAAAAGAGTGCGGTGTGTGATATTCATCAACAATGTGGATATGAAGAAATTTCGATAGAATGAATCTATCGAAGTTTTTCAGATGTTGTGATAATTAAGAACCATCTTGGAGTCGGAGGAGCGTATGGATCTGATTGAAGAATTAAAAAATTATTGTGATATAAACAATCCGGTTGGTACTCTAATGCTATCTGGAGAGTGGGGATGTGGTAAAACATATCTTATTAATACTAAATTTATTCCGTTAGTAAAAGATACATATGTTTTTGTATGTGTTAGTTTATTTGGTATAGACACTTTAGATGCATTAAGAGTTGAGGTAAAGAAAAAATGGTTGGAGAAAGCAAGTGAACTTGATGAGCCTAATGGGACAAATTTTTCAAAGTTAATAGATTCTTCGAAAAAAATATTTGGTACTATCAAGGATGTTTTGCCTGAAAAATGGAGAAAAAAAGGAGAAGTGTTTTCTTCTATTATGGACTTGGTTAATTTTATTCCTATAAGTAATACAATATCTCAAAAAAAGGTTATACTAGTTTTTGATGATTTAGAGAGAAGCAATATTTCTAGCACAGATCTTCTGGGATGCATAAATGATTACTGTGAAAACCAGAGTTTTAATACGATTATTGTCGCAAATGAAGAAAAAATAAAAGATAACGCAGATAATGAGTTATCATATCGTGAAATTAAAGAAAAAATAGTACAAAGAGTTATTCAGTTTGTTCCTGATTATGATGAGGTCGTCTCTAATTCTATAGACTCAATGTCTTGCGGCATAGAATATAAGGGACTGCTCAGAAAAAACAAGAAATTATTGGTTAAAATTTTGTCAGGAGATTTCAATGATAACGCAATCATTGAACAATATAAGGCTGAAAATTACAAGCCCGGTGGTGACAAGAAAAGAGAAGAATATGAAAAAGAAGAGGAAAATCTTCGTAAGTTGTTATTACAAAGACCACATAATATACGAAGTTTCAAATGTGCTATTCAAGACTTTGAACGTGTATATGATAAGTTGGCTAAAGCAGGTATTCAAGATGGTAGTAAATGGCTTTTTTCTTTTATGTGTCTTATGATGACGAATAAAGCCGGATTGATTCAAGAGAATCCAAGATACGGGAACTTGTTTCTGTATCTTAATGTAAAAAAACTTTATCCGGAAGTATTTGATAGTAATTTTATTTTGAACGGAGTCTCAGAGTGGATCATTTACGGGGAGTGGAACGATGAAACTATCTCGAAAGAGATACAATTATTTTTGAAAAAAGAGAAGGCAGTTACTCCGCTTGAAATTCTTAGAACATATAAGCTCCCTGAAGTCGATGAAGAAGTAATTGATAAAGGATTTAAAGACTTATTAGAAGAAGTATATGCAGGAAATTTGTCTCTAGATGAGTATATTCTTTTTCTTTATCATTGTTGCTATTCCAGAGCCTATGATGTTGATTTACCTACAATCGATTGGGAAAAAGTGAGAGACGGAATTAAAGAGCAAATAAAAAAATTAGTTGAATCTGATGAAAAAGACAGTCATTCTCACAGAATAATTTTAGATGACAATAAAGAATATTTCACAGAAGAAGAATGGTCTGTATATCAGATTATAAAAGAATTTAGAGATAATAATGTATGGATTTATGAAAAGAATCAAAAGCTGTATATTGATTTGATTAGTTCAGACCTGAACATTGCTTTTAGAGACCTGAGTAATAAGAGATATAATACATTTTCTCTTGAAATGGAATCTGCAACAATTAATGCATTTAAGAATGCTAATAATATGGATAAAAATCATTTCTCGGGATGGTTCGTTGGAATTTGGGGACAGTATAGTAATTCACTAGAGATTGATGTGCAATCCACAACGGCATCACTCAAGAAGTTAAGAGATGATTTGAATTCTGTAATGCAGAAATATAAAGAAAAAGGCAAAAATATTGCGGCTAGGCATACGCAGAATTTTATTGAAAAACTAGATACCGTTATAAAAGCGGAAAGTACGGATATGCCAGGTGAATAGTAACTATTTCTGTAGCCATTATGAAAGATTCTTAGAACGCAGGAATATCTGAAACTGATAAAACAAACTGGGAACAGAGGGGAGTTATCAGATTAGCCGTAATCTGGCATTTCATGGAGGGATTTGCTCTATATTAATGTCTTATCTGAACGAAAAGGAACCATACATAAAATACATTTTGAAGAACTGTTGATTTAACAAATTGAATTTGTAGAATTGAAATTGGAATATAAAAAGGCGTATAGGTTGATTGAAGTTATACGCCTTTAAAGATACTACAATTCCATATCACGAGATTTTTTCTTGGAGCGAACAGGGTGTTCCTTCGTATTTCCAGCTTTTTCCGATACTCAAGCTCACATGAGCGGCGGTAAAAGAGGCTTGTGTCTTCTGCGTTAAGATAATCTACTTTGTTGGCGGCTATATCCCGGCGGTGATAATCGTAATGGTAACCAAAGGCACTTTTGAGTTGGTCAATCAGTTTTTCACGAAACTTAGGACGAATCTGTATTCTGGTATCGAGCAATTCCCTATATTGATCTGCGTTGGGATGCGAAGATTCTTTAAGAAAGGCTTCTGCATCTTTTTGGAGTTGGTTTTTTAAAGTCATATCCTGAGAATCTAGGATATTCAGATTTTTTGTCATCTGATTGTATTTGTCGGAGAGTTTAACCATGTCTTTATCTGTGGAACACTCTGCCTGAAATAACAGTTGCTCTTTAGCGGATTTCAGTTCCTCGATTTCTTCTGTTACAGTTGTAATCTGCTGATTCAATTTTATATGCTGGATTGGATTTAAGAAACTGGTTTTATCTTTCTGTGAATTCAACTCTTTCTTCTCAGCAGTTTTGTCTTTTAGTTTTTTCTTTACAGTGTTGTATTTGTTTAAAATTGGTTTGAGATGATACATCCAGTTGTGGATTACCTCTTTTTGCATTTCATTATGAAGCAAATGATATTGTGTAAAAATCATATGGTTTCGGATTGCTTCCAATGCCTCGGCGATTACAGGAATAGATTTTTCAATGGCTTGAGCCAGTTTAGCAACTTGGGCTTTTAATTCTCTGAGTAATTTATTGTCTGCACGAATCTGACGATTGATTTCGCAACGTTCTGCAACCATGCCTTTCTTTTCCATGTCCTGAGCGATATAACCTTCATGAATGGTAGGCTGCTCTGTGATTCCCTGTGCGGCAAAGCTGCGGTGATCAATAGAAGCATTGACTTGATTTCGGGCAAGCATCTTGTTTGTAAAATCCGCCCAATTTGCTCTCCAGACACAGAGTTGTTCATCGCTATTCCATTGTTCAGAAATGGGATTTTGTCTGCCATATCGGGTACTTTTTGGATGTTTATCAATACGTTCATAGCCTTGTTCCTGAGCGGCGGATGGAGTAAGATAGATTTTTTTCTTTCCTGCTTTATAGCGGTATTGCTTTTCCCATCCGTCTTTCTGTGCTTCTTTATATTCAGAAGCAGTAAATCCTTTTTCTTCTCCGTTTTTTACACAAAGATATTCTTTTTCGGTTTTATACTGCCACGTTCCGTTTTCATTTAATGGACGGACGGTAAGTAGAATATGAGCATGTGGATTGTGTCCGTCAGTATCATGTATGGCGAAATCGGCACACATTCCCATATCTACAAAGTTTTTTTGAATAAAGTTCTGGAGAAGAGAAATATGATTGTCCTTGTTTAATTCGACAGGAAGTGCTACAACAAATTCTCTTGCCAGTCTGCTGTCTTTTGTTTTTTCAGCAGCTTCTACAGCGTTCCAAAGATGTTCCCGGTCTTTCCATTCAGCCGGAGCCATAGAGGGCAGCATTACTTCCTGATAGATCAGTCCATGTTTTCGGGTGTAGTCATGTTGGATGCCATCATAATCATTATACATCCGACTACAGCTCATATAAGCAGATGCAGCGACAGCAGACCGCCCGGAACCACGACTGACGACTTTAGCTTGCATATGATAAATTGCCATATCTGGCACCTCCTTTCGATGTTGCCTGCAACAGCGGATAGCCCTCGGCAGAGCGCACGATCCTGACCAACGGGAAGGGTACCACCGCCCGATTTATCGGGTGGTGAGTAAGTGCGCCCTTCGGGAGTATAAATTGTTGTTTTACAATCCTTTTAGTCGGATTATCAGTTCCTGTTTTAGAGTATCTAAATCCATTTCTTTGATATGGGGAGCAACATTTTCCAGAATTGCGCCTTCTTGAATCAATCTGCGTGTTCTGGCATTGCGCTCCCTTTTTCGGTTTCTTGCCTCGGCTTCTTCTTGGCGGTGTTTTGCCTGTAAAAGCGCTTTTTCTTCTGTTGTCATTGTTTTTTTATCTGCCATATCTGGCACCTCCTTTTTATGCCCGTATCCGGGCGTTTTTAGTTTCGATTTTTTTATATTTGGTACTAATATTTTGATGAATTGACAGTAGTACATTTTACCTAGAAGATAATTCGCAAGAATAGCACTACTGTCGGTTAATTGTGATAGCTATGCAGCGGTCTTTTGCCTGCTTTTGGTACGAATAGGTATCACAACAGGAGTTTTTTCGCTTCTTGCAGATTTGCAGAAGCATTTTCCTGACGAATGTTACGGTTGTTGATACGTACAGGAACACATCGCTCCAAAATACGGTCATAGATTCTTTTGTGCGGCAAATCGGAAGGAGTGTTTAGTTCCTGTAAGGTAAGATTCGTTGTTACAATGAGTGGTTTTTTGCTTCGATAACGGCTGTCAATTACATTAAATACCTGTTCCAATGCAAATTCCGAATTGCGTTCAATCCCAAGATCATCAATGATCAGAAGACTATATTGATTTAAGCTGTCAATAAACTGATTCCTGTCCTCAAAGTGCATCCCGGTAAGTGTGTTCAGAATACGGGAGAAATTCGTCATGAGAACCGGCACTCCTTTTTCAAGAAGTGCGTTAGCAATACACCCGGCAAAGAATGATTTCCCGGTACCAACATCTCCCCAAAGAAGAAGACCGGAGGCTGTAGATTTCATTTTTTCCCAGTTGTCGACATAATTGTGTGCCAGTTTTATTTCTGGATTCATACCGTTATCTTTATCAAAGGTATAGTCATATAATGCTTTGTCCTGTAGACCGCTGGCTCTCAGATGTTCAATTTCAAGCTGCTTTTCTCGAAGCATTCTTTGAGCTTCTTCCTGCTCATAAATTTCTCTTTGGCATTTACAAAGAATAGAGGGAAGGAAGATTTTACCTTGTAATGTGTGTCTACTCTGTCTGGGCGTATGACATTTAGAACAGTAAATCAGTTGTTCTGTTTCATTAAAATATTCATCAGACTGAAGTTGTCTGCTTGGAAGTAAGTTTTTGGGTTTTTCTATAATCTTTGTCATAATGTTTCGTATTCCTCGCTTTCATAAATTCTTTGTTGGGAAAGGAGATTGTCCTGCCTTGCCCAGTTGATGATAGTGGCTGCATGATTCCGATACTCCTTTCCGGTGGAAGCCATGTAGCCGGATAAACGTTCTATGTACTCCTTCCAGTTTGTAACGGTTTGTTTGAGTTCTTCCAGTTCCTGATCGGAAAGAAATACATTTTGAAATTTTCCATATGGAGAGAGGTTCTTCGCTCTCTCATTTTTTGATAAATTATTTTTTGCTTTCTCTTTTTTATTAGTGGACAGTTTTTTGTCTGCCTCAGAGATAGAATTCTGTCTGTTAGAAGGACAGTTTTCTGTCTGCATCAAAGAAAGAATTTTGTCTGTATGGCGGAAAGTTCCTGACGGAAATTTCACATAAATTCGATTAGGCTGTCCCACACCCTGCCGTTTTCGAAAAATCAGCTCACTTTTCTCTAACGATGTCAGAGATGTTTTGATGGTCATCTGGCTTTTGTGCATAACTTTTGCCATTGCTTCGATGGTAAAGTAGATGAACACATGACCGGATGCGTCTGTCCAACCGTCATTTTTTAGAGAGAGCCTTGCACGATCCAAAAGAATTACATAAAGTAGCTTGGTTGTTTCATTTAGTTCCGTATCCAGAAGAAAACGAGGAAACACCATATAGGGCGGCAGGCTTGTATCGGCTGTCAGAAATTCTGTCATGTGTCCACCTCCTACTTTCGGCTATTCACCGAGAAAATCCCAGTCCACATCTTCTGCATCGGAACTACTATGGTTTGAAGTTGTTAAGGAAGTCTGTTTTGGAGACTCCATTTGTACCATACCGATAGTTAGACCGGAGAGAAAGAGTGGAAGAGATTGCTTCAGATTTTGTTGAATGCCCTCCACAATTTGATTGATAAATTGTTCTTCCCGTTCTCTTGTCTCCAGATAAGGGTCTTCAGCGATACGATAATAACGGTCAAAGTAATCCACCAAGGCGAGGGAGATTGCATGACTGTAGGATTTGAACTCCTCGCGATTCATAGATTGTAAATATTCCCATGCTTTACGTTGCAAGTCTTTTTCCAGATTGAAGCGCAGGTTTGTATTTCTGATATGATTTTGCATAGCTTAGTTCCCCCTTTTCAGGCTCATATAAGCCAGATTTTCATATCCTTTGGCTGTGGCACAGATATCATCAAGGATTGTGACACGAGAATTATCATAGATTCCAAAGTTACGGATGAGACATCCACCACCGCCGACTACATACAGACGCATCAAATCGGGATTGTATTCATATTTGCGGAGTGTGGCAAATATCTCTGCCACATATTGTTTGGCTACGGATGTAATACAATCCAGATACGGAGCTGCAATATCTGCTGTACCGAATCGAAGCACCTGTTCTACAGTAGATTCCTCAATCTTGACTCCGAATCTATCTAAGATAGCGTTTTTAGCAGCAATCATGCATTGATTTACACCGAGTTTTTCTGTCCAACACCGGCTTTCCTGTGCTTTCTTATTGTTGATATACAGAATGTTCATGGTTCCATTACCGATATCGACAAGAAGATTTGTCCCTTTGAAATTTCCCAGCTGATTTATAATAGCCGGATATCCTTGAGGATAAAGACTGCATCCCACAAAGTGGATGTGATAATCTTTATGATTGAAACAGTAATGAACTTCGGGATTTTGAAGCAGATAGGATCGGAATTCTTCACGCTGATTCCGTATCCATGTCAAAGGAAGTCCAGCCGCCAGATGAACATCTGCTTCACGAATAGAAAAGATATTCAATTCTCTTGCAACAGCCATGAGTGTTAGAAGATAATACTCTTCATCCATAGCTTTGTCTGGGATAAATTCTTTGTGACCTTCTCCAATCCGGTAGAATATACCGTTATATTCCAAAATATTTCCGGTGAAGATAGGTTCAGTTTCATAGGCTTTGATGCCGGTTGGTGTGACTGTATTAGCAGTCTTGATATTGCCGTAGCCATGATCTACAGCAATGATTTTGGTGTTTTTGATTTCTCTCATAAAAAATACCTCCATTTTCGTATTATTTTTTTCAGTAGGCTGCACCAGAGTGGTACTGCTTGCTGTGGGATAAGCATACGAAAAATGAAAAGAAAAGACATTGAGTTGAAATTGAGCTGAAATTGAAGAAAAGAGAGGATAAAAATAAGAGTGAAGACATTTATGTAAAATGAACTTCACTCTATGGAGAAAAGGTGTTTAAATTAAACTTGTTTATTATTTGTGTGTAAGAGGCTTCTTGCCAGAACAATCCCGCCCTGCGGATACAGTTCGTGAATTTCTTGATATTTTTCTTCAATCAATTCCGGTTCGTCTGACCATATATCCTCATAAATTTTCAAGGCTTTTTTGAAGTGTGTTCTTGCCTGTGGGAGATTAGCTGTGATCAGGCATATATTTCCCAGGGATTCCTGCACTTGGGCATAATCCAGACAGTGATCAGAATTGTATTCTTTGATAATTCGTGCCAGTTTCTGGAGAGAGGATATGGCACGTTCTGATTCTTGTATTTCTGCTAATAGGGCAGCGTAATTACTAATCTGCGGAATGCTGTCATTGGTGTAAAGGAGTCCGTATTCTTCTAATAGCGAGATGCCAATTTCCATGTGTTCTCTTGCTGGTTCTATTTGACCTTGCATCCGATAAAGTCCTCCCAGATTTGCATGAAGGTTGGAAATAAGGTGGGCATTATCTCTTGTAGTTTCTTTTAATTGAGAAAGCGCTTCTTTTTCTAACTGGATGGCTTTCTGTGGTTTTGATTCCATAGTTGCCTGATAATCCAGTAATAGTGCACAGTCAGAGGCAGTTCCATGATTATTTGTTTTTACAAGGTGCTTTAATTCTTGAATGATTTCTGTCATGCCTTTTTGATAGTGATATTTCTCCATATATGGAAAGATATCTTCTAAAAATAATAGGTATTGGGAAACATCATCTTTTTCAATTAGTTGCATGATGTTTTCTACTGTTTGAAACAATTTTTTGTAATAACTAATCTCGACACCGTGCATCAAACATATTTTTTGAAGAGAATCCAATAAGGTGTGACAGCTTGTAACGGAAGGTCTGGTTTCAGAAACAGCGATTTCCTGGATTAGCGGATGCAGAGAAATGCTATGTCGGATATTTTCCTGAACAAAACCTGTCTCGATCAGATCATTCACATCATTTAAAGTAGGCAGTTCCAGCCATTTTGCAAATATACGTGCAGAAATGCCGGACGAAGGAAGAAAACACATGTTACACATAATGTCCTGCTGTTTCTGAGATAAAGAGTATAACGAAAACAGGGTATGGATATGGTTGTAATAAGTGGCTTTACTGCTTTGCCCGTCCTTGATTATTTTAATCTTATCTTCGTTATGAAGAGACGCTTTTTCCTCTTGAAGTTTTGTTAGTAATTGATTTGGAGTTAAAATTCCATTTTCCAGAAGTTTGGCTGCCAGTTCGACAGCAAAAGTATGGTAGTGTACAGTTGCTATGATTTTTTCTACGATTGCCCGGTGTTCCTCTGCTTCTGAATAAAATACAGATGTCAGTTGAAAAAGAGTGACTATATCTTTTAGTTCTTTTAACTGAAAACTACAGTATTCAGACAGCTGGCTTCTGGTTGTAAATAAAACCCGGCAACGGTATTTTAATACGATTGACAGGCAACTGTCCTGTGTGGATGTGACATTAAAATTGTCTATGATCAGCAGTGTATCAGATTTCAAAGAGCGTAAGAAACGGTTATGTCTTTGAAAACGTTCCTGCTCACTGATTTCTGGTGGATCATCAATAAAATCCATGTCTACGATATCTTGATATAGATTACCGGTGTATTCCATATAGAGAATATTGGTGTACTGTTTTCTGTATTGCTTTGCATAGGCTTTAGCAAGCTCGCTTTTTCCAATTCCGGCAATTCCATAAAGAAATATATGTCGGTTCTCTTCAAACAAAGTATGGAGTTCATCCAGTTCTTCTTCTCTTCCTAGAAAATGACGGCATGGTTTCGGGACTTCGCTGTCCATAATGTAATCCAGAACAATCGGAGATAGAACACCTCCTGCAATCAGTTTTTGATTTCTTGTATCGCGTTTAATAAATTGCCGTTCCATACCAAAAGAAAGTACTTTTGCTAAAAACAACAGCCTTGAATCAGAAAGTTTATATAGAGATACAAGTTCCTGCTTTTTTGTATCCGAAATAGTATCGTCCTGCATGAATAACGTGTAAATGTCCTGTATAACCATGTTGCAGTCTGCCATTAAGGGAAGTAAGTTCCGCTGAATGGTTGTTGCCAGTTTTTTCTGATTGCTGGGTTTTGCATAATATGAGGATATTTTGGGACTGATTTTTGCCTGACCTGTCATCCATCGGCAAACCAGACCATTATCCATAGAAAAATCATCATTTACTGGATCATTCATAAAATCTTCAAATAATTCGTATAAAAAATCAGGTTGGTTCATCTGATTACTTTCACTGATTTGATTTTTTAGGCATGTGCTAATAGAAGAAAAATCACATCGTTCCAACAGAAATCCCTCCTTTGGTTTTCGTGTTTTATATTCTTAAAGTTCTTTTATTATAACACGAACAAATGTTCTGAACAATAGGAATTGATACTGTGTAGGAAGAAAATGAATCTTAAAAACTCAATCTGCGGTCAATTTCAATTCAATGTGATTTGTGCAGAATAATTTTAGAATGTAATCAGGCTTTCGAAAGCTGAATTCAATTCATACAGAACTTTTGTACAATCCTGCCGGCATAGGATGTAGAGAGAACTGTGTGCTGAAGGAGGCATATAGCATGAATGCGTTATTTCATTCTGCAGAAGTTCTGGATACAAAAAAAGAAATTCCAAAAGAGGATGTAAGCTATGAACATGCAGGATATCAGATTCGAGTACATTTTACTGGGGAAAAGACATTAACCCAGTGTATTCAGAATCTAACGGAACGAAAAATTGCAGGTTGATTTTCTAGAGTTCTTGTTGTAAGATAAAGACAATTAAAGACAATGACTATGCAAGACCAATGAAAAGAGGGATAGAATGTATCAGGCAGGAATTTATTGCCGAAATTCCGTTGAAGAGCAAAATAAAGAGGGTGAATACAGCAATAGTATTCACTCTCAGATGCAGATGGCAAGAGATTATATTGCAGAGAAGAAGGATATTGCAGAGAAAAAAGTTTATGTAGACGACGGGGCTTCCGGAAGTAATTTTGAAAGAACTGAATTTCGGAGGATGCTGGCAGATATTGAGCTTGGTGTTATCAATATGGTGATTTTTAAAGATGTATCACGACTTGGAAGAGAACATATTGATACTAACTATTATCTGGGCAAATATTTCCCGGAGAAACAGATTCGGGTTGTTTCAATTCTGGACAATTATGATTCTGTTATTGGAACTTATGATGAAATGCTAGAAATAAAAACTTTGCTGAATGATATGTATTTGAGAGATACATCCAGAAAGATTAAAATGACCATTCAGACCAAAAGAAGTATGGGCGAATATACACCGAAACAGCCACCCTTTGGATATGTGAAAAG
Source organism: uncultured Dorea sp. (assembly GCA_910578495.1). Taxonomy (GTDB): domain Bacteria; phylum Bacillota; class Clostridia; order Lachnospirales; family Lachnospiraceae; genus Dorea_D. The sequence goes on from CAJTRE010000004.1 coordinate 20,436, forward strand.
TAAAACAATTCATAATCATCTGGAAGTTGATCCTTATGCAGCAGAGGTCGTTCGAAGAATTTACAGAATGTATCAAAATGGATTTGGCTGTACGGTTATTTGCCGGACGTTGAACGAAGATGAAATTCCTTGTCCTGCAAAATATAAAAAGGAAGTTTTAAAAACCAATTATGTATGGGATGAGGGAAAAGGTCTGTGGACATCGTCTACTGTAAGTGGAATTTTAAAGAACCCGGTCTATACTGGGGCGGTTGTGATTCGGAAACATGAAAGACCGTCTTACAAACTGAAATACAAAAAGGCAATTCCCTTGGAAAAAATGAAGCTGGTGTCAGACGCACATGAAGCAATCATTTCTAAAGAAGAGTTTGAATTGGTTCAGCAAATGAGAAAAGATCGCCGAGTTCCATATTTTGATAAAAACAGTAAACCACATAAATATGTGGGACTTCTCTTTTGTGGGAAATGTAAAACCGCTATGAGAAAACGTTATCTGGCATCTCATAAGGAATATGACGGATATATGTGTGGTTTTCATCAGAAGCAGGGGCAGAATTACTGTGAGTTGAATCATATTACATTTGAAAAGTTGGATGAACTGGTTGTATTTGCAATCAATCAGCAACTGAAACAGATGAAGATGGATATGAAGAATCTGGAAACGTGGATCAGACAAATGCAACCGGAACTGGATAGTAAAATTGCAAAATTGCAGGCAAAAATAGAAAGGAATCTGGAATATAGAAAACGAGCATATGAGCAGTTTATGGATGAAGTGCTTTCCAAAGATGAATATCTGGAATTAAAACAGATGTATGAAACAGAGAATCAGAAATATCAAAAAGAATTATACAAACTAAACCATGAGGCGCAAAGTCAACAATCAGCTGTAAATGAGACAAAGATGTGGTTAGGGCATTTTAATCGCAGGAAAATAACGGTAAAGCAGCTTACTAGAGAAGTGCTTGTAGAGTTGATTGATAAAATTTATGTTTATCCCGATCAGAAACTGGATATATATTTTAAGTTTGCTTCAATGGAAAATTCAGCAGATAGAATACTTGAGAAAGATAGGGTGATATGATGTATCAGATGGGTGTATATTGTCGTCTGTCGAAGGATGATGGAGAGAATAAAGTCAGTGAGAGTATTGAAAATCAGATGAAACTGATTCGGGAGTATGTGAGTAAATCAGATGATCTGGAAATCGCAGATATTTATATTGATGATGGTTATTCTGGGCTTTATTTTGCAAATAGACCGGAATTTCAGCGGATGATGGAGGATATTTACAAAGGAAAAATCAAGGGAGTTATTACGAAAGATATTTCCCGGCTTGGACGTGAACATATTGAAACCAGTAATTATATAGAACGTGTTTTTCCTTCTTTAGGCGTACGTTACATTGCAATTTTAGATGGTGTGGATTCGGTTTATCACAGCAATGAAGAACTGGCACAGTTTAAGACGTTGTTTAATGATATGTATAGTCGTGATATATCTAAGAAAATCAGAGGTGCATTGACCGCCCAGAAGAAACGGGGACAGTTTATGTCTGGGTTTGCCCCATATGGATATGTAAAAGATCCGGCAGATAAGCATCATTTTCTTGTAGATGAAGAAGCAGCTAAAGTGGTACGGAGAATCTTTTATATGAGTCTGGAAGGATATTCCAGGGATGGTATTGCAAAGAAACTGAATCAGGAAGGAATTCTGACACCGTCAGAGTATAAGAGAAAGGTGCAGGGATTGAAATATGCCAATGCATTAGAAAAAGCGGGTGCAAAGGGCTGGGCATATCCTACGATCAATGTAATTTTGCGAAACAGAGTTTATACAGGGGCTATGGTACAGCATAAATCAGAAAAGATATCCTATAAAGTGGAAAAGTATCAATATATTCCAGAGGAACAGCAGTATATTGTGGAAGGAATGCACGAAGCAATTATCAGCAAAGATACTTTTGAGCAGGTACAGGAACTTATGAAGAAAAGAACACGGACACCGGGATTTAATAGCGAAGTGAGAAAGGTAAATCCATACGCAGGAATTATTGTTTGCGGAGATTGCGGATATAATTTCCAGAGGGTTACCTGTCGGGATGGTTATGAGTGCGGTACCTATCATAAAAAAGGAAACACAGTTTGTTATTCTCATTTCATTAAAAAAGAAGTATTGGATTCTATTGTAAAAAATGAAATCCAAAGACAAGCGGAACTGGCACTGAAAGAAAGTGATAAGGATGAAATATTAAAAGCAGCAGATAGGAAGAAGGAGGTGCAGAGACGATGTGCAAAAGCAGACCAACAGATTGAACGGTTACAAAAAGAACTTGCGGCTGTCCAGAAGTATAAAAAGAAAACTTACGAAAATTATGTAGATGGTGTTCTGGATAAAGAAGAATATCTCTCCTATAAGGCAGAATATGAAAAGCAGGATAAAGATATCAGGGCGAAGATTCAGTTGGCAGAACAAGAGAAAGACAGCTTTGGAGAGGCAGAAGAATCTTATGAAAACTGGATAGAGAAATTTATCAAGTATGGAACATTATCCGAAGTGACAAGAGAAATTGTGACAGAATTGATTGAAAAAATTGTTGTGAATGGAGATAAGAGCATTGATATTGTATTTAAGTATCAGTCGCCTTATCCGGTAGAAAAACAGGCAGTGTAAAGGCTGTTGTTTTTGATATAAAGCTATGTCGTTACAGAGACTTCTTGAAAAAAGTTTAATATGTAGTAAAATATGATTAAAACAATATAAATTTACATCAATATTTATGGAAAAATTCACGAGTATTTTATTTATACCATCAAAATTGATAAAATAAAAATTTAGCAGATGTAAGCTACTATGATAATAACTGCACAAAAGAGGATTTTTATGAGAAAATATGAGCAAGTCAGAATAACCGAAATATTAATAAAACATTTCCGGTCTATAACCAACATGAATATTTCTGTAGAACGATTAAATATGTTTGTTGGATTAAATGATGTGGGAAAATCAAATGTTTTAAAGGCACTAAATTTATTTTTTAATAATGAAACAGATTATAATGAGAAATTTATTTTTGAAAGTGATTTTTCACAATTATTTCCAGATAATAGTAAGAAAGCCAAAGAAATAGTGATAAAAATTACTTTTGAGGTGCCTAATAATTATAAAGGGCATGGTGAATATGTATGGGAAAAACGCTGGAGAAAAGATGGCTTGATTAAAGATGAAATATTAACAAGTGATGGTAATAATATTTCACCAAGATCAAAGATTCCAAATTTATTGAGAAAAATGGTATACAGATATGTCCCGGCTGTTAAAAGTAAAGAATATTATAGATTGTTGTTGATTGAGTTATATAAAGCTGTATCAGCGGCTGTTGATAGTCCTTTAAAGAAAGCATCAGATGAATTTTCGCACACATTACGAGAATATACATCATCATTAAGTGCTTTAATTTTTGATTATATAGGGATGCAAAGTCAATTATCACTACCACATAATTTTTCAGAAATATTTGAAACGTTAATGTTTCAAACTCAAAAGGAAAATTCAAAGATTATGGTTCCATTATCTCAACGAGGTGATGGAATTCAAGCGAGGCATATTCCTATTATATTAAAATATATTGCAGATGAAGACTATAAGCAATCAACATCAAGAGGGGCAGTAAAAATAAATACATTGTGGGGATTTGAAGAGCCTGAAAATGGATTGGAATTATTGAAAGCATTTGAGATAGCAGATCAATTTGTAGAGTATTCAGAGGAAGTGCAAATCTTTTTAACTACACATTCGCCGGCATTTTATGCAAAGAAGGAAGAAAGTGGCGCAAAAATAATTTATATTAATAAAAATTTTGAGACTGATGCGACTATAGTTGTACCAAACCCTAACAGAAAATTTATGGATGAAAATATGGGATTGATGCCATTAGTTACACCTTATATTGTAGAACAGAATAGACGTATTTCAGAAATTAAAGAACTTTGGAAAAGTTCCCCATTAGTAGATATACCATCAATTATGGTAGAAGGAAAGAGTGATAAATCTTACCTAGAAATGGCGATAAAAGAGATTTCAGAACCGTTAAAAGTTATGTTGGACAAGGATGAATTAAGAATTGTAACTCGAAAAGATGGGGCAGGTACAACTTTAATAAAAAATTGGGTACTTGCATGGTTGCATTCGGGAAATAAATCAAAAATGTTAGCTCTATTTGATAAAGATATGGCAGGAAATTTAGTAGCAGGGGAGTTAAAAGAAAATGATCTTTATAAAAATCAAAACTCAAAGAGCAACGTGAAAGTAATGCAATTGGAACCGTCAGAAGAAATTATAGAGTTATATAGGGCAAAATTACATATACCTTATGAAGTGGAACATTTATTAAGTACTGAAATATGGAATGAAGCAATTAAAAAGAGATATGTGACGCCAAGAAGTAGTAGTGAATTGTTGGAAGCATATAAAGGAAATTTAGCAAGAGATAAATCAGTAGATTCTATATTAGAAGAAAAAATAACAGAATCAAGGATACGAGAAACTATTGCCAATTATAATCCACATGAAGATAAAAAAATCAATTTTTGCAATATGGTTGAACGCATTTATCAAGAAGAGAATATAAAGGATATATTTAAAGGTTTCCAAAAAACGATAGCTAAAATAGAACAGTTTTTTTGTTAATTCATTTATAATAACATGAAGAAGTGCAATAAGCGATTAAGAAGAGTATTTTAGAATAAAGTGTTAATTAGTGGGGAGTGACATGCTCCCCTGTTTTTTCTTTTTAGGAAATATTCCCCTAGTTATAATGAACACAAGGAGGGTGATGAATGATGAAAAAATAGCTTCAATAGTTTTATGTCTTGCATTGCTCTTAACGGGTTGTTCTCCGGCAGGAGTCCAAGACGATAGTAATGTTTCTGATACAAATAATGTCGAACCAACAAATGAGCTAAATGTAGAATTTTCCGGAATGAACGACGAAGCTCTTTTAACCTATGTAGAAGATTTAGTATATACCGAAACTATAAATAATTTGCAAAGCGATGAGTATGTGGTTGAAGAAGTTCGTGCAGTTTATCTTTCAAAAGAATATCTTGAGGAGGTTGCATATAATTCTCAGTCCAATTTGTATTTTGGGTACACGATAGCTGAATTAAATCAATTTTTTCAGGATAATAGATATGTTTTTACTTTGAGTGAAGAAGGAACGACAACTGTTCAGGAACTTCAGGAAATCGAAGAAACTGATAGTGAGACCATTTTGAAAAATGTAGCCATAGACACAGGTGTAATTTTAGTTTGTGTTACGGTATCGACAGTAAGCGCAGGCGTTGGCGCTCCGGCTGCTGTGACTGCCATATTTGCAGCGTCAGCCCAAACAGCTACAACTTTTCAAGTGGGGAGCTATTTCAGGAGCAGTTATTCGTGGTGGTGAAAAAGCCTTTTTGCTTAAATCAGGAACCAAAGGTGGCTTAAAGATGAGTGAGGTTGCCAACATTCAAAAAGAGTCACAGTATCCTATTGAGGTAATTACAAGGTTTAATTCTATGGAACAGTATGAGATATGCAAAAATGCTGGAATGACAGCAAAAATGGTGAATGGAAAAACAGTATTGGTAAGGAAAATAGATTTGAACTATGTAGATGAGCTTACCGGAAAAACCAATTTGCAGCTTATGCAAGTTGGATATCCTCCGATTGACCCAACAGGGAAAAAATATCAGTTACACCATATAGGGCAGAAAAACGATTCTCCTCTTGCTGTACTGACCCAAGCCGAACATATGGGAAATGGGAATAACTCTATATGGCATACTCTAACGGAAGGCTTTGACAATCCTTCTACTCAGCCGGGATGGTTAAAAATTAGGGAGCAGTTTTGGAAAGATTATGCAAGGCAGGCTGTAAACGGAGGAATTTAAGAATGAGATTAATAAATATTATTGAGAGTAAGACGAATGTAACTACATTTTCCGCCAATTCAAAAGAAAAAATACAGCAAGCTGAAGTAGCGCTAAATGTTAAATTTGCAGATGAATATGTTGGATACATTGAGAAATACGGGATTGCTATCTTCGATGGTCACGAATTAACGGGACTGTGTGATGGAAAGAGATTAGATGTAGTTCAAATCACTAAAGAACAACGAGAACTTGACCCATTTGTACCTTATGATTGGTATGTAGTCGAATGCCTTGATATAGATGGCATTGTTATTTGGTAAAACAAAAAAGGCGCACTTTATCAAACAACACCTACTAACAAAGTAAAACTTATTAGCAATTCCATAGCAGAGTATTTAGCGTAGAAAATGCGTACAATGGTATATAAGCAAAGAAATGAGGAAATAAGATGAATAAAGACCCATTTAAGGAATATCTAAAGGAGTCTGAGCCGGATAAAGTCAGTAAAGGCTATGCGTGGAGTACAGCAATCGGACTTCAGGCTGTAGACGGACTGAAACCCTCTCAGTATTTGATTGATACGGCTATTCAAAATATTGAGGGAAAAATCACGATAAAAGAAGCCAAAATCTTATAGACAGCTACTATGAGGAAAGACCGATGCATTTATCGGACGATGAGCGTACCGAAGAAGCGGATAAGGTATCTTCCCGTATCGCACAGATACTTTCGGAAACAGCCTTTTCATTCTCGCCGAATGAGTATATTTCTATTCATCGGAAGCTGTTCAGGGTATCTACAAACACGCCGGAAAGATAAGGGATTACAATATTACGAAAAAAGAATGGGTGCTTGACGGAGCGACTGTCCTCTATGGCAGCGCCTCGGAACTGAAAGCAACTCTTGAATATGATTTTTCACAGGAAAAAGACTTTAGCTACAAGGGACTTTCGATGGAGAAAATCATTCATCACCTTGCAGTCTTTGGTTCAAGATTATGGCAAATCCATATCTTTGGAGAAGGCAATACGAGAACGACGGCAGTATTCTTTATCAAGTATTTGAGAACCGTTGGATTTTCTGCCACAAATGATATTTTTGCAGAAAATGTTTGGTATTTCAGAAACGCACTCGTTAGAGCAAATTATACAAACTTGCAAAAAGGAATTCACGAAACAACCGAATATTTGGAAGTGTTTCTTAGAAACTTGCTTTTGAATGAAAAAAACGAGTTGCACAATCGTAATTTGCATATAAGTGAACTTTGGAACAACGAAAAAGTGGATATTGAAGAACCAAAAGTGGACATTGGAAGTGTGCTCGCCGCAAAAGGACAAGATTTCTCGGCGAAAACGACCATTCATATCAATAGGCTGCTTGAAAAACTCGGCTATGACGAAATCTTCGGAAGAAGCGTTGTTATGGAACTTCTTGAATTAAAGGTTTCTGGCGCTTCCAAGCTGATTTCCAATTTAGTAGAGGCAGATGTGATTGAACCGGTATCGGGTTATGGAAAAGGAAAGTACAGATTTAAGAAGTAACGATGAATGACAGGAAATTCAACTTTTAACATTAGCAAAGTTAAAATAGAAAAGTTAAGTTAAAAAGGAGCGATGGTTATGGAGAATAGTTTAGCGAAATTGGTTGCTAGGCTATCTGAAATTGTTGCCTCAGTGAGGCAACAATCCGGAACCTTGCTTTCGTAGACGCATTACAGAGTTTTATTACAAGTTGAAGATAAAGCTGCTCGTGATTGGTACGAGAAAGAAGTTGCTGAGCAGACTTGGAGTGTTCGTACTTTGCAGAGAAACATTTCTTCTCAGTATTATTACCGTATGCTTCAGACACAGAAAAAAGAGCTTGTAGAAAGTGAAATGAAGGAATTGACAGCACCGTATCAAAATGATAAGTTGGAGTTTATCAAAAATCCAGTAGTTGCAGAGTTTTTAGGTTTTTCTCAGAATACAGATTTTACAGAGAGTGACCTTGAGAAAAGCATTCTTTCAAATTTGCAGAAGTTCTTGATGGAGCTTGGCAAAGGATATGCTTTTGTGGCTAGGCAGCAGCATATTCATACCGAAAAGCAGGAGTATTTCATTGACCTCGTTTTTTATAACTATATATTGAAATGTTTTGTACTAATCGACTTAAAAACACAGAAGATTACGCATCAGGATGTGGGGCAGATGGATATGTATATTCGTATGTATGATGAATTAAAACGAAGTGAGGGCGATAACCCGACAATCGGGATTGTGTTGTGTTCAGAAACAGATGAGGACATTGCAAGATATTCTACTATGCGCAGTAATGAACAATTATTTGCTTCTAAATATAAGCTTTATCTACCAACAGAAGAAGAACTGCGAGAAGTAATTGAAATACAAAAGACAATGTTTTATCTTCAACAGCAGGAAACTGAATAAGTTAAGAAATGAAAACGGTAGAATTCAAAGGTTTGTATACTTATTTGTAATTATAATAATGTATTTAACATACAGAAAGAGAACATACAGGTTGAGTTACGGTATGCTCTCTTTTTTGTGTTGGGTACTTTAAGCTGTAAAAAAGAACTTCTTGGCGGATTGACTTTCCTTATAAAAATAACTATAATATAAGGCACAGCTTCAGAGAAACAGAGTGTACTTTGAAATCTGCCTCATTTACATCATATCCTTTGCAAAGTCTGATTTCAGAGCTGTGAAGATTTTGGTGTGTGAAGCAGTACCGAAGTCTAAGAAACTTCTGAAGTTTACAATGGATGATGAAAAATGTAAGGATTGTGTAATTTGAGCGGTATTCACGAGTATTACGAACCGGAAGAACTTGTTGGAAAGACTTGTATTGCTATCGTAAACTTGCCGCCGAGAAAAATGAGGGGCATTGATTCTGAGGGTATGCTGATTTCAGCAGTACGCGAAGAAGATGGTAACGAAGGACTGAATTTGTTGATGGTAGACGACCGGATTCCGGCAGGTGTGAAGCTCTATTAAGATGAGAAAATGAGCTTTATGGCGGTAACGTCGAAAATCTATAAAAGAAAGAGCTGGCACATGAAAAAATGGAACGAAAACTTTAAGAAGTATGCAACAGGTGCATTGCTGATCGTCTGTCTGCTGATATGTGTAGTTTTGTTCAAAGCATATATAGATGGAAAATTTGATTCCGTTGAAACTTTACGAAACTATATCAGTGGCTTTGGCATCTTTGCGCCATTGGTTTTGATTGTGATCCAGGCGGCACAGGTTGTTTTGCCAGTGCTGCCCGGCTTCTTAGGTTGTATGGTAGGCTCGGTTATGTTTGGCTGGGTAGGCGGCTTCTGGTGCAACTATATTGGTATTTCTGCCGGATCGATTATCGCTTTTTTGTTGGCACGAAAATATGGACAGAGTTTGGTTAGTAAAATGTTTCCCGGAGAACGGTACAATAAGATCGCCTCATGGGCAGCAAAAAGCAAATCATATACGCTGATCCTCTTTCTTGGAATGGTGCTTCCGCTTTTCCCAGATGATTATTTCTGTTATTTAACAGGGTTGACAAAAATGACGACCCAAAAGTTTTCGGCCATTATTATCTTGGGTAAACCATGGTGCATTCTGGCATACAGTCTGATTTTTTCAGCCACAATTACTTAGGGAACGATGAGGGGGAAATAAGTAGGAGGATAAGATGAAAACGAAAGAAAAACTAAATGGATATTATAATTATACCGTCATTCTAACTTATCTTGGAATGCTGGCAGGTTTTACAGGCATTGCTTTTGTGATGGAGGGGAGCTATCGGCAGGCTATGATTTGTCTGATGATTTCTGGAATTTGTGATATGTTTGATGGCACTGTTGCCGCGACCAAAAAAGATCGGTCGGTCAGTGAGAAGCGGTTTGGGGTTCAAATTGATTCTTTGAGCGACTTAATTTGTTTTGGAGTTCTTCCAGCGTTATTAACTTACTGCGTCTGTGAAAAAACGTATTTGGCATTTGGTGCTGCGTGCTTATATGTGCTATGTGCGTTGATACGCTTGGCATATTTTAATGTTATGGAAGAAGAACGTCAGACACGAGAAACTGGCAGCCGTTCGGTATATCAAGGACTTCCTGTTACTGTAGCGGCACTTGTCTTTCCTCTCTTACTGATTGTTAGTTATCGGTTTTTGCAGGCAAAAATGGTTATTATGTTGACGGTGTTGACCATAATGGCCGTTGCTTTTGTAGTGCCTTTTGAAGTAAAGAAACCGCACTGGGTAGGAAAAATGGTCATTGTAATTGTGGGAATTGTGGAATTTTCCATCATAGTCTTTAGTGTGGTGAAAGTATGAGAAAAGAAACCCTATCCGTCCGATTCCTTTATCAAACAAAAATTGGGAGATGTGTGTTAAAATTGCTTGTCCAGCCCTGGGTTTCAAAAATAGCAGGGGCTTATCTGGAGTCTCGGTTTTCCCATTGGATTATAAATATGTATGTGAAGCGCAACAAAATTGACATGAGCATGTATCCAAGCCGAACCTATCGTTCGTTCAACGCTTTCTTTACAAGAAAGCGGAAGGAAGGGACGATTGACATAACACGCTCTCATTTGATAAGCCCATGTGATGCGTATTTAACTGTTTATCCCATCGACGAAAACAGTGTCTATCATATCAAACATTGTGATTATCGCTTAGCACAGCTACTGGACAGTTCGGAACTGGCTAGACAGTATGCCGGTGGGCTTTGCCTGATGTTCCGTCTGACGACCAGGCATTATCACCGTTATTGTTATCTTTGTAATGGTGCAGTCGAGCGTATCAAAAGAATTGATGGGAAATTGCATTGCGTTCGGCCTGTGGCGTACGATTTCGTTCCCGTCTTTGTGGAAAACAGCAGAGAATATACAGTTGTTCGTTCGGAAGAATGGGGAACCGTCGTTCAAATGGAAGTGGGCGCGCTGCTGGTTGGAAAAATCAAAAACTTCCCTGTAAGTGCAGAGGTGTTTCAGGGCATGGAGAAAGGATATTTCGAGTTTGGCGGTTCAACGATTATCGTCCTGTTAGAAAAGGATCAGGTCAGGATGGATGCGTCGATTTTGGAACGCTCTCGGCAGGGTTTGGAAACAGAAGTACACTTAGGCATGAAAATTGGAGCGCAGAATTAGAATGAACACAGAGGTTAATAGAATCTATAATTGGATACCCAAACACGCAAGAGGTTTGCTGGCTGCGGTAGTCATTTACAATTCTTTGGTTTATTATGTTTCCCGTATTATTGCCAGCGGAAAACCTCATTTTGACTTTTCGTTGAGGATAGATGATAGTATCCCGTTTGCTGCATGGACGATTCTCATATACTGGGGCTGTTATCTGTTTTGGATTATAAACTACATTTTATGCAGTCGATTTGATAAAAAACAGGCGCAGAGATTTCTGTCCGCCGATCTGCTTGGTAAGACGGTGTGCCTGTTCTTTTATATCTTTATACCGACAACTATGAGCCGGCCGGACATCGTAGGACAGGACATCTTTTCAGTCCTGATGCGGTTGCTGTATGCACTGGATGCGGCCGATAACCTGCTCCCCTCCATCCATTGCTTTGTCAGTTGGATGTGCTATATCGGAATGCGGGGCGATGCAAGATATTCCTTGCAGTATCGTATTTTTTCATGTTTATTTGCGGTTGCTGTCTGTATATCAACCTTGACAACGAAGCAGCATGTTTTCATAGATGTAATTGCTGGTATCGTTTTAGCAGAGGGCTGTTTTGCCCTAACCAAACGAATGATCAAACAGGAGGAATATGTTGCATGAGAATACGGATTGTTTCGGAGAATAATTGAAAATAAGATTCTATAGGTCGTTCCTATTATGCAATGTTTACAGCGGTGCCGTTCAATATTTAAGAGATTATCTATTTTTGCTTATGAAGAAAATCAAAAGGAGCGATGGCTATGGAGAATAAAGTACCATTGAAAAATTAGAATTTTAAGGATAGGAAATATAAAGATGATTATTTTAATTACTGGTGCTTCGCATACTGGGAAAACAGTTCTTGCTCAAAGACTGCTTGAACAATACAAATCCCCATATTTTTCAATCGATCACCTGAAAATGGGATTAATCCGTAGCGGCTATACAAAACTTACTCCCGAAGATGATAATGAACTTGAAGCGTATATGTGGCCTATTATTCGTGAAATGATTAAAACAACAATAGAAAACAAACAAAATCTTATTATTGAGGGATGTTATATTCCTTTTGACTTTGAAAAGGAGTTTGAAAAGGAATATTTTGATAATATTAAGTTTTACTGCCTTGTAATGAGTGAAAACTATATCAAAAATAATTTCGAAAATATAAAAAGATATGCAAATGTCGTAGAAAATCGTATAAATGATGAGTGGTGTACGATGGAAAGTGTTTTAGAAGATAATGCTCAATTTTTAGCTCTTGCAAAAAAGCACAATGTAAATATCGTTTATATTGATGATGGGTACGAGATAGAGATAGACTTAGCATTGCCGACGTGACACTGTTTTCAAGTGCTTTTGGGAGCATTTCTTTGACATCCCTTAAAATTGTTCGGCCCAGTTTTTTAAGTTCTGTTCAGAAACATAGTTTAGCATTTTGCCTTTATCCCATTTTGCCGAAGCGGAACAGAGCTGTTTTAAGATTTCCGCAGTTTTTCCCATTCCGCTGCCACCGTTGGTAGCAAAGGGGATAATGGTTTTTTCCGAAAAATCATATCTCTCTATAAAAGTGTTGATGATAGTAGGCGCAACATACCACCAGATCGGAAATCCAATAAACACTATATCGTAGTCCTCCATATTCGGAAGTTTTCTTGCTATCTCCGGGCGGGAACCGGGATTATCCATTTCCACAGAACTACGGCTCTTTTTGCCGGCATAAAAAATAAAGACGCCCCATTGTTCTTTTACAGGCATAGATACAAATTCATATTTTCTTATATCAATTGGATTGGTCATCAGTCCAATATCCAAAAGACCTCTTTCAATGTAATCGCGGATATTACTGGCATTTCCACTGTAAAATTCATAGCGTATAAGCGGGTACTTTTCCGAAATTCTGCAATACAATCATTCCGTCCTCGGTCAAAATGATATTGTGATTGCTCCGTACAAAAAGTTCTACGCCCAGTTCTTCTTCAAGCTGTGTGATCTGCCTTGATAAAGTAGGCTGTGTCACGTGAAGCTGCTTGGCTGCCCTTGTAAAATTTTCTTCTCGTGCAATTGCCAAAAAATAGTTCAGTACCCGAAGCTCCATGGTATTTTTCCTCCTCTATATTAGTAATAATTATAGCAATTTCTCAATGCAGATTCAACATAACAACGATTGAGAAATCTCATTCCCCAAAATTCTGCTAGATGGTTCTTGGCAGTCTTGAAGTATTCGAAAATGATTTTCATGAAAGGAAAGACCTTGCGCCAAATGTATGTGCGGTATATACTGAAAAGGAATATTGTTGTCAAGGAATTAGATGTTTTTTAGTTCTTTATGGAGTATAAATTTTCATTTTTCAGGAGGGCACTGTAATGAAAGAAACAATAAAATCAAAAAAATTGGGATTAGGCTCTTTTGCTTTTGTGCTATCAATAATAGCGATTATATGGAGTTGCAGTACGCCTTGGTTAGATGGTTTTTGTCTTGGTGATATAGTTTTAGACTATATTGGTATTCCAAGCTGGTCAAATGGAGCAAGTGGAACACATTACACTGTTCTTTACAGCTTTGTCTTTTTTGTGCCTGCATTTGCTTTGGGAATGTGGAAAAAGAATGACCTTTTTGCAACAGCAGGAAAATGGATAGCTGGATTTTTCATTGTTGCGCTTAGTATAATTTTCTTTATATTTTAGTGTTCAGTAAAAGCCAGTTATCGTTCTAAATCCTGCTTTCTGTGGGGCTGTTGTTCCCGCTGTTCCTGCCGCAAGATACTCCTGATATTATTATAATGCGAAGAAAGAAATAGAGTGACGAGGTCATCGTGGAAAATAATTACAAAAAAGGAGAGTGTAATCAATGGGATTTTCATTAGATGTAAGCGTACCTGCAATTACAGTATTTGCACAGGGACTAATTAGCTTTTTTTCGCCATGTGTATTACCGCTTCTGCCACTGTATTTAGGATATTTGTCTGGTGGTACGGTAGTTTATGGTGAAAACGGACAGGAATATTATGATAGAAAAAAAGTAATGCTTCACACTGTCTTTTTTGTGATTGGCGTGAGTTTTGCCTTTTTCTTATTGGGACTTGGTGTATCTGCTGTAGGTTCTTTCTTCAAGTCTAATCATGCTATGTTTGCGAGAATTGGCGGTATTTTGGTGGCAGCGTTCGGGTTGTACCAATTAGGTGTGTTTGGTACGTCTAAGGTGTTGGGAACGGAGCGTCGGCTTCCTTTCCATATGGATAAGCTTGCGATGTCACCGATTACAGCGTTACTCATGGGATTTACTTTTAGTTTTGCGTGGACGCCTTGTGTCGGGCCAACGCTTACGAGTGTACTTTTGATGGCGGCTTCAGCAGCAACGAAAGCAAAAGGATTTATGTTGATCGGTATTTATACGTTGGGGTTTGTATTGCCGTTTTTGGTGGTGGGCCTTTTTACAACTTCTTTGTTAGGGGTATTTAAGAAGTATCGGAATATAATGAAGTATACTGTTAAAATTGGCGGCGTGCTTATGATTTTTATGGGTCTGTTGATGTTTACCGGGAAGATGAATGATGTGACAGGGTATTTGTCTGAAATTTCTTCTGCTGAGGAAAGTAAAGAAGCAGGAGAGCATACCGCGGAGACAGAGGAGTTTGCTTTGAAGGATTCAGAAGAAAATACTAGCGAATCCGGACAGCAAGGCGGCAATCAGGCGGATAAAGATGTTATGCCGGCGATAAAATTTGAATTGAAAGATCAGTATGGAAATACGCATAAGTTGGAAGATTATAAAGGGAAGACGATTTTCTTAAATTTTTGGGCAACTTGGTGTCCGCCTTGCAGAAAGGAAATGCCGGATATTCAGAAATTGTATGAGACTTATGAGGCAGAAGATGAGGAAGTTGTGATTTTGGGTGTTGCCGCTCCGAATTATGGACAGGAAGGTTCGGAGGAAGATATTCAGACATTTCTTGAAAAGAATGGATATACGTATCCGGTACTTATGGATATAAACGGTTCTTTGTTTGAAGAATATGGCATTTACTCTTATCCGACGACGTTTATGATTGACAAGAACAGTAATGTGTTTGGTTATGTGAGCGGTATGTTGACGGAGGATGTGATGTATAGTATTATTAAGCAGACACAGGAAGCGTTCTAAGGATTAACGTTTGATTATGGGAGTCAGGTGAAAAACGTATAGTGAGGAGAGAAAAATGGGGAATTCAAAAATGATTCAAGTAGAGGATAAAGTGCCGTTTCAGTTACTTGTCCCTTTAAGTATTCAACATATGTTTGCTATGTTTGGTGCATCCGTACTGGTACCTTTTATTTTTGGGATTAGTCCGGCAATTGTGCTTTTTATGAATGGCGTTGGCACTTTAATATTTATAGTGGTTACGAAAGGACAGGCGCCGGCTTATCTTGGCTCTAGTTTTGCATTTCTTGCTCCGGCAGGAATTGTGATCAGTGAAATGGGATATGAATATGCGCTGGGCGGTTTTGTTGCGGTCGGAGCATGTGGGTGTCTGCTCTCGTTTATTATTTATAAATGTGGAACGGACTGGATTGACATTGTGCTTCCGCCGGCGGCAATGGGACCGGTTGTGGCGCTCATCGGGTTGGAGTTGTCGGGTTCGGCGGCAAATAATGCTGGGTTATTAGATGAAGTTAGTGATAGAAATAATGTGATTGTGTTTGCGGTTACAATCGGAGTTGCAGTGTTCGGCAATATTTTGTTCCGCGGCTTTTTGTCGGTGATTCCGATTCTTCTTGCGGTAATCGCTGGATATGTTGCGGCATTATGTTGTGGAATTTTGGATTTTTCACAGGTTTCGAGCGCTTCTTGGTTCGCTTTACCGAATTTTCAGACGCCGAAATTTGATGTGGGAGCAATTGTAATGATACTTCCGGTGCTTCTCGTAATCACATCAGAACATATCGGTCATCAGGTTGTGACAAGTAAGATTGTAGGTCGAGATCTTTTAAAAGCACCGGGACTTCACCGTTCCTTGTTTGGAGATAATTTTTCTACCATGGTATCTGGCTTGATCGGTTCTGTGCCGACAACGACTTATGGTGAAAATATTGGGGTTATGGCGGTGACAAAGGTTTATAGTGTGCGAGTAATTGCAGGGGCAGCAGTATTGTCTATTATCTGTTCTTTTGTAGGAAAACTGGCAATGTTGATTCAGACGATACCGGGACCGGTAATTGGCGGAATTTCTTTCTTATTATATGGCATGATTGGAGCTTCGGGTATACGTATTCTCGTAGATTCCCAAGTGGATTATGGACGCTCCAGAAATCTAATGCTCACCTCTATTGTATTTGTAACCGGACTTTCCGGTATTGCAGTAAAATTCGGTAATATTCATCTTACCGGAATGGTCCTTGCCTGTGTAGTTGCTATGATTTTAAGCCTTATTTTCTACATTCTGGACAAACTGAATTTGACAAATGACAGAGAAAAATAACATGATGTTGGGGGTTTTTGCTCCCAACATCATGTTATTAAGATTTTGGCAGTGAGAAAATGAACTCCGTTCCAACGCCCTCGGTACTTACAACGTTGATATTTTCTCCATGTGCCTGAATGGCTTCTTTGACAATGGCAAGGCCTAGACCGGTGCCTTTTTTATCTTTACCGCGGGATAGGTCTGTTTTATAAAAACGTTCCCAGATTTTGTTCAAAGCATTTCTCGGAATTCCGATTCCATAATCTTTGACAGAAGTATATACTTTGTCGCCGCGGTTCGTAGTTTCTATGGTAATACAGGAATCTGTGTCACTGAACTTAATGGCGTTATCCAGCAGGTTATAAAGAACTTGCTGGATTTTTCTTTTGTCCGCAGTGACCTCCAGATATTTGGAGGCGAAGATCAGTTCAATGGATATTTTTCGTTGGGTACAGATACCTTCGAAAGAAGCGGCTACATTTTTGATTACTTCGTGAATGTCAAAACCTGTTTTGTCCAGTAGGAGATTTTTTGTATCAAATTCATTTAACGTAAGAAGATCGTGAGTCAGATCGGTGAGCCGCTCTGTCTCAAATAAAATGATTTTTAGATATTTTTCCTGCATTTCCGCTGGAATCGTACCGTCTGCCATAGCTTCTATATAGCCTTTGATAGACGTGAGTGGAGAGCGGAAATCGTGGGATACGTTTGCTACGAATTTTTTCTGATAATCTTCCATGTCGCGCAGTTGAGAGGACATATAATTCAGTGATGCAGACAAATATCCCATTTCATCTTCGGTATTGACCGGTATCTCGTAATCTAAATTGCCCGTAGCATATTGCTTGGCGGCTTCTGTAATCTTACGAAGAGGACGGTATACAAAGAACTGGAAAGCCAGCAGTATGACAAAGGACAGGATGAAAATTACGATCAAACTGATATATGAGACACGCATGAAAAGGTCGTGCATTTGCTCAATGTCATCGGTGCTTTTGTGGATCAGAAGGTATCCCTTTGGAGTATAGCCACAGACTACGGGGGCAATTACGGTGAGGACATTTTTGCTAAAGTATCCATGATAATCACCGGATATATACTGGTTTCCGCCCACTTCCGCCGGGTTAAAGTCCTCTATTTTATAAGGCGCGGGCGGAAAGTCCTCGGATTGTGCGGAAGTAATCAGGTTACCGCCTCTGTCCACAAACCAAACGGCGGCATTCAGATGTGTTTCGATTCCGGATAGTTGTGTACGGACATTGGCAAGAGATGTATGTCCGGAAAAATATTGCGGCAGGTAATTGGTTGCCACCATATTTGCTTCTTGGTAAACAGCGGAAGAAACATTTTTTTTCAGAGGTTCACTTACTAAACCTGAAGTCAGCGTCGCAACGGTGAACAGGCTTAAAAATCCGAAAATGATATAGATAATAATGAATTTTAAATACAGTGTGCTTTTCATATGTTCCCTCGGATTTATTTTACTTCAAATTTGTAACCAATACCCCAGACAGTGCCAAGCCCCCATGTTGCATGGTCTTTGATTTTCTCGCGCAGACGTTTGATATGTACGTCCACAGTTCTTGTATCTCCGATATATTCATAGCCCCAGATTTGATCTAAAAGCTGTTCTCTTGTAAATACTTGATTCGGAGAGGAGGCAAGAAAATATAAAAGCTCCAGCTCTTTTGGAGGCATATCTACATTTTTATCATCTACAATTACAGAATAGTTCGTGAGGTTAATAGTAATTCCTGGGTATTCCACACATCTTCCTTTATCTTCTGTGTGGGTTTCAACCTTTGGAAGTGGCTGGTAGCGGCGCAATACAGCCTTTACGCGGGCTACCAGTTCTTTGGAATCAAAAGGTTTCATAATATAATCATCGGCGCCGAGTTCAAGCCCCAACACTTTGTCAAATACTTCTCCCTTGGCAGAGAGCATAATAATCGGGACGTTTGATTTCGTCCGGATTTCCCGGCATACTTGATAGCCGTCGATCCCTGGGAGCATTAGGTCCAAAAGGAGCAGGTTCGGCTGATATGTCTCAAAAGCGGTAAGAGCTTCTTCGCCATCATGTACCATCACTGTATCAAAACATTCTTTTGTGAGATACAGTGAGATTAATTCTGCAATATTTTCATCATCGTCTACAATCAATATTTTTTGTTTATTTACCATAGTCATCATCTCCGTTTTTCTTATTTGAGTTCTGCGATTGTCACGCCTGCGTCACCCTCGCCGAAAGCTCCAAGACGGAAGGATTTGACGTGCTTTTGTCTTTTTAAGTATTGATGGATGCCGTTTCTTAAAGCCCCGGTTCCTTTTCCATGTACGATGCGTACAGCGCTTAAATGTGCAAGACTTGCGTCGTCCAAATACTTATCCAGTTCAGCAATCGCTTCATCAACCGTTTTGCCGAGAAGATTTATTTCTGTACCGACGGACAAGGACTTGTTCATTTTGAGTTTTCCTTTCCCAGTCTGCCGGGAAGTTTTTTTCAGATAAGCAGGTTTTTCATCAATAATCTCAAGATCAGAAATATTCACTTGAGAACGCAGGATTCCCATCTGAACTGTGAGGTTTCCTTTGGCGTCTGGAAGAGACGCAACGGTTCCGTTTAAGCTCATACTGAGAACTTTGACGGATTCTCCCAGTTTAAAGTCGGATGGCTTATATGCTTTTTTGGGTTTTTCAGGTTCCTTTATCATGCCTGAACGGGTAGACTCCATTTTTTTGCGGAGTCGTTCACGCTCACGCTCCATCTCGGCAGCGGAAATATTTTCTTTGCCGAATTTGTGGAAGTTACGCATCGTTTCATCGGCAGTTTCTTTTGCCTCTGCTAAAATAGCGTGAGCTTTTTCGTTAGCTTCCCGCAGGATGCGTTCTTTTTGAGCTTCCAGTTTCTTCTGTTTTTCATGCGTTTCCTGTTTTAAACGTTCAATTTCACGTTTATAAGACGCAATGGTTTCCTGTTCTTTTTCGATCGTACGGCGGCTGGTTTCAAGATCTGTTAAAATGTCCTCGAAAGATTCGTCCTGATCGCTGAGTCTGGAACGTGCGTCATCGATAATATATTCCGGAAGCCCTAATTTGCCGGCGATGGCAAAGGCATTACTTTTTCCCGGAATCCCGATTAACAGGTGGTATGTGGGGCGAAGTGTTGCCACGTCAAACTCGCAGGATGCATTTTCCACACCGGGCGTTCCGAGAGCGTATACTTTCAGTTCGCTGTAATGGGTGGTTGCCATTGTCCGGATACCTCTTTCATGCAGATGGTTCAAAATCGAGATGGCGAGGGCGGCGCCCTCTGTAGGATCGGTTCCTGCACCAAGTTCATCAAAAAGAACTAAAGAGCGTTCGTCTACTTGCTTTAAAAAGGACACAATATTTGTCATATGAGAGGAAAATGTACTGAGGCTCTGCTCAATACTCTGTTCGTCTCCAATATCTGCGTAAACTTCTGTAAATACGGACAGTTCGCTTCGGTCAAGAGCAGGAATATGAAGTCCTGCCTGCCCCATCAAGGTAAATAATCCAACTGTTTTCAGAGAAACTGTCTTACCGCCGGTGTTCGGTCCGGTGACGATCAGGAGATCAAAAGTATCCCCAAGAGTCAGCGTAATAGGTACTACTTTCTTCTTGTTCAGAAGAGGGTGCCGTCCCTCACGAATATGGATGCGTCCTTCGGTGTTAAAAATTGGAAGGCTTGCGTTCATATCGATTGCAAGGGCGCCTTTTGCAAAGATAAAATCAAGTTCCTTAAGAACCGTATAGTTTGTCTGTATATCGGAAATGTACTCTGCAGTATCTGCACTCAATCGGGCAAGAATCACCTGGATTTCTTCTTGTTCTTTTGCGTACAGCTCTTTTAAATCATTATTCAGTTTTACGACAGCCATCGGTTCGATAAATAACGTAGAACCAGTAGAGGACTGGTCGTGGATCATTCCTGGAACCTGACTTCTGTATTCTGCTTTTACCGGAATACAGTACCGGTCTCCGCGCATTGTGATAATTGGATCTTGAAGATAAGTTCTAAGAGAACCATTTACCATGCCGGAAAGTGTAGCGTGCACTTTGTCGTTGATCTGTCCCATGGAACGGCGGATTCGTTTAAGCTCTGCACTTGCCTCATCGCTGATCTCCTCTTCTTCAATAATGCATCTGCGAATCTCTGTGGAAAGTACAGAGACCGGGTTAAGCTGAGAAAAATACGGATCGAGACAATCTTCGCTTTCGTCTGCATGTTCGTGCCGTCCGTATGATTTGGCACGCCCGGCAGTTTCTAATAATTTACAAATGCGAAGAAGTTCACCGCTTCCCAATACTCCTCCGATCTCTAAGCGTCTCATGGAATCATTTACCGGATTACATCCACTAAAAGACGGACGTCCTTTTTTCACGATCCGGGTAAATGCAGCTTTCGTTTCTTCTTGTGCAGACTGGATTTTGACTAAGTCTGTCATCGGTTTTAAGCGCTTGCAAAGCTCTTTTCCACTGAAAGAAGAAGCGTGCTCTGTTAATAAGTCTGTAATTTTGTAATATTCTAGTTTTGTTAAAGTTTGTTTATTCATAATTCCTCACCTAGACTTATTTTAACCTATTTACGTTATAAAGAAAAGGATAAATATTGAACATTTATGGGGGATATTGTATACTATAAAAAGGATTGTAAAGGAGCGTGCACCATTTATGGAAGAGTATAAAGGTCCACAAGAAGAATATTCTTTTTTACAGGAAGTAATCAAGGATGAGACGGGCAGTGCAAGAAAACTGAAAGCGGATATTTGGCGAATGATCGTCTTAGGCGCTGTTTTCGGAATTGTTGCATGTGCTAGTTTTTGTGTGTTTAAACCATGGATAGAAAAAGGTGTTGCCCAAAATCCGGAAGCAGTTACAATCCCAAAGGAAGAAGATAAAGAGAGTGAAAAGGGAAAGGACACGACGGCAGAATCGAAAGAGAAGTTGTCGGAGAAAGAAACCTATAGACGTATGATCGGTTCTTTAGATTTGCTTTCCGTTACGATGAAAAAAAGTATGGTGGAGCTTGTTGCTGTGCCGGTGAACGGAGCGTCGGAGAAAGGGAAAGCACAGGCAGATCAATGTGTATCGGGAGTGATTGTTGCGGATAATGGGCAGGAACTTTTGATTCTTGCGCAGACGATTGAACGTACTGCAAAAGAGAGGTTTGAGGGTGTCTTTTTTGATGGAACGTTCTGTTCGGCAAAGGAGAAAAAGACTGATAAAAATCTTGGACTCAGCGTGTATGCTGTAAGACGGGAGGATGTGAACCGAAAAACGCTCGGGCAGCTTCGGACGGTGGAACTTGGAAGTTCGCACCGAGTAGAATCAGGAGATGTGGTTGTTCTGCTTGGAAAACCATTTGGCAAAGACGAGGCGGTGGGTTATGGGATTGTTTCTTCCTGTGAGAAGTTCGTGGAGTGTGCGGATGGGCAATACCGGGTGATAGAGGTGGAATTAGCCGGGTTCGGCGGCAGCAGCGGCGTTGTTTTAGACCGGGACGGAAAAGTGGTGGGTGTGATTGATCCGTCAGTAAAGAATATGGATGACAGTACATTTGTTGACGGATATGCCATTTCCGATTTGAAAAATGTGATAGAATTTTTGTCCAATGGTGCGGGAGTTCCATATCTGGGCATTCATGGTACAGATGTGACGGAAGAAATGGTGGCGGAACATGGAATTCCGGAAGGAATGTATGTAAAGGAAGTTGAAGCGGGTTCTCCGGCTATGGAGGCGGGAATTCAAAGTGGAGATATTCTTACTTATATGGATGACTTGCAGATTGGCAGTTATAAAGTCTACCAGAATATATTGATGAGCAGTCCGGAGGGAAGCAGGGTGAGTCTGAAAGGCTGCCGGCAGGGAGCTGAAAAAAATGACTATGTGGATATTGATTTCACAGTAACTGTAAAAACAAAGAAATAAAACGTAAAATTATAAGACAGATGATAGAAAGAGGCAGAAATATTATGAGATATATAAAAACGCTTGCAGAAGGTGAGACAATTCGCAGTATTTATTTGTGTAAAGGAAAACGTAGCGCAGAAACAAGAAACGGGAAACCGTATGATAATCTGATTCTGCAAGATAAGACAGGTACACTGGACGGGAAGGTATGGGACCCCAATTCGGGAGGAATTGCGGACTATGACGAGATGGATTTTATTGAAGTGTTTGGTGAGGTAGTCAGTTATAATAATAATCTTCAGCTCAATATCAAACAGATTCGGAAAGCGTATGAGGATGAATATGTGGCAGCGGATTATATGCCGACTAGCGAGAAGAGTGCAGACGGGATGTATAAGGAGCTGATGGGATATGTAAAACAGATTGGAAATCCGTATCTGCGCCAGATTGTAGAGTTTTATTTTGTGAATGATAAGGCATTTATTAAGAAGTTTAAAGAACACTCTGCGGCAAAGACTGTACATCATGGATTTGCCGGGGGACTTCTTGAACATACGCTGAGTGTGGTGAAGTTCTGTGAGTATATGGTGGGAGCATATCCGATTCTGAACAAAGATTTGTTGTATGCGGCTGCAATCTGTCATGATATTGGAAAGACAAGGGAATTATCCCCATTCCCGGAAAATGATTATACAGACGACGGGCAGCTTCTCGGCCATATCGTTATAGGTGTGGAGATGATCAGTGAAGCTGTGAGAAGTATTTCAGGGTGTCCGGAGAAATTGGTGAGCGAGCTGAAGCATTGTGTTGTGGCACATCATGGCGAGCTGGAATATGGTTCTCCGAAAAAGCCTGCACTGGCAGAGGCGCTGGCGCTTAATTTTGCGGATTGTACAGATGCAAAAATGCAGACATTGACAGAGATTTTCAAAGATAAAAATACCAACGACTGGCTGGGCTATAATCGAATGTTCGAGTCGAATCTGCGAAAAACCAGCATATAGGAATATTATATAAAGGGAAAGAGGACGAAAGAGTGCTCTTTTCTTTCATTTTATAAGGGAGAAGTTATGAATAAAAACGACATAGTACAGGTGAAAATCGAGGATATTGGTGTAAACGGGGAAGGTATCGGGAAGGTGGATGGCTACACATTGTTTATTAAAGATGGGATTATTGGCGATGTAGTTGAGGCCAAGCTTATGAAGACTAAGAAAAATTATGGGTATGCCAGACTTATGAAAGTGCTTCAACCGTCGGACGACCGCGTGAAGGAACCGGTTTGTGCCATGGCGAGGAAATGTGGGGGCTGCCAGCTTCAAGAGATGAGGTATAAAAGCCAGCTTGCGTTTAAGGAAAAGAAAGTCCGAGGGAATCTCATGCGTATTGGTGAAGTGCCGGAGGAACTGCTGGATCAGGTTATGGAACCGATCGTTGGAATGGAAGAAACAGAAGGGCTGGACGCTCCGTATCATTATCGGAATAAAGCACAGTTTCCCATAGGAATGGACAAAGAGGGAAATATTGTTGCGGGATTTTATGCAGGGCGTACACATAGTATTATCCCCAATACAGATTGTGTTCTTGGCGTGTCAGTCAATGAGGATATATTGACATGTGTAATTCATTTTATGAAAGAGTACCATGTTCCGGTATATGATGAGACTGCGCATAAAGGCTTGGTACGGCATGTGTTGATTCGATATGGATTTACCACAAAAGAAATTATGGTTTGTTTGGTAATAAATGGAGAAAAGGTGCCTCATCAAGAAGTATTGGCGGAGAGGCTTCGTAAGATTCCGGGAATGACAAGTATTACGCTTAGTATTAACAAAGAAAAAACGAATGTAATTATGGGCAATGAGATAAAACTAATCTGGGGGCAGTCTTTTATTACAGATTATATTGGAAATGTAAAATACCAGATTTCGCCGTTGTCATTTTATCAAGTGAATCCTGTGCAGACTGAGAAATTGTATAATCTTGCTCTTGAATATGCAGGACTTTCAGATTATGCAGAAGATGTATCTGCGGCGGGTGTTCGGCAAAAGCCGGTAGTGTGGGATTTGTACTGCGGTATCGGAACAATCTCTCTTTTTTTGGCGCAAAAAGCGGGACAAGTGTACGGTGTGGAGATTGTACCGCAGGCTATTGAAGATGCGAAAAATAATGCAAGGATAAATAGAATCCGAAACGCAGAATTTTATGTGGGGAAAGCGGAAGAAGTATTGCCGAAATATTATGAGGATTACGCAAAAGAACATGGCGGACAGAAAGCACATGCAGATGTAATCGTGGTAGACCCGCCGAGAAAAGGCTGCGAAGAAACCTTGCTTCAAACGATGGTGGACATGGAGCCGGAACGTATTGTGTATGTAAGCTGTGATTCTGCGACACTGGCGAGAGATATGAAGTTTTTACGGGGGAATGGTTATGAGATAGAAAGAGTGCGGGCAGTGGATCAGTTTCCACATACGGTACACACAGAATGTGTGGTGGGAATGCAAAGGAAACATATCTAGAAATCCTTTATTTTAAGCTGTTTTATAAGCATTTTGTGTTTTTAGAGGACGAGGAAGGGAATTGGAATAAGAGGATGGAGAAGTATTTTGAGGTTTCGGCAGTGGTAGATGTGGGGTGTGGGGGGGTACAAAAGAATCTGTTTATTAGAGAAATGATAGTATTATAAAAATAATTTAGCGGAAAAGCGAAAGAAGTTTTACATTGGGAAATAATGTGGAACTTCTTTTTTGTAAAAAACACTGCAAAATGTTTACTTTTTATTTGTTTTATGATAATTTGAAAATAAAATAATAATTTTATGATGAAAGGGGAGGGAAATATGACATTTGATGAAGTTATTTGGAATTTTATGAGTAGCGTTGAAACAGATAAAGCAGATGGAACTTCTATTACATATAAAAGGAAAATATATGTATTTCAAGAATATATTAATTCGGTATTACAGGCAAAAGATGTGAATTTTCAAAGTATTTTGACTGCGATGACAAAAGAACAATTGGTAGATTCAGTGCAGTATTATGTTAAGACATATGATGTAAAATATGTGGCTACCGTAGAAACTTATAATACAGTGGTAGGAGTATTTTTTGATTTTATATCTTCTTTCTATGGATGGAAAAATCCCTTGTTTGAAACTAGAACGAAGAATTTGGAATTAAAAGCGGCATATGATAAAAAGATATCCGAATTAAAATTAAATGCCAAGGAACAAGTAGAACCATTGACAGATAATGAAGCAGGACAACTTCTGGATATTTGCGATGAAAAAATAGATAATGCAACTCTCGAAAAACTGGAAAGCGGAGCGAATAATGGAGAGTTTTCGGCATATATATCATCTTTGATATCAAAAATAGTACTATTATTTGGAACCAAAAATGGCTGTTTGAATGAATTGAAAATATCTGATTATGATTGCAAATTGAATAAATTAAAAATCAATGGATTTTGGGTTCATTTACCAGATAGATTTGCCATTCAAATGAGAAGTTATATGAAATTTCGAGAACAAATATTAGGGGCAGAAGGGGAGGAAAGGCTTTTTGTAGATATAAGAAAGAATAAGCGAAAATTAGATAATACAAAAATGTTCTATATATTGAAAGGAATTACAGGAAATGTACAAGCTAAGTGCATTGCGAAGTATGCGATTATACAGATGATAAAATTGGGTGTTCCTTCTCATACAATTAAGGAATTTACGGGATATTCAAATGATGTTTATCAATTTTGTCTGGAAAGTAATGAGCAGGATAGCATTCTCATGACTTTTGAAAAAAGCAAAATATTGGATTCAGCCTTAAGGAGGAGTAATTTGTATGATAAGATGTAGTGAAAATTTATAGTTCTTTAATATAATTTACTTTTATTAAGAATATTTGGGTAGGGGTTGCGTTGACTTATTTAAGGGGAGGATGCGAGGAAATATGTTTAATGAAAGATAAAAAATATGAGGTGACAAACTATAAATAGTCAAATGTTTTTTGAAAAAATAATCAAGTAAAAAAGGGCAACTTTACCAGACCATCTGAATACGGCGTATTTCAGATGGGATAAAACAAGGTTATGTAAGGTAGTGGCTAACGAAGCTTCTGAACGTTAAAGTCTACATCCTGCCTCTCCAATGCATAGATGACTCTAATCAGTTTCTTTGCTACATGAGTAATGGCTACCCTGTGTTTTTTGCCTTCTGCACGTTTCTTTGCGTAATAAGTTGCAAAGGTTAAGTCAAATCGGATTAAGGGAAGGCAGGCATTAAGAAGTACGTAACGAAGCTGTGAAGAACCATGCTTTACCATTCTGCCACCATGAGATTCTGTTCCCGAATCGTTAATGCCAGGTTCGATTCCGGCAAATGCAAGCATCTGCCCGGGATTAGAAAAATTTGATATGTCACCATATTCAGCATAAATAACAGCTGCTGAAATAGGACCGATACCGGGAACAGACATGTAGTGAGGATGTACTTCTTCAATTAGTTTGGTAATCTCGGTTTCAAGGGTTTTGATTTCCTTGCAGAGAGAATTGTACAGGGCTAACAAACTGTTTAATTCAATGTCAAAGATAGAATTATTGACACCGACTGTGTTAGCAGCCAGTTCTTTCAAACGAAGGAATTGTTGTATAGAAAACTTTCCTCTTGAAATACAACGGAGCCTGTCATAAGATGCCAGATTCATATGGGCCATTTTTTCGGCAGAGCCATAGTTTTCAAGGAGATAAATGGCAGTTTTGGAAAGTCGCTCATTGAAGAATGGTTTAAATTCCGGAGAGGTATGGTCTAAAACATTTGTGATCTTTACAAGATAAAAAGAACGCTGTCGGATCAGCCTGTCACGCAAACGGGTTAGTGACTTTAGAGAATAAGCATGGTAAAATCCTTTTGAATGGGGCTTGTACTCAACCGTCATTAACCACCGAGCTATTGATTCGCAGTCAACAGAATCGGTTTTGGTCCGCCTTAAAGTTGTAGACTTTTTATATTCCTTGATGAGAACTGGATGAACTTCCATGAAGCTGTGGTGAGCGTTCTCAAGGAAGAGTTCAAGATTGAGGGCATAATGGGCAGTTGATTCAAACCCTATTTTTATATCCTCAGGATTGGAGAGTGAGTTAAGCGAAATAAGCAGTTTTTCAAAACCATCCTTATCATTAGTGATGGTAAATTTGGAAAGAATCTGCTGGTCGACTGCGGAAATGATGCAGCAATCGTGTTTGTACTTGGAAATGTCAATTCCGACAAAGTACATGGACATAGAAAAACCTCCTAAAAAATATTTTAGCACTGTTGTCTTCCACAGAGAATTCGGCTGTGTAATCACGTAAATAGAAACGTCAAGCGTTAACAAACTAATTACCAGTAATAGACGAAAAGCTGTGGTCTGAGTCACCTCCGAACAGTCAAAGCTGTAATTTTATAGGTACAGATCCACAGTGCTTTAAGTATTATAATGGAGTATTCAATAAAACCCAAGAGCTTGGGAGAAAGGAGAATAATCCATTACCCTCAAAAGAGGATAATTGGATTATACGAGGATATATGATATGAATTTTAGTGAGATTTTTCCATATGTTTTTTCATTGTTGGTTGGGGTATGTTCATGGAAAGGAACTTATATGACGTTGTCTAAGAAAGTTCAACATGATATAGATATTCTTAAAGAATCAAATAAGCATGAAATAGAAAAGTTAATGAATCAACATAAATTAGATATGGATTCATTGATAGAACAGCACAAAATGGAATTAGAAAAGATTGAAAAAGAGCATCAAAATTAAGATGCAATTATTAGAAAAAGAGCATCAAAATGAGATAAAAAGGAAAGAAAAGGAGTTAGAGGATTCGGCTAAATATGGAGCAGTAAAAGATATTGTAGGGGGATTATTTGGAGGAATAATGAGTAATGCTATGGGGGCGCCAGAATTGCAAGAGGAAATTAATAAAAAGATTAAAGAAGGGTTAAAGGGAACTTCAAAGGAATAGCATTGTTACGTAAAAGAAAGGGGAAGGAATTGTGAATACAAAAAATAAACTAAATAGATTATCATTTTTGAAAAATCAAATGATGAATAGCGGTGTGTATGAAATAGAGGATATAGAACCAACAATATGCCAAATATTCAGAGATATTTTTGGCATCGGAAGTGAGTATACAAAAAAAGCAAACAAAATACAAAATGGCTTTATAGTTCCATCTTCTGTAAAAATGATGTATGGACAGGCTACAAAGGAGCAGTATAGAGAAGAAAAATTTAAAATGTATATGAAACTTATTTCGCAGGCAGAGGCATATGTTATGGTTGAAGGGATGGATGATGGAACAGTAGAAACATCGAATTTAGAAAATTTAAAGTCGGATGAGCATAGTATTTTCCTTTCATATTGTTGGAATGATACAGAAAGAGCAAACAAAATTGACGAATATTTACGAAAAAAAGGTATAGAGGTTACTCGTGATATTAGAGGAGTGGACAATTGGCAAAGTTTAAAAGATTTTATGCAGACAATAAGGGAAAATGATTTTGCAGTATTGCTTATAAGTGATTCATATCTTAAATCTATAAATTGTATGCATGAAGTCTTAGAAATAATGAAAGAAGTAGAATATTGTAAGCGTATTTTTCCTGCTATTATTGATACAAATATATATTCAACAGAAGAACAAATAAAATATGTGAAATATTGGGAAAAGAGAGTTGAGGTGTTGAAGAAAAATTTAATGGGATTAGGTTATACCAATGGGCTAGCTTTGGGGCAAGAGTTAAAAAAATCAGAAGATATAGCTCGCTCCATTGCGGAATTTTTGATTAATATAGCAGATATGAAAAATCCAGATATTGATAACATTCATGAAGCCATATATCAGAGAATTCAAACGTATGTTTAAAGAAGTGAAGATGGAGGAGTTCTAAGTGGATAATTGTGGAGAAATCCTTATATATCAGTCCGAAGACGGATTGACAAATATTGAAGTTAAAATACAGGACGAAACAGTATGGTTGACACAACAGCAAATGGCAGATTTATTCCAAACGTCGCGAACAAATGTCGTAGAGCATATCGCACATATATATGAAGAATTTGAACTAGATGAAAACTCAACCTGTCGGAAATTCCGACAGGTTCGTAAGGAAGGAAATCGTGAAGTATCAAGGGAAATGTCCTACTATAATCTTGATATGATTATTTCTCTTGGTTATAGAGTGAAATCCAGAATAGCGACAATTTTTCGGCGTTGGGCGACTGAGCGTCTAAAAGAATATATGATAAAAGGTTTTACTATGGATGATGAGCGATTAAAGAATCTGGGAGGCGGAAATTACTGGAAAGAGCTATTAGAACGTATACGGGATATTCGCTCATCAGAAAAAGTGATGTACAGACAAGTGCTTGACCTTTACGCTACTAGTGTGGATTATAATCCTAAAAGCAGTGAATCTATTGCTTTTTTTAAAATGGTTCAAAATAAGCTGCATTATGCAGCGCATGGGCATACTGCGGCAGAAGTAATATATGAACGTGCAAATGCAGAACAACCGTTTATGGGACTTAAGAATTTTTCTGGTGATTTCCCGACATTGAAAGATATTGGCATCGCAAAGAATTATTTACATGAGGAAGAATTGAAGATTTTAAATAACATTGTGTCTGGATATTTTGACTTTGCCGAGATTCAAGCTATACGCCATAATCCCATGTATATGTCTGATTATGTAGAGCATCTTGATAATGTGTTGAAAACGACTGGAGAAAAACTATTGCAGGGAGCAGGAACAGTTAGCCATGCACAGGCAATCGAAAAAGCAACAGAAGAATACAGAAAATATCAGGTTCAGAACTTATCGCCAGTTGAAGAAGAATATTTAGAAAGTATTAAAAACATACATAGTACAGCAAAGAAAAAGGCGAAGAAGTAATAATACAGACTTGTGTTCCTATACGAGTGACGAGGCTGAAAAATTGTGTTTACATAGTAGTTCCGACACATGTGGAAACAATCGTATTGCTGAAGAGGAAAGACCGCTTAATCAAAGGGGTTCAGGATCTTCAGCAGAATATGTGGGTGTTTAGGGTGAAATATGTTTCCGGTTATCGTGGTGGGGTAAGGGAAATGAACGTTTTGGCAAAAGTGAATAGCAGTTTTATAACAGGGAAGTTTAAAATCTAATGCGGAATGGGAGCCTTTGATTATTGAATAACACTGCTTTAAACAAAAGGGAGGACGGAAAATGAGATTATTTGATGAAAATATAGATTTTAATCTATTGCAAAGTGAAGACATAAAAGAAGATACTATTCGAGAAGAGATAATAGCGCCAATATTAAAGGCATTAGGTTATTCTGCTTTCAGCGAAAACAAAATAATCAGAAGTAAAAATTTGGAACATCCGTACGTGCAATTTGGTACAACATCAAAAAAGGTCTACATAATTCCGGATTATATATTGCAAGTACAAAACAAGAACGCATTTATTATAGATGCAAAGAACCCGAGAGAAAATATACTAACTGGTATAAACCCTGAGCAAGCATATAGTTATGCGATTCACAGGGAAGTGAAAGTCAGTAAATATGTTTTGTGTAATGGAATAGATATAGTTATTTTTGATGTAAATGAACTGGAACCAATATTAAAAATGCCGATAAAGGATTTAGAAGAGAACTGGGACAGTTTATATAAGATGTTAAGCCCAATGGCATTTACGAATCCTCATTTTTTTAATTACAAACCAGATTTGGGAATTCGCCTTTTGAAATGGGGGATGCCAGGCGATATGAAGCTTCATTATATTGAAGCAAAAATTTTAGATGTTGCAAAGATTAATGAAAAATATTATTCTTTTTCTTTAGTAGTTTCTTTTGGAGATGAATGTATAGCAAC
Source organism: uncultured Dorea sp. (assembly GCA_910578495.1). Taxonomy (GTDB): domain Bacteria; phylum Bacillota; class Clostridia; order Lachnospirales; family Lachnospiraceae; genus Dorea_D. The sequence continues at coordinate 51,789 of CAJTRE010000004.1, forward strand.
ATTTGATTTTGAAAATAAGCTATTTGATGCGTTTATGAATCAAGTACCAGAAAGTAAAAAAGAAATAATTTATACGGCATTAACAAGACAACCCTTTAAGTATCTAACTAAAAAAGCAGAGGATTCTTTCGGAGTTTCCTTTTTGGCGGAACCTAGTTATAAATTGGAATATGGTATAGATGAGGTTTTTATGCCTTTTATTGTTAAGGAATTCAACTAAGTTATATGCCATATTATAGATAGAGTTTGTCTGCTTTCAAAGAAATCTTGATTTTATAATGAAAAGATTAAACTTTACGCCTATGTTAAAAAATATTGCCTGCCCTTCTTTCATTATTTGCGGTCATTTTCTTTTGAACTAACCAAGGAATCATCACAACCCTGCCACATATCACCCCTTTAAGCGTTCTTCCCGCCAGGTACGGGGAGAAGCGCCATACACATTTTTAAAAGCACGCGAAAAATGCAGGGCATTAGAATAGCCGACAGCATTTCCGATGTCCTTGACATTAAGCTGTGTGAGTTTTAAAAGCTCTGCAGCTTTACTCATGCGGTACTGAAGTAAGAAATCCTGAGGGGATTTCCCCACCGTATCGTGAAAAATCTTGCTGAAATAGCTTCTGTTCAGCCCACAGGTTCGGGCAATATCTTCTATAGTAATATCATTTTGAAAGTTAGACTCAATAAATACCAACGCTTCATGAACATAATAATCTCGAAGTTTATTGCCTGATTTAATCTTCATGGAGGCACAGGAACGAGTTAATGCGTCCAGAAACAGATAGCAATGTCCGATGAGATGAAAGGGCGACGCCTCTTTGTGGTGGACGATATAAAGCATTTCCTGCATCAATATTTCCCGCAGTTCTTTTGAATTCGCGCGGTAAACAGGCGCATCCGGAGACAGTCCGGCAACGGAAAGAGCCTCTTTTACACGAAGCCCGTCGAATTCTAGCCACACATATTCCCAGGGAAGCTGTCCATCGGCAATATAGGTATTGACTTGTCCGGGGAAAATCATAAAGCCCTGTCCGCTTTTGATGGAATATTCCCGGGTGATACCTTTGGAATCGTCCGCCATAAGTTTTCCGGTTCCGGAAAGGACGTAATGGAACAAAAAGTGAGTTCGGGCAGCGGGACCATAGTGATGGGAAGGATCGCAATGCTCTTTCCCGAACTGGTACAGCCCAAGGTCTACAAAATTTTCATTGGGAAAAATAGAAAACAGTAAATCACTCATTAAAAATCCCTCCATAACAGCATGAGATTTGAAAAATCTATGTTATAAAAATCAGTATATCAGACCATATACCAAAATGCTAGATGGCTTTTCTATATAGGATAGAAAAACAACATAAAGGCATAAAAACGACAAAAAGCTGATATTTTAGGACGCATAAAGGCATGTTATAATGAAAAAGCTAAAAAGTGTGAGCGTGAGTGAAGCGCGAAATTCGCGGGGATATGCCAGGATACTTGATAAGAGAAAAGTGCTGCAGCAGTCCGGCATGTGTTTTGGCGAAGATACATAAGGCAGAAAAGGAGTAAAGAAATGAGGAAAAGAAGTAAAGTTCTGAGTTTAATCTTAACAGGCAGTCTGCTTGCGTCGGCGCTGCTTTCCGGCTGCAGTTCGGAGGCAGATAATCAGGGCAAAACAGTCATCGAATTGGTGCAGTATAAGCCCGAAGCTGTAGAAGTTTTTGAACAGCTAGAGGAGAAGTTTAATGCTACCCATGATGATATTCTGCTGAAGATTGACTCACCCAATGATGCAATGACGATTTTGAAAACCAAATTTATCCGGGAGGATTATCCGGATATCATTGGAATCGGAGGAGATATCAACTATTCTCTGTTCATAGATTCCAACATTCTGGCGGATATTTCAGATTATGAAGGCCTGAAAACTATTAAGCCTGCATACGTGGATATTCTGGAAGGGCTGGAGTTCGTGCCTACGGAAGGAACCTACGGCGTGCCTTATGCGGCGAATGCGGCAGGTATTCTTTATAATCGTAAAATGTTTAAGGAGCATGGTTGGAAAATTCCGGAGACATGGAACGAATTTATAAACCTGTGCGAGGAAATCAAGGGGGCAGGTATTCAGCCGCTTTATTTTGGATTTAAGGATGTGTGGACCTGTCTGGCTCCATGGAATGCACTTGCTGTCGGCTTGGCGCCCGCGGATGTGTGCCAGCAGGTAAATCGCGGCGAAACGACTTTTTCTAAGGAGTACCAGGAGGTTGCAGATAAAATGCTGCAGATTGTAGAGTATGGGCAAGAGGGACCATTTGCCTATGGATATAATGATGCCTGTACTGCCTTTGCGAACGGCGAATCTGCTATGTTTGCCATCGGAAGCTATGCTGTTCCTCAGGTAAAATCTGTAAATCCTGATATGGATATTGATTCTTTTGTAATGCCTGGTGCGGACACAAAGGACGAAAATGTTCTGAACTCAGGTGTAGACTTGATGTTTAGTGTGATGGAAACTTGCGAAAATAAGGAAGCTGCATACGAAGTGCTGGATTTTCTTTTGGAAAATGAAAACATTCAGACTTATCTGGATGCACAGAATTCAGTACCTTGTAAGGATGGCGCATTTAAACTTGCACCTATGCTGGATGGAATGAAGGAATACATCGAACAGGGAAAGATGAAAGACTATCAGGATCATTACTATCCTGCGGAGATGGCGGTAGACGCACAGATTCAGACGTTTCTTATTAAACAGGATACAGAAGAGTTTCTGAAAAAATTTGATTCGGATTGGAAACGTTATAACCGAGATATTATTCGTAAAGTCGAACAGTACCAGGCGAAACATGGCGATGAGTAACGGAGAAAGGAGTGGAAAATTATGAAAAATGACAGACAGAGAACTTTTTTATTGATTACGATACCAATTCTTGTATTGTTTTTTTGCTTTAACACACTGCCGCTCATTAAAGGTGTAATCTATAGCTTTACGAATTTCAAAGGCTATGGAGAGTTTGAATGGGTAGGACTTCGGAATTACATAGACCTGTTTGGGGATCCAAGAGTGGGCAGCTCCTATCTCTTCACCTTTAAACTAGCTATAGTGACCACCATTGTAGTAAATGTTCTAAGCCTTCTTCTCGCGCTTGGATTAAACAGCAAGATTAAATTTAAAAGCGCTCTGCGCGGAATGTATTTTATTCCAAATATTTTGGGTGCATTGGTTGTCGGCTATATTTTCAATTATTTCTTTGCTTACATCCTTCCGGCAGGAATTAAGATGATGGGAGGAGAAGGAAACAGTATGCTGTCAAGCAGCAAATGGGCATGGGTAGCCATTATGATTGTGTGTGCATGGCAGGCAATTGCTATGAATACCATCATTTATATTTCAGGTCTGCAGACAGTTCCAGAAGATGTCTATGAAGCAGGCTCCTTGGATGGAGCCACAGGATGGGGCAAGTTCAAGCACCTGACCTTCCCGTTGATTCTTCCGTTTTTCAGCATCAACATGGTGCTTTCTACGAAGAATTTCCTCATGGTGTTCGACCAGATTATGGCATTGACAAAGGGTGGTCCTGCACAGAGTACAGAGTCCATTTCCTACTTAATATATAATAACGGTATAACCGGCGGTCAGTTCGGCTTCCAAAGTGCGAATGCAGTTGTATTTTTTGTACTGATCGTGGTGATTTCCGTAGCACAGATGAACTTTACCAGCGGAAAGGAGGAGCAGTTGTAATGAAGGAGAAAAAAGTGATAGAAAAGGCAAACTGGCCGGTTACCATACTCTTGATTGCAGGATTGATTACGGTTGCATTTCCTCTTTATCTGACTATTGTGATAGCATTGAAACAGCCCCAGGAGATGACAAACAGTATTGCGGGAATCCTTTCCCTCCCTAAGAGTTTCAGCTTAAGTAATTTTGCCGAAGCAATGCGCTTAACCGATTTTTGGCGCTCTCTTGGAAACAGTGTGTTGATTACGACTGTGACTGTTGTGGTTTCCATAGTGCTGCATTCTCTTTTGGGATATACAATTGGAAGAAACAAAGCGCGTAACAAGTGGTATAATCTGGCATACCTGTATGTAGTGAGCGGTATGTTCGTACCATTTGCCATTTTGATGATGCCCCTGGTAAAACAGACTGCCCAGCTTAAAATTGATAACGTGGTTGGCGTAATTATCTGTTATGTGGTATTTTATATGCCGATGAACGTTCTTTTGTATTCTGGCTATCTTGTAAATATACCCGTTGCATTGGAAGAGGCGGCGAGAGTAGACGGGGCATCAACATGGAAAACTTATTGGAGCATTATTTTCCCGATTATGAAACCGATGCATGCAACGGTTGCCGTACTGACGGCCCTTGGTACATGGAATGATGTGATGACGCCTCTGGTTATCTTAGGCGGAGGGAAGATGAACACGCTGCCGCTTGCGCAGCTGACTTTCCAGACTCAGTTCGGAACGAATTACAATCTGGCATTTGCATCGTATTTATTAGCGCTTCTGCCGATTCTCCTCTTCTATATTTTCTGTCAGAAGCAGATTCTTAACGGCGTAGTAAATGGAGCGGTGAAATAAGAAAAACAAAGCGTAAAGGAGTAAACAGCATGGGAGTTATATATGACGAGAAAAAAAAGACGTTCACTTTGCACACGAAAAATACAACATATCAGATGAAGACAGATCAGTACGGATATTTGCTGCATCTGTATTATGGAAGGAAAACCAAAGGCTGTATGGATTATCTGCTGACTTATGCAGACAGGGGATTTTCCGGCAACCCTTATGAAGCGGGAAATGACCGAACCTATTCCCTCGATGCTCTTCCTCAGGAATTTCCGAGCCAGGGTACGGGTGACTACCGAAGCATTGCCTTCGCGGTGGAGAATATAGACGGTTCCTGCGCCTGTGACCTGCGTTATGAGAGTTACGAGATTGTGGAGGGCAAATATGCCCTTCCCGGTCTTCCGGCAGTCTATGCCGGGGACGAGGAGGCGAAGACCCTGAAAATTTATCTGAAGGATTCAGTGACGGAGGTTGGCGTGTGCCTGTTGTATGGCGTGCTTCCAGAGCTTGACATCATTACTCGAAGCGTTGTGGTGACAAACAATGGGCATGGAAAAATTTATCTGGAAAAGGTACAAAGCGCAAACCTTGATTTTGTCACAGGCAATTATGATCTGATTACTTTTTATGGAAGGCATGCTATGGAGCGGAACTTTCAAAGGATGCCTGTGGAGCATGGTGTCCAGATGATTGAAAGCAGACGGGGAATTTCCAGTCATCAATATAATCCCATGATGATTTTGACCAAACGTGGAACCTGTGAGGATTACGGGGGCTGCTATGCCATGTCTTTCGTCTATAGTGGGAGTTTTAAGGGACAGGCGGAAAAAGATCAGTATAATCAGACAAGGATGATGATTGGTCTTAATGACGACGGCTTTTCCTATCCGCTTAAGCCGGGGGAAACATTTTATGCGCCGGAGGTAATCCTGACCTACAGCGCCAGCGGTCTGGGAGAGCTTTCCGGGAATCTTCATTCCTGTATCCGCACCCATGTATGTCGTGGAAAATATAAAGATGCGGTGCGCCCGGTGCTGTTAAATAGCTGGGAAGCGTCATATTTTGATTTTAACGGAGAAGCTATTTATGAGTTGGCGAAGCATGCTGCTGAATGCGGCATTGAGCTGTTAGTGATGGATGATGGGTGGTTCGGCAAACGAAATGATGACAGCAGTGGTTTGGGAGACTGGGATGTAAATGAGGAAAAGCTTGGCGAGACATTGAAAAATCTTATTTCCCGTATCAATGGTCTTGGGTTAAAGTTTGGAATATGGTTTGAACCCGAAGCGGTCAGTGAGGACAGCGAGCTTTTCCGAAAACATCCGGACTGGGCTTTGACAATACCGGGAAGAAATCCGGTGCATGGCAGAAACCAGCTTGTTTTGGATTTTTCCAGAAAAGAAGTGGTGGACGGTGTATTTTCGCAGATGTGCCGGCTTTTGGATGAGGAAAACATTGAATATGTGAAATGGGATATGAACCGGGCGCTGTCCGATGTGTATTCGGCAGTGACAAAGGAGCAAGGGCGTGTATTGTATGACTATGTGCTGGGACTTTATGATTTCCTGGAACGCCTGATTACCAGATATCCGAATCTGCTCATTGAGGGATGCAGTGGGGGAGGCGGACGTTTTGATGCAGGAATGCTGTATTATACGCCTCAGATATGGTGTAGTGATAATACAGACGCCATAGACCGTCTGCGGATTCAGTATGGCACCTCATTTGGATATCCGGTGTCTGCGGTGGGTTCTCATGTATCCGCAGTACCGAACCATCAGACGGGCAGGGAAACGCCTATGAATACCAGAAAGGTGGCAGCTATGTCAGGAACCTTTGGCTATGAGCTGGATCTTGGAAAACTTACGGCACAGGAGAAGCAGGAAGTGAGAAAACAGGTGGAAGAATACCATAAATATGCGCCGCTGATTCAAAATGGCCGATATTACCGGTTATCCAATCCTTTTGTCGATGAAACGGGGGCATGGGCTTTTGTGGCGCAGGATCAGTCGGAGCTTCTTCTTAATGTAGTGATGCTTGAGACGCATGGCAATATGACACAGACGTATGTTCGGCTGAAGGGATTGAAAAAGGATGCTTTTTATCGGGAAGAAAGGAGCGGCTGCATATATCCGGCGGATGCTTTGATGGAAGTGGGCTGTCCGATGCCATTGGAGCTGGGGGCTTATCAGGCGCACCAGTATTATTTTGTGAAGGTTTCGGACGAAATATAAATAGGCTCATAGAAAAGAAAAGGAGACGACAATAGTGATGCAGAAAAAGAAAAAAAACGAGGACTGCTTTCAGGAGCGGCTTTGGCGACATCACGATGAACTGCGCTGGCTGTACATGGAACTTTATAATAACAACGATATGTTTGGAGAACTGTGCAGTACAATGCAGAGCTTTTATAAAGAGAGAAGTGCTTCTTTAAAAGAACTGGATGGAAAGCGGGAAAAGAATCCTGACTGGTTCCGGAAAAATGACATGCTTGGCATGATGCTGTATATTGATAATTTTGCAGGCAGTCTTAAGGGCGTAAAGGAGCATATAGACTATCTTCAGTCCTGCAATGTAAACTGTATTCATCTGATGCCTTTCCTGGATTCGCCCAAAGGACGTTCTGATGGAGGATATGCCGTAGCGAATTTCCGTAAGGTAAGAGAGGATCTGGGAACGATGGAGGATCTTCAGGAACTTTCCAAGGAGTGCCACAGGCGTGACATAAGCCTTTGCATGGATTTCGTAATGAATCATACATCCGAGGAGCATGAGTGGGCGAAGCGTGCCAGAAATGGTGAGGGGGAATACATGAGCCGATATTTCTTTTTTGATAATTATGATGTTCCGGCTCAGTATGAGAAGACAGTACCCCAAGTGTTTCCAACTACCGCTCCGGGAAATTTCACATGGATTCCGGAAGTAGAGCATCATGTTATGACCACGTTTTACCCGTATCAGTGGGATTTGAATTACAGAAATCCCAGAGTGTTCAACGAGATGATGTATAATTTTCTGTTCCTGGCAAATCAAGGAATGGATGTGATTCGTATTGATGCGGTTCCTTATATCTGGAAGGAGCTGGGAACAAACTGCCGCAACCTTCCGAAGGTGCATTCCATTGTCCGGATGATGCGCATGATTAGCGAAGTAGTATGTCCGGGCGTGATTCTCTTAGGAGAGGTCGTGATGGAGCCGGAAAAAGTGACTCCTTATTTCGGAACTGTGGAAAAACCAGAATGTCATATGCTGTACAATGTAACCACTATGGCAACTACATGGAATTCTGTAGCAACCAGGGACGTACGTCTTTTGAAAAAACAGATGGACATTGTGAATCGCCTGCCTAAGGAATATACATTTTTAAATTACCTGCGTTGTCATGACGACATTGGCTGGGGGCTTGATTATCCTACGTTAAAGGAGTGGGGAATGAAGGAAGTCCCTCATAAGAAGTTTTTAAATGAGTATTTTACAGGAAGAACACAGGGCAGTATAAGTCGCGGCGAGCTTTATAATGAAGATCTGGTTACAGGAGATGCCCGTTTTTGCGGCACAACAGCTTCCATGTGCGGAATCGAAAGCGCAGGTTTTGAACAGAATCCGGAAAAGATGGAAGAGGCGATTGCATTTGCTATTATGCTCCATGCTTATATGTTGACACAGTCTGGCATTCCAATGCTTTATAGTGGAGATGAAATCGGACAGGTTAATGATTATACTTACAAGGAGGATTCGGAAAAAAGAGAAGATTCCAGATACATTCATCGTGGGAAATTTCCATGGAAGCTGACGGAGAATATCAAAGACGCTAAGACGGTACAAGGCAAGCTTTTTCCGGCGCTATCCAAACTGGCGCTCCTTCGTAAGGAGGAGATGGTATTTGCAGGAGAGGCCAATGTGTGGACACTGGAAACGAGGAATGATTCTGTTCTTGGTATTGGGCGCAGAATGGGCGAGGAGCTGTTGATTGCGGTGTTTAATTTCCATGATAGGACGCAGGAGATAGGGCTTTTGACAGAAGAAGTTTTGGTTGGAGGTAAATTCCAGAATCTCATCACAGGAGAGAGTGTGGATTTGACGAAGCCGGTGGTCTTGGAAGGACATAGCTTTCTGTGGGCGAAGAGGAGGAAATAAAGATGCAGCAAGCATGGTGGAAAAAGAGTGTTATTTACCAGATTTATCCCAGAAGTTTTGCGGACAGCAATGGGGACGGTATCGGTGATTTAAACGGAATCACCGAACATCTGGATTATTTGAAGGAGCTGGGCGTGGATGTGATCTGGTTGTCTCCGGTATATCAGTCTCCGAATGATGACAATGGCTACGATATTTCAGATTATCAAGCAATTATGAAGGAATTTGGTACTATGGAGGACTTTGACAGGATGCTTTTAGAGATGCATAAGCGCGGTCTGAAGCTTATGATGGATCTCGTAGTAAATCATACCTCTGACGAACACCTATGGTTTACCAAAAGCCGCAGTTCTCTTAATAATGAATATCGGGATTACTATATATGGAAGGATGGCAAAGAAGAAAATGGTATGAAAAAGGCTCCCAACAACTGGGGTTCTTGTTTCGGCGGTTCTGCCTGGGAATATGACGAGAGTACGGACATGTATTATCTGCATTGCTTTTCCAAAAAACAGCCTGATTTAAACTGGGAAAATGAAAAGGTTCGCAGAGAGGTCTTTGATATGATGACCTGGTGGTGCCAGAAAGGGGTAGATGGTTTCCGAATGGATGTCATTAGTATGATTTCCAAGAATCCTGACTATCCTGACGGAGATACCCAAGGGGGTCTGTATGGAAGCTTTGGCCCTTATGTGTGCAATGGTCCCCGCGTTCACGAATACCTGCAGGAAATGAACCGGGAGGTGCTTTCCAGGTTTGATTTGATTACCGTCGGAGAAACCTCCGGTGTTACTGTGAAAGAGGCAAAAAAATATGCAAACCTGGACGGAAGCGAGCTGAACATGGTTTTTCAGTTTGAACACACAGACATGTCGGATGGTAAGTGTGGAAAATGGACCACTAAAAAACGGTCTTTGAAGGAATTAAAAGCGGCACTGAACCATTGGCAGACTGGATTGGAGGGACATGCATGGAACAGTCTTTACTGGGATAATCATGACCAGCCTCGCGCCGTCTCTCGTTTCGGGAACGACAGTCCTATGTATCGGGAGCGTTCTGCAAAAATGATTGCTACTTGTCTTCATTTGATGAAGGGGACTCCTTATATTTACCAAGGGGAAGAATTAGGCATGACCAATGCTTATTTTACACGTATTGAAGATTATCGGGATATTGAAAGTCTGAATGCTTTTCGTGAATTGACTGGGAATGGTCTGGTGGATGAGGAAGATATGATGAGCCGTCTGGCGGCAGTGAGTCGGGATAATGCCCGCACGCCTATGCAGTGGGATGAAAACGAGAATGCCGGATTTACTTCCGGCACACCATGGATTCCGGTAAATCCGAACTATCTTCAGATCAATGCCAAAGCTGCGCAGGAGGATAAGGATAGCATATTTTATTATTACCAGAAACTTATCCGTCTTAGAAAATCGAGGGATATTATTATTGATGGGGTATTCCAAAGCCTGATGGACGAAGAGGAACACATTTATGCTTACCAGCGGACACTCGGCCAAGAGCGCCTTGTGGTAGCCTGCAATTTCACAGAGCAGGAGACTTTTTGTAACTTGTTTGATGAGCCTGGGGAAGAATTAATCTCTAACTATCGCTTCCACAAAGTCGGCGTACTGAAGCCTTATGAGGCCAGAGCCGTTCTTTATTCAAGATGAAATTTGGACATATAGGAAGAAATGAATAGGGAAGACAGTGATTTGTTTGAGTCACTGTCTTCCCTAAAATTATCTCTATCTATAAAAAGAGAAAAAGTATATGTGTTTTGGTGACAGGGGTTGTGCTCGAATATTTTGAGTGATATGATGAAGGAACAATGGGGAAAATAGTCAAGGATATAATTTATTCAAATAGAATGTTGGTGAGGTGTAAATATGGCAAAAAATATTGAGCCAAGTCTTGTGAAGATTGGGGACTATCTTAAATTAGACGATGATACAGTTTTTACTATCCCTGAATATCAAAGAGCTTATTCTTGGAGTATTGACAACTGTGATAAATTATGGCAAGACATTATAGATTATATAGAAAGCGACAACAAAGACAGTTATTTTTTTGGAACCATTATCGTGAATTGTCAAGATAATGATACAAAATATGGACTTATCGACGGTCAACAGCGTACCACTACTTTTCTTTTGCTTCTAAAAGCTTTGCTGCTGAGAATCAATACAGCTATTGCAACCACAGCTAATGATGAAGATTCTATTAAATTATTCAATGCGTTAAAAGAGCGTAGAAGAAGGATAATGAGCATTCTTTATAAGGTGGATGCGGAAGAAATTGAAGATACGCCGAATATAAGTAAGGATAAAGAGATTTGTAGTAAAGCTGATATAATCGAAAATTACTCTATCAATGAACAATACAAAACTGAATTGAATACAATTTTAAAATCAGTAGAATATAGCGAAGCTGAAAGCAATGCGATTAAGCTTCCAAGGAAACAGAAAGATAATAAATATACTAACTTTTTCAGAAATTTTAAATTTTTCTATGGAAAGTGCAGTAATTTGTCTGAGTCTACGGTAAATCAAATTGTTAAGTCTGTAATTGAGAAGTGTGAAGTTATTGAAATAAAAAGCTGGAAGGTTGAGCAAGCAATTACAATGTTCAATTCATTAAATTCCGATGGAATGCCGTTATATGATTCGGATATTATATCTGCAAAATTATATGCTGTTGCTGAAAAGATGGGTGAAGGTGAGAAATTCACTTCTATGTGGAAAGAGTTATTAACTATAGTCAGCGAACTTAAAAATATGCGAATTGCGGATATTGATTCCATTTTAACCCAACAAATGTATTACGAAAGAGCAAAAAACAAGGATATTGTTAATAGTGCTGGAACCGTTGATGTAACTGTTCCGGGATTAAGAAGATATTTTACTGATATAAACAAAGATATTCTTAATAATCCTATCGAGCTTTGTAAAGGAATGATTAACCTTTCAAAAATTTGGAGAAAGATTGCTGTATATCCTATAACACAAGTATTACTGAAATTTAATGAAAATACGAAGTTGTTTCTGGCAAGCTATTTTTATAGATTTGATGAGGGGGAAATAACTGAAGAAATAGTTAAACCACTCTTGGAAAATTTTCTTAAATTGTTTACAATTCTAGAATTGGTAGATACCGGATATTCGAGTAAATATTTTAAAACCTTCCTTTTCGGAGAAGAAGCTAAATTGGTTGATCCTTCTATAACAATGGATGAAATTACAAGAAATTTTGATTTACATATAAATACGAATTGGGACAAAAAAGCGATTAACGAATCTATAATGGATTATGACAAGCATATCCTTGTCTATTTAAATGAATATCTTGTGGCGAAAGAAAGAGGAATCACCTTTAATTTAACTTCGCCATACGATATTGAACATATAATGCCCTATAGTACCAATATTCAAACAATTCGTAAAGATGCCGGTATTGATACAGAAGAAGAATTTTACAGTATAGTAAATAAGTTGGGAAACAAAATACTTCTTGAGCAGAAAATCAATCGTTCTATTGGTAATGAGTGGTTTAGAACTAAAGTGTCAACGAAACTTGAAGAAAAAACAGGATATATCGATAGCAGTTATCCTATGGCGAAAGAGTTAGTTGAAAAGTTTAGAAATGAATCAAAACCATATTGGAAAAAAGAAGATATTAAAAATGCAACGGAAGAAGCAAGCAATAGAATTGTTGGGTTCATTTTCGGAGCTTAGTGTACTATGCCAATGAAAGAAAAAACGGTGAAAAAATGTCAAAATAGATGTGATGAAGGGGAGTTCTAAGGCAAGAATTCGTTATGATATTAAGCGTGAGTAGAAGAACAGATGTGCCAAATTATTATTCGGATTGGTTTATTCATAGAATTAAAGAGGGATTTTTATATGTACGAAATCCCATGAATGTACATCAAATAAGTAGAATAGATTTATCACCGGATGTGGTAGACTGCATTGTGTTTTGGACTAAGAACCCTGCAAATATGATAGGAAAGCTAGGATATTTGAAAGATTATCAATATTATTTTCAGTTTAGCCTTACGGGGTATGGTAAGGATATGGAACCTAATCTTCCGAATAAAAGAGAGAAACTTATATCAACATTTAAGGAACTGTCTAAAAGAATTGGAAAAGAAAAAGTAATATGGAGATACGATCCCATTTTGATCAGTAAGCGGTATACGATGGCATATCATTTAAAAGCTTTTGAGGAAATAGCAAACAGTCTTTCGGATCATACGGATAAAGTGATTATTAGTTTTGTTGACTTATATGCCAAAACAATGCGAAATACAAGAAAATTTGAAATTAAACAACTGTCAAATGACGAAATGGTTCATTTAGGGGCTCAAATGGCACAAATTGCTTCAAAATATAATTTGATTATTGAATCCTGCGCGGAACAAATTGATCTCCAGAAAGTTGGCATTCAGCATGGGAGCTGTATAGATCAAAAATTAATTGAGAAGATATTAGGATGTAAGTTAATTGGTGAGAAGGACAGAAATCAGAGAAAAGCGTGTGGGTGCTTTGAAAGTGTAGAAGTAGGAGCATATAATACTTGTCTCAATGGCTGTAAATATTGCTATGCAAATTTTAGTGATGAAAAAGTAAAAGCAAATGTAAAATTATATTATCCGGATTCTCCGCTGTTGTGTGGAAATGTCACTTCCGATGATAAGATTACAGATAGAAAAGTGAAGTCATTAAAAGACGGTCAAATTAGGTTTTTTGGATAACTTATATGGGAAAAACGCTCATCAAAAAAGCACCTCGTTGTGGGGTGCTTATTTTATAATTTCTTCGGCTCTTTTTAGTGCCTTTTTAATATTCGGACAGAAATTTTCTTCACCGACGATTTTCGTAAAGCCTGCTTTTTGCATCACTTTCATAGGCTGTTCATTTACATGAGAAAAGATAACAGTGATACCTTTTTCCTTGCAGAATGTCACAAGATCCGTAAGTGCATTGAGGGCGGTGCTGTCAAGAGCAGGTACGCTTCGCATACGAAGAATCAAGCAGGTGGTGAAGTCTTTTACCACGATGTGCTCGATAATATCGGCTGCGCCAAAGAACAGGGGTCCGGTGATTTCGTACACACGAATTTGAATTGGAAGTTTCTGTAGCTGCTCGTTTACTTCTTGGCTGTCATTGTCTACATAAGTCCAACTGCGTACATGAGTTTCATCGCTCATACGTTTGATAAACAAAAGACAGGCAAGAATCATTCCGATTTCAATTGCGACAACGAGATCGAATACAATCGTTAATATAAAAGTAATAAAAAGTACAGCGACGTCGCTCTTTGGCGCCGTTTTTGTTAAATGTAAAAATGTCCGCCATTGGCACATATTGTAAGCGACAACGAATAAGATGGCTGCAATTGTCGGCATTGGGATGAGTCCCGCATAAGGCATTAACACGATAAGTACAATTACCAGTGTGATAGAATGTACCATTCCGGCAATTGGTGTACGTCCGCCATTTTTGATGTTTGCCGCTGTTCTTGCAATTGCACCGGTGGCAGGGATACCGCCAAAGAGAGCAGAAGCTACATTTCCGGCGCCTTGTGCCACAAGTTCCATGTCGGAGCGGTGTTTTCCATTAATCATACCGTCTGCAACCACGCAGGAAAGCAGGGATTCGATTGCTGCAAGAATTGCGATGGTGAACGCATTTGGGATGGCCTCCTGAATTAGTTCTAAGTTGACCTGTGGAAGGTGAAAATCCGGCAGACTGTTGCTGATAGAATAAAGGTCGCCGATAGTATTTGCTTTAAGGGGCAGGAACTGGACCATGAGGATTCCGCCGATAACTGCCAGAAGGGAGCCTGGAACCCGCTTAAATACCATCGGAGACAAAATCAGGATCAGGAGGCTTATGGCTCCAACGATCAATGAGTCAGTATTGATTGTAGAAAGACTCGCCAAAAAAGCCTCTAACTTTTGAATTGTTTCAATCGGAGCGGCACCGTCTGCATAGGTGACACCGAAGAAGTCTTTTAATTGTCCGATTACGATAGTTACCGCAATACCGGATGTAAATCCGGTTGTAATAGTAAACGGAATGAATTTGATCAGACTGCCAAAATGACAGAACCCCATAATAATTAAGAAAATTCCCGCAAGAATGGTAGAAACAACCAGTCCGTCAATACCGTCTTTTGCGACAATACCGGCTACAATAGTAGCAAAGGCTGCTGTCGGTCCGGAGATCTGCACACTGCTTCCTCCAAGTGCAGAGATGACAAAACCTCCTATAATGGCGGTGAAAATACCGGCTTCCGGCCCAACACCTGAGGCGAGAGCTAATGCAATAGAGAGCGGAAGCGCAATAATTGCAACAATAATTCCGGCAATAATATCTTTTATCAGCTGGGTACGGCTATAAGATTTTAGAGATGTGAGTAACATCGGTTTAAAAGTTTCCATAGAATAAATACTCCTCTTTTGTATTTCGCAAACGATAGGATAATCATGTAAATAATATTAAGTATATCATATAAAGAAGAGTCATGGAAGAAGAATCGTAATATGAATAAGATAGTTAAAAAGAGTAAAAATATAATTATAGTTAAAAGGAGGAGTTGGAAATGTACGATATAATTATTATCGGCGCAGGGCCTGCCGGCATTAGTGCGGCTGTTTATGGGAAAAGCAGAGGAAAAAAGGTTTTGGTGTTGGAAAAGAATCAGGTAGGTGGTTTGATTGGAACGGTATCTACTGTTACACACTATACAGCAGTCATGAAAGATGAATCGGGAAATACATTTGCTGAACGAATGAAAGAACAGGCGCTTGGCGCAGGTGTGGAGATTCGTTATGAAAATGTGACAGAGACGAAGCTTACAGGTGAAATAAAGAAAGTAGTTACAGATAAAGAGAGTTATGAATCTAAAACCTTAATTTTAGCAAACGGTGGTAGTGGTCGTATGCTTGGTATTCCAGGGGAAAGTCTAAAAGGTGTCAGATTAAATGCGCCTAAAGATGCTTTAAAGTATAAAGGAAAGAATGTTTACGTAATAGGCGGAGCAGACGGAGCAGTAAAGGAAGCGCTTTATCTGGCTCAAACAGCAGTAAAGGTAACAATTGTATGTGTGGAAGACGAACTTGTATGTATACAGGAGTTTAAAGATAAAGTGACGGCCTGTAATAATATCGAAATCATGCCCCATTCAAGTCTTAGCGCCGTATATGGCAGTGAAGCATTGGAAGAACTTGAATTTACAGATAACCAAACGGGAAAGAAACAGATTGTAAAAGATACAGAGTGTGGAGTGTTTATATACGCAGGGATTGTTCCGAATACACAGATGTACACAGAATTGAAGTTAGACGGTGGATATATTCCGGTTGACGGCTCCATGCAGACGCAGATTCCGGGAGTGTTTGCGGCAGGAGATATTCGAGTGAAAAAAGTAAGGCAGGTGGCGACAGCAGTTGCCGATGGTGCAATTGCAGGTATTGAGGCGGCGGCAATGTGTTAAGTGTTTGGAAGAGGCATATGTGAATCGTGGGAAATGTTTGACAAAAACATAATTTGTGAGTATAATGTTGTGCAAATTAAATGGAGAGAAATGGCGGAGGTACACATTATATGAAATTGGAGCTTGTAAAGTTGACAGATGATACGTACAAAAGTCAAGTGCATGACATGCTGGATGAATGGAACCGCGCAGGAGAAACCATTTTTCCTTATGCGGTCCGCAAAGCAGATTATCATGATTTTGATTATTATATTAACACATTAGAAGTAACTGAAGGGATAGACGGACTGGTTCCCGATTCCACATTTTTTTGTCGTGACATTGAGAGAAATATTTTTGTAGGAGCGATAAATATCAGACACTATTTGAATGAAAACCTCTTGTTGAATGGCGGACATATGGGGGATGGAGTCCGTCCGTCAGAGCGCAGAAAGGGAGTTGCAACACAAATGATAGGGCTGGCATTAGATGAGTGCAAGAAGCTTGGCATAGATAAGGTGTTAGTTGTATGTGCCAAAGAAAATATTGGTTCTGCAAAGAGTATTATTAATAATGGCGGAGAATTGGAAAATGAAGTTGTTGTTAATGGAGTAGTATATCAAAGATACTGGATTGAAAACTAGCAAATTTATGTAACTATTCAGCCATGCGCTGATATAGCAGACAGGATGTGCAAGCTTGCTTGCAATAGACTGTATGATATAATCAGCATACGGCGTTTAGCGATAAACGAGAGTTTTAGCTGCGTAAGCAGCGTAAAAGACTGTGTAACAGTCGAAACTCGAGTTGTTATGGCTGAATAGTTACAAATTTATTGAATGGACTTATAGAAATATAAGTTCATTTTTGTTGATAAAAGTGGATAAACCAAAACTTAAAATGGAGGTGAAGAAATGCCATTTGAATTTCAGATATTAGACTTCATTCAACAACTGCATACCCCTATTCTTGATAAGCTGATGATTTTTGTATCCAGTCTGGGTGATAAAGGCGTCGTCTGGATACTTCTGGCAGCAGTGCTTCTTGTGATTCCAAGGACAAGAAAAACCGGAGGAATTGTTGTGGCGGCGCTTGTGCTTGATATTATATTTTGTAATGGATTACTGAAGCCGTTGGCGGCGCGTATTCGACCATATGATGTGAATTCTGCAGTAGAAGTGCTCGTCGCAAAACCAAAGGATTTTTCGTTTCCGTCAGGGCATACGGCATCGTCATTTGCAGCGGCGTCTGCACTGTGGTTTGCCAAAGAAAATTGGTTGTGGAAACCTGCGTTTGTGTTAGCTGCCTTAATTGCACTTTCGAGAATGTATCTATATGTGCATTATCCTACCGATGTTTTGTGCGGAGCAATTCTCGGGATTTTATGCGGAGCTCTTGCGAAGAAAATATATAGCCATTATAATTAAAATGAATATCAATGAAAATGGAGGTTCAATGTATGAAGATTGGAATTGGAAATGATCATGCGGCAGTGGAGATGAAAAACGATGTTGTTGCATATCTTGAGGAAAAGGGATATGAAGTAGTGAATTACGGAACAGACACTAACGAGAGTTGTAATTATCCCGATTATGGAGAGAAAGTTGGACGGGCTGTAGTTAGTGGAGAAGTAGAGCTTGGAATCTTGATCTGCGGTACGGGTGTAGGTATCTCGCTTGCAGCTAACAAAGTAAAGGGAGTAAGAGCGGTTGTTTGCTCTGAGCCGTATTCCGCAAAATTATCCAGACAGCATAACAATACAAATGTGTTGGCGTTCGGTGCGCGGGTTATCGGAATTGAGATGGCGAAGATGATCATTGATGAATGGTTAGGTGCAGAGTTTATGGGTGGAAGGCACCAGACGAGAGTGGATATGATCATGGCAATTGAGGATAAATAATTGTGGCCGAGGATTAAGGCAGCCGTTTTTGCTTTGACTTTTGTATTCATTCTGGCGGCAGGTTGTCAAAGAGAGTCTAAAGAGTTCCAAGAAGCTTCGAATGTCCATAAGGGAACGGAAGAGAAACCGGCAGCAGACATTGCGGAGAGTTTTAGAGACATTTATGAACGTGCAAAAGCAGAAGATAGATTAGATCATCTGGATACAAAACGTGCCATTGTAGAATGTCTTGGAAGATCCGGGCATGTGGCAGTGGATATGGAAAACCAGATTAATATGACGAGAGCAGATAAGATGCAGAAGTTTATCGAGGCCGCCAAGTTTAAAGAAAAGGCTGACATTACTGTTTTATGTGTGGAAGATGAGGGGAGTTTCACCCAGTACCGTCTTGAGACGGAAAAAGGGGAGATTTGGGTAGAGCGAAAATGGATTGCGTGGGAAAAGGGTAAGCCCCAAGTTAAGTATGAAGAGGAATATCGTGCGGCTCCATGGTCTTATTCGGATAAGGGATATTTGTTCTTTAAAAAATATCAGCCGGAGGGCTATCATGGACCTATGCCGTACACATATTTTAGAGTGCAGGCTCTGGACGATAGATACAGAGAAATGAACCGGAAATACATTCTTCCGATCGGTTATGGAGAAAATAATCTTTTCTTTTTAGATTGGAATAAGAACGATTACGGAAAGGTTGATTTTGACGATTTGTTCCGGAAATTGTATCGGCAAGTATACGGAGAGGATATTCCATATACAATGTCATCAGAAACATGGGGGATTGGAAAACGTTATCGGATTTCGGGAGAAGAATATGAGAAGGTGCTCCGGTCGTTCTTCGAGATCTCTTCGGAAGAATTGCGGCAAAGGGGAACTTATTTTTCGCAAGACGATACATACGAGTTCAGACCAAGAGCCTGTTACGACATGGAAATGCCGGAAGAGGCGGCATATCCGGAAATTATAGAATGTCGAGAGAATGGGGACGGAACAAAGACGCTGACAGTTAACGCCATCTATCCGGCGGAGAGTTCTGCGGAAGTGTTGACACATGAGGTGACAGTTTGTGATAAAGAGAATGGAGGCTTTGAATATATTTCTAACAAGGTTCTTTATGAGAATAAGGAACTGATAAATTCATGGCACAGAGATCGTCTGACAAGAGAACGCTGGGAAGAAATGTTCCCGGAAGTGGAAGAAGGATAAAAATAAAACCGGAGCGATGGAGCAAGAATGCTCCACTGTTCCGGTTTTGTTGTGTTTCTTTACTGTGCTTCGAAGGTTGCTTTTGCATTGCAGATCAAGTGTTTATCTTTTTTTTAACTGAAAACGATGAACCAGTTGTTCCATTTTTTGGGACTGAAGAGTTAGTTCCTCGCTGGCAGAGGCACTCTTTTCTGCTGTTACGGAGTTCGAGTGGATAACCTCTGAAATCTGGCTGATACCGGCAGTAATCTGTGCAACAGATGAAGACTGCTGTTTGCTGGCTGATGAAATCTGATCAATAAGCTGCGTGAACTCTTTGGAGCCATCAACCGCTTTATTCAATGATGCGGCAGTTTCGTTTGCAATAGCGGTTCCGTTTTCTACTGACTGGATAGATTTTTCGATCAAGGCAGCAGTACCTTTGGAAGCTTCTGCACTTTTGCTTGCAAGATTACGCACTTCATCGGCAACGACTGCAAAACCTTTTCCGGCAGTTCCGGCCCGCGCGGCTTCTACAGCGGCGTTTAGTGCAAGTATATTTGTCTGGAAAGCAATATCCTCAATAGTCTTGATGATCTTTCCGATTTCATCAGAGCTCTGGCTGATTTCATCCATGGCTTCCACCATTTTCTGCATTTTCTCGTTACTTAAATACATTTCTTCGCTTACAGTTCCAACCTGCTTTGTTGCTTTTGCAGTTGTATCGGCATTCTGACGAATCTGTTCAGAAATTTCTTCAATGGCATGAGATAACTCCTGAATAGAGCTGCTCTGCTCTAAGGTGCCCTGTGAAAGCGCCTGCGATCCGGCCGAAACATTCTCTGCTCCGCCTGCTACTCGATCAGCGCTGTCACTAATTTGGAGAATCGTGGCGTTGAGACGGTCAGAAATCTGCCGTAAAGAATGAAGCAGTGGTTGGAAGTCACCAATATATTCAGCTTCATATTTTGTATCTACTGTAAAATCTCCGGTAGCCAGTCTTTCAAGGAATGCATCTTCATCGTGAATGATAACTTTCAGTTTTCTTGCCAGTTCACGAAAATGATTGGAAAGAACTCCCAGTTCATCTTTTGCTTCATAGGGGATGGAGATGTCCAAATTTCCATTTGAAATTTCAATTGTAGCTTTTTCAAGTTGTTTAATTGGATTGACAATACTCTTGACAACTACAAATGAAGTAATAACACCTGTGACGAAGATCAGCGCCAAAAGAAGCATCATGCTTGTGGTGGCAGTAGAGTATGTATGTGCACTATCCTTACGGGCAAGATCACTGCCTTCCATATTGTACTCAATCATGCTAGAGACTGCTGCATTAACTGCATTATATAATTCAACTCCTTCGGTGCTTAAAGTAGTATGAGCGGCTTTTTGATTTCCCTGATCGATGAAATCGAGGATTTTTGCATCTAATTCTTTGTAAGCCTTCCAACATTCAGTAAGCGTGTTCAGAAGTTCTTTATCTTTTTTAGTGATTAAAGTGTTCTTGTAAGTGTCTAAAAGTGTTTCCATATTGTTGACTTCTTTTTCCAGATAACCAAGATTCGAAGAAATGTCCTGGTTGGCGCTGGCAGTGGACACAACCGTTTCGTTCAGTCTTATATTAGACATGGCTGTGTTCATACTACGTGCAGTGCTCAAATTAGGCATCCAGCTTTGAGCAATGATGTTGGTTGCATTATTGAGGTTTTTCATTTGAAACAAAGACATACTTTCCATGATCAATAAACCTAACAAAGCAATTCCGATAAGAACATATAATTTTTGACGAATTTTAAGATTTTTAATTGTTTTCATAAATACTCTCTCCTTAAATTAAATTTATTAAAAACCTATAAACACGTTAACTATATCGGAAAATTTGACAAAAAATTAAGTGAAAAATACATAATTAAAAAAGGATAGTCAGTAACCTTTCTCCTTTTTTAGCATATTGTATTATAGAATGTTGCGAAGGGAGATTTTTATGCCTTATTCAATTATGTTAGATGCGGGACATGGGGGAAGTGATCCAGGGGCAGTGTATCAAGGAAGAAAAGAAGCGGATGATACGCTGCGCCTGACGCTCGCAGTTGGAGAAATATTACAGAACAATGGACTTGATGTAGAATATACAAGGACGACTGATGTGTATGAGACGCCATATCAGAAAGCAATGGAAGCAAATAATGCAGGGGTGGATTTCTTTGTGTCGATACACCGCAATTCATTTCCTACAGATAATCAAGTGTCCGGAGTGGAATCGTTGGTATATGACTTGTCCGGAATTAAATACGAGATGGCACAAAATATCAATGCACAGTTGGAAACGGTTGGATTCGTTAATCTGGGTGTGAAAGCGAGACCGAATCTGGTGGTGTTAAAGCGGACAAAGATGCCTGCGGTACTGGTGGAAGCGGGATTCATTAATTCAGAAGTAGACAATCATATTTTTGATACTAATTTTGACGCTATTGCTCAAGCAATTGCAGATGGAATATTAGAGACTTTGAACATGGGAGAGTCCGGGCTTCCATACTATAGAGTGCAGGTGGCCTTGTTTAGAAACTGGAACTATGCACAGCGGATGTTGGAAGAATTACTGGCGCAAGGATTTCCGGCATTTATAGATGATTCCGGTCCATTTATCAGTGTGCAGGTCGGAGGATATGATAATCTGAACGATGCGGCCCAGATGGAACGAAGACTCCGGCAGGCAGGATATGATACATTGATTGTGAGCTAGGGCAGGTGAATGCATCTTGAAACAAGTTTAAAGGGAGGACTTTGTCCTCCCTTGCAAACGTTATTCTTCGGATTTTTCGTCTTCTTCTGGCGGCTCCGGCAGATATGCGTGTACACTTTCGATACGGTTTTTGTCTAGCTTCTCAACAACTAGACGAATCCCGTCCTCGGTAGTGACGGAATCGCCTTCTTCCGGTAGACGATCAAGATGTTCAATGATAAATCCGCCAAGGGAATCGTAATCTTCAGATTCTAAAGTCAGATTCAGACGATCGTTCAAGTCGTCCAGATTCGTGGAGCCTTCAATAATATATTCTCTTTCGCCAATTTCTTTGACGAAATCTTCTTCGTTATCGTCATATTCATCGTGGATTTCTCCAACGATTTCTTCCAGAATATCCTCCAATGTGATAAGTCCGGCAGTTTCACCGTATTCGTCCAATACGATGGCAATGTTAAAAGAAGCGTCTCTCATCTCCACAAGAAGTTCGGAGATATTTTTGTATTCATAGGTAAAATAAGCTTCCCTCAAAATATCGCGGACACGGAACTCTTTCTGGTTGTTAAATAACAACAAATCTTTCATGTTGATTGTTCCGATGACATTGTCGGTTGTTTCTTCAAAAACAGGAAGCCGCGTGAACTTATCCTCTCTAAAGATTTCAATAAGCTCCTCGTAAGTGGATTCCACATCTGCAAACGTTACATGAACGCGTGGAACCATGACGTCTTTGGCTTTTGCGTCGCCTAAGTCAAACACGTTATATATCATTTCTTTTTCATCAGATTCAATGACGCCGTCTTCGTGGCTGACATCCACGATCGTACGAAGTTCGGTTTCAGTCATAGCCTGGTTTTTGGCATTCGGATCTATCCGGAGAAGAAACAGTACACCTGTGGATAATCCGTTGATAATAAAAATGACAGGCGTCATGATTTTCATAAACAGGCTGATGATTGGCGCATAGATAAGAGCCATCTTTTCAGAATGAATGGTGGCTGTTGTCTTAGGTGTTATCTCACCGAATAAAAGAATGGCTATCGTCAGTGCAGCATTGGCTATTGCGACCATAGAACCACCAAAGCTGTATGCAAGGCTGGTTGTCAGGGAAGCGGCTGATAAGTTGACGATATTGTTTCCGATTAAGATAGCGCTTAACATTTTACCGGAATCATCTGTAATTTTTAAAACAGTTTTTGCGCGCTTGCTGCCATCGTCGGCAAGACTGCGCATACGGATTCTGTTTACCGTAGTCAAAGCTGTTTCTGCTGATGAAAAGAAAGCAGAAAGCAATAATAAAATAATAAGAATTATTAGCTGCGAGACGTCACTCGAGTCCAATTATAAATCACTCCTTTTTCCGTATCTATTTTCAATATAGATACTAAAATGTTAATATAGTTATACGTAACTAATATAACGCATTTTGGTTTGTTTTGCAAGTGTACGTTGAATTTGGGGAATATTTATTGTATGATGTGTAAGGAACCTTGTGTATTGTATCTGTGGTATTTTATAAAATACATGATACTGTACATCGGATGTCTGAACAGGTAAGGAGAATTTGAAAAAATATGAATCAAAAATTTTATGATGAATTATTAAAGGTGTTACCGGCAGAGCAGGTGAAAGTACAAGAACCGATGAAAAGCCATATTACATTTCGTGTGGGCGGTCCGGCAGACTTTTTTATCATGCCGAAGACAAAGGTGGAATTAAAGGCAGTTATTTCCTGCTGTAAAGAACAGGAGATGCCTTATTATATAATAGGAAATGGAAGCAATCTGTTAGTGTCTGATGAGGGATACAGAGGTGTTGTTATACAGATCTTTAAGTATATGAATGAGATCGTCTGTGATGGAAACAGTATCAGAGCGCAGGCAGGAGCGTTATTGTCGGCTGTTGCCGGTAAGGCGCTGGAAGAAGGACTTTCCGGGTTCGAGTTTGCGGCTGGAATCCCGGGAACGCTTGGCGGAGCGTGCGTGATGAATGCGGGAGCATATGGCGGCGAGATGAAAGACGTGTTGAAAGAAGTGACTGTATTGACGGAAGATGGAGAGTTTAAGAAGCTAAAAGATTATGAACTTGAACTTGGATACAGAACAAGTGTGATTGCGAAGAGGAATTATATTGTTCTGGATGCAGAGATAGAGCTTCATCCGGGAGATAAGGCGGCGATTAAAGAGCGTATGGATGAACTGAAAGAACGCAGAATTACCAAGCAACCGTTGGAATATCCGAGCGCCGGAAGTACATTTAAAAGACCGGAAGGATATTTTGCCGGGAAATTAATCGAAGATACAGGACTACGCGGCTTCCAAGTCGGCGGCGCGCAGGTTTCTGAGAAACACTGTGGATTTGTTATTAATAGGGAGAATGCTGCGGCGTCAGATATTGCAGAGCTTATGAAACAAGTGGCAGAGAAAGTAGAGAATAAATTTGGAGTTACATTAGAAGCGGAAGTAAAGAGACTGGGAGAATTCTAAGATGAGATTTGTGATTGTGACAGGAATGTCGGGAGCGGGAAAGACAACAGCGCTTAAAATGTTAGAGGATATGGGGTATTTTTGTGTAGATAATCTGCCTGTGCCGTTGATTCCTATACTGGCAGATTCTGTTCATACGCCGGGGACGGAGATGAATAAACTGGCTCTTGGTGTAGACATTAGAAGCGGACAGAGCTTTGAAGCTCTTGAAAAGGTGCTGGAGGGATTGGATGAGCAAGAGACTGAATATGAGATTTTGTTTCTGGAATCCAGTGACAGCGTACTTGTAAAGCGGTATAAAGAGACGAGAAGATTCCATCCGTTGTCGGGAAACAGCGAGCGTGTGGATAAGGGTATCGAAAAAGAGAGAGAAGAACTTAAATTTCTAAAGAAAAAAGCGGACTACCTTCTTGATACCAGTCATATGCTTACAAGAGAACTGAAGAAAGAGCTAAATAAAATATTTGTAGAAAATAAAGAATATAAAAACCTCTATATTACCGTATTATCTTTTGGTTTCAAATACGGAATACCAAGCGATGCAGATTTGGTTTTTGACGTGCGTTTTCTTCCGAACCCTTACTATATAGAAGAACTTCGTTCAAAAAGCGGCAATGATAAAGAAGTAAGAGACTATGTTATGGCCAATGAAAAGGCCGGAGAGTTTTTGGAAAAATTATGCGATATGGTACAGTTTCTGCTTCCCAATTATATTACTGAAGGGAAGACGCAGCTTGTGATTGCTGTAGGATGTACCGGAGGAAAGCATCGGTCAGTTACGCTTGCCAATGCATTGTATAATCGGCTGGAAGGTGCGGAAAATTATGGTATCCGGATTGAACACCGGGATATAGAAAAGGATGCGGTCACAAAAGCAAAATAGGGGTGCAATATGTCGTTTTCGGGTGAAATAAAGCGGGAATTATATGAACATTATGCGAGAGCAAGACACTGTAATCTGGCAGAACTTGCAGGGATTGCTCATATGTGTGGGCAGTTTGCTGAGGACAGCCGGGGGACTTGCACAATGCAATTGAGTACGGAAAATTTTTCGGTTGCAAGAAAATGCTTTACATTAATGACAAAAACGTTTAATATAAATACGAATATCATAATTCGTAAAAATTCAGCGAAAAATAGCTGGAACTATACCCTGTTGTTTAAGGGACAGGAGCTTTTGGCGGTGAAGAACGCCATTGTGCAGGCGGTATGCTGCAGAAGAGCCTATATAAGAGGTGCGTTTATTGCAGCGGGTTCTGTGAGCGATCCGCGGAAATCGTATCATTTTGAGATTGTATGCGATTTGCAGGAAAAAGCAGAATATTTGAGAGATATCGTCAATAGTTTTGAAATGGGAGCCAAGATTGTACAACGTAAGAAAACGTTCGTTGTGTATTTGAAAGAGGGAGCCCAGATTGTAGATATGCTCAATGTGATGGAAGCTCACGTATCTTTGATGGAACTGGAGAATGTAAGAATCGTCAAAGAAATGCGCAATGCGGTGAACCGGAAAGTCAATTGTGAGACAGCTAATATCAACAAGACTGTGTCTGCTGCTGTACGGCAGATCGAAGATATTACTTATATCCAAGACAAGGTTGGGTTTGAAAAATTGCCGGATAGTTTAAAAGACGTTGCCCTTACACGTCTTGCTTATCCGGATGTTGCGCTGAAAGAACTGGGAGGTCTTCTGGAACATCCGATAGGAAAATCAGGAGTTAATCACAGACTGCGAAAATTAAGTGAAATAGCAGAGAAGTTAAGGGAAGAGTAAGGAGGATGTATGTTATGGTAAAAAGGCCTGTTACGATTCGAACCAGCATGGATATGGAAAACCGTCCAATTGCACACCTTGTACAGGAAGCCAGCCAGTACAAAAGCAGGGTGTATATTGAGATGGAGGATAAGAAAATTAATGCTAAGAGCATTATGGGTATGATGAGCCTTAATTTGTCTGAGGGCACAAATCTTACAGTAGTGACAGAAGGAGAAGATGAGAAGACAGCGGCAGATGGTGTTGAGACATTTTTAGTAACTAGTGAATAGAATTTCATGCCTACAGTTTGGTGCATATAATTTTATACATATAATACGGAAAAGTATGAGAAAATATTAAGAGGGCATATCTCATGCCCTCTTTCTGTTATAGAAGTTATTGGAGGAAAAGATTGTGAAAAGATTATTATTTATCTATAATCCTCATGCTGGAAAAGGACTGTTAAAATCCAAAGTTTCGGATATTGTGGATATGTTTGTGAAAGCAGGATATGAAGTGGTAATCTATCCAACACAAGCCTATAAGGACGCTTATCGAAAAGTTCAGCAATATGATGCAAAGGAATATGATCTTGTGGTATGCGGTGGTGGTGATGGAACACTGGATGAAGTAGTGACCGGCATGATGCAGCGAGAAGAGAGAGATCCTATTGGTTATATTCCTACAGGTACAGTTAATGATTTTGCCAACAGTCTTCATATTCCACGAGATATTATGAATGCGGCGGACAATGTAGTAAACGGTACATTGTTTTCTTGTGATGTGGGAAGATTTAATGAAGATGTGTTTGTGTATATTGCTGCCTTTGGAGTATTTACAGATGTGGCGTACCAGACGAATCAGCAGATGAAAAATGTACTGGGGCATCTGGCATATCTGCTTGAGGGAACTAAGCGGTTGTTCAATGTGCCGTCTTACAGGATTAAAGTGACACATGATGGAGAAGTCATTGAAGATGAGTTTATCCTTGGGATGGTGACAAACTCAAGGTCGGTCGGCGGGGTCCGCAATATGATTGGAAAAAATGTAGTGTTTGACGATGGACTTTTTGAAGTAACATTGATTAAGACGCCGAAAAATCCTATAGCTTTGCAGGAGATTATTGCGGCACTTCTTATTGAGCAGGTAGATACAAAGCATATGTATACATTTAAGACAAAAGAGATTTACTTTGAGTCGCTGGTGGAAATCCCATGGACACTAGATGGAGAGTTTGGCGGCGAGCATGATGAAGTCTCTATTAGAAATGAACAGAAGAAGCTTCAGATTATGGTGTCGGAAGAGACAAAGGAGCGGTTGGCTGAGACAAAAGAAGAAACAAAAGATAAAAAATCAAAAAAACAATAAAAATGTAAAAAAAGTACTTGCCTTTTTATAGTTTATTTGCTATACTAGGTGAGTACGAAACGAGAAGTACAAAATCTGGCTCCCTGGTCAAGCGGTCAAGACGCTAGCCTCTCACGCTGGAATCAGGGGTTCGATTCCCCTGGGAGTCACTGAAAACTCTGCTTAGTTGCAGAGTTTTTTGTTGTTCATATTTCTTTTATGGGATAGGTGGTGGACTTCTTCTCGCAAATATGAGACAATCAGGTTGGGGAACGAATCCGAGATTAATCAATGAACTATATATTTGAAATGTTATTCTTAATTCATTTGCTGATGATTGCAGAGAAGGACATCCATGAGAAGAAGATTCCCAATCGATATATTCTGTCTTTATGTCTGGTGGCGGCAGGATTTATAGCGGTCTGTCGGACATCGGGTATTGCCGCCCATTTTCTCGGAGCGGTGTGCGTGAGTGCGGTGTTATTTTTAATTGCTCTTATTGTTCCGGGAGCATTTGGCATGGGAGATGTTAAGCTTATGGCGGCAGGAGGATGGTTTCTTGGTTGGAAACTTATTATACTTTCCGGGATTTTCGCATTTCTGATTAGTGGACTGTACATCATAGTTGTCTGGTTTTTGCAGGCGGTATGTAAGAAGGGTAAGACTATACACCGGCGGACAGAACTTGCTTTTGGTGTTTTTTTGTGCATCGGCATGGCTGTTAGTTTATTGTGGGGAGAGCAGGTAATAAACTGTTATGTAAATTCTCCGTTTTATTAGATTTGTGTTAGAATAACAGTTGTAGTAATCATATTCATAACAGAAGAAGGAGACGATAATAATGATCTTATTTGTAGGATATTCAAAATGAACGACGGTACAAAAAGCCGGAAAATGGCTGAAAGAAAGAGGCGTGGAGTATCAGAGCCGCGATATTAAAGAGGAGAATCCAACAGCAGAGGAATTGAAGGAATGGCATAAGAAGAGTGGGTTGCCTCTCAAGAAGTTTTTCAATACCAGTGGAATGCTCTACAAAAGTATGCAGTTAAAGGATAAACTTCCAAATATGAGTGAAGAAGAACAGTATGAGCTTCTCTCTACAGATGGAATGCTTGTAAAACGTCCGGTAATTGTGGGCGATGATTTTGTTTTGACGGGATTTCGTGAGAAGGAATGGGAAAAGGTGTTGTAAGACCTGAGTTTTGTTTCGAATGGTTTTTTCTTGTCTTTTTTAATAAATTGTTCTATAATGAAAAAAGTGATATTATTTTATGTTGGTGGAGCGTTAAAGCAGACGAAACCGACAGATAGAATTGGAGGAATATAAGTTATGATGGTATCAGCAAAAGAGATGCTGCAGAAAGCAGTAGCAGGTCATTATGCAGTAGGTCAGTTTAACATTAACAACCTTGAGTGGACAAAAGCCATTCTTCAGGCAGCACAGGAGAGCAATTCTCCGGTTATCTTAGGTGTATCTGAGGGCGCTGGAAAGTACATGACAGGATTTAAGACAGTAGAAAACATGGTAGAGGCTATGGTGGAAGAGATGGGAATTACAGTCCCTGTTGCTACACACCTTGACCATGGCAGCTACGAAGGATGTATGAAATGTATTGACGCAGGATTTACATCTATCATGTTTGACGGCTCTAAATATCCAATCGAGGAGAACGTAGCTAAGACAAAAGAGCTCATTGCTATCTGTGAAGAGAAGGGAATGTCTCTTGAGGCTGAAGTTGGTTCCATCGGTGGAGAAGAAGACGGTGTTATCGGACAGGGTGAGTGCGCAGATCCTCAGGAGTGTAAGATGATTGCAGATCTTGGCGTAGATATGCTTGCGGCAGGTATCGGTAACATTCATGGAAAATATCCTGAGAACTGGGCAGGACTTAGCTTTGAGACTCTTGATGCTATCCAGAAGCTGACAGGAGATATGCCGTTAGTCCTTCATGGTGGTACAGGTATTCCGGATGACATGATCAAGAAAGCAATTGACCTTGGTGTTGCTAAGATTAATGTTAATACAGAGTGTCAGCTTGTGTTTGCAGAAGCTACACGTAAATATATTGAGGCAGGAAAAGATCTGGAAGGAAAAGGATTCGATCCTCGTAAATTATTAAAACCAGGCTTTGAAGCTATTGTAGAAAAAGTAAAAGAGAAAATGGAACTGTTTGGTTCAGTTGGAAAAGCTGAGTAATCTGACAGGTAACGAATAAAGATAAAGGCATTCTGATCTGGGTTAGAGTGCCTTTTTCTGATTAGACAAATAGATTTTAACGGAACACATTTACACAGATGCGAAGAAGAAAGGAAATAAAGAGGACATGAGCGAAATACTCAACGTAGCGGAGATTTTCGGAGAGGATGTATTCAATGATGCGGTCATGCAGGAACGTCTTCCGAAAAAAATTTACAAAGATTTGAAAAAGATAATTGAAGAGGGAAAAGAACTGGATCTTGCTACAGCAGATGTGATTGCCCATGAGATGAAAGAATGGGCAATTGAGAAGGGAGTCACTCACTATACGCATTGGTTTCAGCCTCTAACCGGAGCTACGGCTGAGAAACATGACTCTTTTATCTCTGCCCCGCTTCCAAGTGGAAAGGTGTTGATGACATTTTCAGGAAAAGAATTGATAAAAGGGGAGTCGGATGCGTCTTCTTTTCCGTCAGGCGGACTTCGGGCTACATTTGAGGCAAGAGGATATACGGCGTGGGACTGTACGTCTCCGGCATTTGTAAGACACGATGCGGCGGGAGCAACGCTTTGTATTCCGACGGCTTTCTGTTCTTATACAGGGGAGGCGTTGGATCAGAAAACACCGCTTCTTCGTTCCATGGAAGCAATCAATGAACAGTCGTTAAGACTGATTCGCCTGTTTGGTAATCAGACATCAAAGAAAGTAACGCCGGCGGTGGGCGCAGAGCAGGAATATTTCTTAATTGATGCGAAGAAATTCAGAGAGAGAAAAGATTTGGTATACACAGGCCGTACATTGTTCGGGGCTATGCCGCCGAAAGGGCAGGAGCTTGACGACCATTATTTTGGAACAATCCGTCAGAGAATCGCAGGATTTATGAAGGATGTTAATGTGGAACTTTGGAAAGTGGGGGTATCTGCAAAGACACAGCATAATGAGGTTGCTCCGGCACAGCATGAACTTGCACCAATCTATGCAGTAGCGAATGTAGCGGTAGATCATAACCACTTAGTAATGCAGACGTTGAAGAGAGTGGCGCATGAACATGGCCTGAAATGTCTGCTTCACGAGAAACCGTTTGCAGGAGTAAATGGTTCCGGTAAGCACGATAATTGGTCGCTTATTACAGACGATGGAAAGAATTTGTTAGAACCGGGAAAGACTCCTCATGAGAACGTACAGTTTTTGCTTGTACTGACTTGCATTATGAGAGCAGTGGATAGGCATGCCGACTTGCTGCGTGAATCTGCGGCCGATCCTGGAAATGATCATCGTCTGGGAGCGGATGAAGCTCCTCCGGCCATTATCTCTATTTTTCTGGGTGAGCAACTGGAAGATGTAATCAATCAACTGGTAGATACCGGAAAGGCAACCCGCAGTATTACGGGAAAACAGTTAGAAACCGGAGTAAAGACGCTGCCTGATTTTGTGAAAGATGCTACAGACAGGAACAGAACGTCTCCGCTTGCATTTACCGGTAATAAGTTCGAGTTCCGTATGGTTGGTTCCAGAGACTCTGTGGCAGGGCCGAATGTAGTGCTTAACACGATTGTGGCAGAAGCATTTAAAGAAGCCTGTGATGAGTTAGAGAAAGTGGTGAATGCAGCCCGTAATGAGAAGGAGAAAGGGGAAAACTTTGTAGAAAGTGAGTTTAATCGTGCACTTCACGATCTGATCAAAAGGAATGCTTCCAAACACCAGAGAATTATTTTCAGCGGAAATGGTTATGCGGAAGAATGGATAGAGGAAGCGAAGAGGCGTGGACTTCCGAATATTCGTTCCATGGTAGAATCCATTCCTGCCCTTACGGTTGAAAAGACGATTTCTTTGTTCGAGAATTTTAAAGTGTTTACAGAGACGGAACTTCGCTCTCGTGCAGAGATTAAATATGAGAACTATGCGAAGGCAATCAATATCGAGTCCCGTACTATGATTGATATGGCAAGTAAACAGATTATTCCGGCGGTCATTAAGTATACCAAATCTCTGGCTGATACAGTGGTGAGTGTAAGAGAGGCCGGAGCAGACTGTTTGGTACAGGCAGAACTTCTCTCCCAGGTTAGCGGGTTTCTGTCAGAAACGAAAGAAGCGCTTGGAAAACTTATGGAAGTGACGGAAATAGCTTCTAAAATGGAGACAGGCCGGGTGCGGGCAGAGTATTACTACTATGAAGTGACGCCGGTAATGGGTGAGCTCAGAAAGCCTGTAGACGCTCTGGAGATGATTGTAGATAAAGAGGTGTGGCCAATGCCGTCTTATGGCGATTTAATCTTTGAAGTATAGGGATTTTTGACGAGGGATATTATGACTAAAATTGAATTTTTACAAAGATTACAAAAAGAATTAGAAAGCGGTATGAGCGCAGCATCTGTGCAGGAGCAGTTGGATTATTATAGCCGCTATATTGAAGACCAAGTAAGAAACGGAAAAGACGAGGCGGCGGTTGTCTTAGAGCTGGGGGATCCTTGGGCGATTGCAAAGACGCTTCTGGAAGTTTCTGGAAATGAAGAATTTGCAAAAGAAAATGTAAACCGGCGGCCGGAACGGGCCGACCGGACAGATAGCCGGAATGATTACGAAAAAAATCGTACCTTTCATATAATGGGTAAGTGGACGTTACTACTGATTATACTGGGAGTTTTCGGAATTTTTATTTTGAGCGCTGCAGTTATTGGAGGAATTATCAGACTTCTGGCGCCGGTGTTGCTGCCGGTAATATTGGTTGTGTTTGTGATTCGCATATTGAAGCAAAGGAGATAAAAGAACTGAAAATCAATATTATAAGGTAAAAGACCGATGGGGGAGCCATCGGTCTTTTGAGGGGAGTATAAATAATTAATAAGGGGTTGTAGAAAAAGAATAATCTTTTCTACAAACTTAAGTATAATATAGGGGCACTTAAAAAGCAAGTTAAAATTTAAAAAATTTTTAATATATTTTGAAAGCATTTTTTGTGGAAAAAGTACATAAAAAAATGTCAATCGGACACAATACTCTTGTACACTGAGGAAAACCTCATAACAAAAATTCTTTAGGAGGAATTAACAATGGCTAAAAACAATTATTCATCTAACAAAAACACATCCAACATGAATTCTTCAAACAAAAATGCATCTACTCAGAACACAACAAACAAAAATACTACAAACAAGAATGCATCAAATATGAATTCATCTAATAGAAACGCTTCTGGCAAAAACGCTTCTAATGAAAACAGCGAGAACTGTAACTACTAAGAAACACTTGGATGGTATAGAAAAAGCATGTGGAAAGATCACATGCTTTTTCTGTTCGTATATACAATTGTAAAAAATATAATATTTTATAACATTAATCCCATTACATACAAGTCGTAGTATTCGCCATTCAATAAAGTTGTATTTTTCAAACAGCCTTCGATTTCAAATCCAAATTTCTCATATAACTTAACCGCAACCTCATTGTCTTTGCGGGTGTCAAGCTGGATACGGGTAGTAATGCCATTGCCTTTGCAGAAATCAATTAATTTGCGGATGATTTCGCTGCCGATTCCTTGTGCCTGATATTTTTTAGCTACAACAATACCGAGTTCTCCCTGATGACGTGCTTTGATCTTGTTGCCGGAATGAATCGTTCCGATGCCTGCGATTTCGTCACCGTCCATAGCAAGAATCATAATGCTGGCAGGATGTTCCTTTGTTGAGGTGATGTCATTTTTCTGTTCTTCCTCATCCATAGGATACTCATCTTTTTCAAAACTAAGATATGTAGTTTCTCCACCTACAAAGTTATAAAAGTCTACGATTTTCTTTGCATCAGTCAGTTCTGGTTCGCGATAGATAATGTTTGTGTCAGTCATAATGTGCTCCTCTCAATGAAAAGGTTTGTTAGTTCTTTTTTCATTATACATAGTATTAGTGGAAAAATCTATAGTGCTTTTTGTGAATGGCGCGGGATGAACTGTTAATTTTTTTGTATTCCGGGTAGAAATCGGTTAAAATAAAGCGCAGAAAACAGGTGAAAATTAATAGTAATTATGGAAATAGCATACAAGAATAAGTCACTGCATAGATTGTAAAAAACAAACTATACAGGGGTTATTTTATGAAAGACTATATTGAGGAGAGGGCAGTAGAAATAGCATATTATATTGTTGAAAATAAAGCGACGGTGCGGCAGACAGCAAAAGCGTTTGGGGTAAGTAAATCAACGATACATAAAGACGTGACGGAACGCTTATTGAAAATCAATCCATCTTTGGCTCAGGAGGCAAGAAAGGTGTTGGATATGAACAAGTCGGAACGGCACATTCGGGGCGGACTTGCCACCAGAGAAAAGTATCTTCACAAATGCGTGTAACGTAAAATTTGACAAAACTGCAGAAAAATAGTACACTAAGGAGGCATATGAAAATATAAGCGAGGAAACTATATGGAGAATCATATGATTAAAGTCAAAAGAAAAAGTATGAAAGAAGGCATAAAAAAGAGATGGTGGATTCTTATCCTTTCAGTGTGTATATTATATGTTCTGTTTCCGGCGTCAATTAGCCGCGCTGGTAAGCTGAATGACATGGAAGGTAGGTCTTCTGTATTAAAAAGCGAATTAAATAATATAAACGGAGAACTTTTAGAGATTGGTAGTCAGATTGCAGAGAATGAAAATAAGAAAGAAGAGTTAGAAGGTCAGATTACCAAGACGGAATCTCAGCTTGCGATTGCAAGGAAAAATGAAGAAAATCAATATGAGGATATGAAAGTTCGTATTCAATATATTTACGAGAATGACAGTATGTCTATGCTAACTATGATTTTGACGGCAGATGATATGTCAGACTTTGTGAATAAGATAGATTTTGTTCAGACGCTGAATGAATACGACAGGAAAATGCTGGAAGAACTTGAAACACTTCGAAGTGCAATCGAGAAAGAAGAAAAGAAGCTAAAAAAACAGCAGGATTCATACGATGAATTAGAAAAAGAACTGCAGTCTAAACGTACACAGTTGAAGAAAAAGGCATCAGAGACTTCTACAAATCTCAGTGCATTGGAAACACAGATTCAGGCAATGAGAGAAGAACAGGCGAGAGCGGCGGCAGAAGCAGCAGAGGTAGCGAAGAAAGCAGAGGAAGCATCAGTAAAGATATCCACAGATAAATCGGCTGAAAAAACAGATAATAAGCAAGCTGATTCTAAAAATGAAAGTACCAAGAAACCGTCTTCTAGTAGCGGATACCAATATCCAACTGGTGGTGGAAAGCTGACGCCAAGTAAGGGTGTTGTGTATTTTAATGGACATAGGGAGACATATTATTCTCAAAAAGTGCTTCCGGGGTATGGACTTAAGATTCCGGGACGCCACGTTGCGTCTGATGGAACAGTACGTGATAAAAATGGTTATATTGTTCTGGCGGCACATTTCGATGATTACAAGAGGGGCTCTATTGTAGAGACATCCCTTGGTACGGGAAAAGTTTATGATACCGGATGTGCGAAAGGAACGATTGATATTTATACAGATTGGTAAAAGTTAAAAGGTAAATTGATGGCATTGTGTGTGAAAGAGCGCAATGCCATTTTTTGGATTTTAATTAGAAAAATGTTGATTAATGTAAAAATTATTTGAATAATTAATGCAAATGTATTAAGCTAAGGATATATAAATTGTTTTGGTGAGAATACAAATGATTTGTACGAAAACATGATGGAGTAAAAAATAATATAGCCTTGTAGAATAAGATACCATGGCGCATAATAAACTCTGGAAAGTTTGTGGATTAGAACAGGAGGAATCATTTTTTGAAAAGAGAATTAGTAGTTGTTATTGATTTTGGCGGACAATATAATCAATTAGTGGCAAGGCGTGTGCGTGAATGTAATGTATACTGTGAGATTTATTCTTATAAAACGAATCTTGAG
This sequence comes from uncultured Dorea sp., assembly GCA_910578495.1. Taxonomy (GTDB): domain Bacteria; phylum Bacillota; class Clostridia; order Lachnospirales; family Lachnospiraceae; genus Dorea_D. Next base: position 87,477 of record CAJTRE010000004.1, read on the forward strand.
AAAATAAGAGCGATGAATCCGAAAGGAATTATTCTGACCGGTGGACCAAATAGCTGTTATAAAGAAGATTCTCCAACGTGTTCAAAAGAATTATTTGAACTTGGAATACCAGTGCTCGGGCTTTGCTATGGTGCGCAGCTTATGCAGCATGTGCTTGGCGGCAAGGTTGCGAGAGCGGATGTAAGAGAATATGGGAAAACAGAAGTATTGATAGATAAGCCTTCTTCCAAACTCTTTGACGGAGTCTCTGAAAGAACTGTTTGTTGGATGAGTCATTTTGATACAATTTTTGAGGTTGCAGAAGGATTTGAAATAACGGCACATACAACAGATTGCCCAGTGGCTGCTGCTGAAAATGTGGAGGCAGGACTATATGGAATTCAATATCATCCGGAGGTGCTTCATACTGCTGAAGGAACGAAGATGATTTCTAACTTTGTTCTTGATGTGTGCGAATGTGTGGGGGATTGGAGAATGGATTCTTTTGTGGAAGAGTCTATAAAACAGATTCGTGAGAAAGTTGGAGACGGAAAAGTACTTTGTGCATTGTCTGGCGGGGTAGATTCTTCTGTGGCGGCTGTTCTTTTGTCGAAAGCAATAGGAAATCAGCTTACCTGTGTGTTCGTAGATCATGGACTTCTTCGCAAAAATGAAGGAGATGAAGTGGAGGAAATCTTTGGGATAAATGGACAATACGACTTAAACTTTATTCGTGTAAATGCACAACAGAGATTTTATGATAAATTGGCGGGAGTATCGGAGCCGGAGCAGAAACGAAAGATAATTGGAGAGGAATTTATTCGTGTGTTTGAGGAAGAAGCGAAGAAAATCGGAACAGTGGATTTTCTGGTGCAGGGGACGATTTACCCAGACGTGGTAGAAAGTGGTTTGGGCGGAGAATCGGTAGTTATCAAATCGCATCATAATGTCGGAGGGCTTCCTGATTATGTTGATTTCAAAGAAATTATAGAACCGCTTCGTGATTTGTTTAAAGATGAAGTGCGGCAAGCAGGATTAGAGCTTGACATTCCGGAGTATCTGGTATTCCGCCAGCCATTTCCGGGACCGGGACTGGGTGTGCGTATCATAGGTGAAGTGACTGTAGATAAAGTGCGTATTGTACAGGAGGCAGATGCAATTTTTCGTGAGGAAATTGCGAGTGCTGGATTAGACAGGAGTATTGGACAGTATTTTGCGGGGCTTACCAATATGCAGAGTGTGGGCGTTATGGGGGATGAGAGAACTTATGACTATGCGGTAGCACTGCGCGCGGTGAACACGATTGATTTTATGACTGCCGAGGCGGTAGAAGTGCCGTATGAAGTACTGAATAAAGTTATGAGTAGGATTATTAATGAAGTAAAGGGCGTGAACAGAATCTTTTATGATCTGACGAGTAAGCCGCCGGGGACAATAGAGTTCGAATAGTTGCTACATCTCTGGAAAGTCTTGATTTATAAGGCTTTCCAGAGATTTTTCTTTTTATTGGCTACAAATTGGCTACATCTGCCATTTGGCTACTATCTGGGACTGCTGTTTCGTTGATAATATTTTCAAGCTGTTGTGCGACTTCGGCTTGTTTGTTCGGATACAGATGACTGTAAGTATTTAAGGTTGTCTGTATTTTTTCATGCCCTAAACGGTCAGCAATCAGAAGTGGCTGGCATCCCATCTCAATCAAAAGGCTGGCATGGGAGTGACGGAGATCATGCACACGGATCTTCTTCACACCGGATTTTTTACATCCTCTGAGCATTTCATGGTTCAGGAAATGTTTGGTGTAAGGGAAAAGCCTGTCGTTAGGCTGAATCTCATAACACTTATCCATATAGGTTTTCAAACAATCAGCAAGTGTCTGGGGTATCGTGATAACCCGGTTACTTTTGGGTGTTTTAGGTGCCCAGACAACATCTTTACCATTGATTCTCTGGAAAGTTTTGCTGATGGCGATGGTATTATTTTTCAAGTCTACATCAGCCGGCGTTAAAGCACACAGTTCGCCTACCCGCATTCCAGTATAGTACATGGTCATGAAGGCTGTATAAGAAGCTGGCTTATCCTGTACTGCTGTAATAAACTGTTCAAATTCCGCCTTTGTCCAGAATTGCATTTCTTCTGCATTGCTTTTTCCCATGCTCCCAGCCTTTGTGCATGGATTTTCCCGTAAATCATAATATTTTACTGCATAATTGAACATAGCGGTAATCTGGTTGTTGATTGCTCGGAGGTAGGTCTGTGCATAAGGCTTTCCGTTCTTATCACGATATGCAGTCAATCCGTTCTGCCATTTACGGATATCCTTTGGCGTAATCTCATTGATCGGGATTTTTCCGAATACTGGAAGGATTTTCTTATCTACCATATAACGCTTGCTGATAATGGTGGATTCTTTCAGACGGTGTCCCATATCCTCAAAATAAAGATCTACAAAATCCCGAAACAGCATACCCATATCTGCATTGGCTTTGTTGAGAAAGTCTCTTTCCCACTCCAGAGCCTCTTTTTTTGTGGCAAAACCACGTTTTTTCTTGTGGATGGTCTTTCCTGTGTAGTCTTTGACACGCACCTGTGACATCCATTTTCCAGTTGTATCTTTTGTTACTGACAATTACATCATTCCTTTCATAAGAGTTTTCAACTCATCTTATGTAGGTTTACTTGCCAGAAAAAAGAGCATTCCTTCTTTTTAACCGTTCCTCAGTATCGAGATTTTCCGGTTCTTCCATCTCTACACCCTGTGAAGCATAGTAGGCAAGAGTTTTATCTTTCCAATCTTCATAGGCATCTTTAGCCATGCAATACTGCTGGAAAGATTCCCTGTTGTTTTCCCATTCTTCGAGGAACAGGCACATATCTGCATTCTGTTCGGCAGATTTGTCTTTTCCGTCAAAAGTAATGGAACATTGCCAGCCATCATGGTGTGGCGGTCTTTTTGTTTCTATGGAAAAGTGCAGTCCGCTGATTTTTTCCAGTTGAAACAAACATTCCATAACATCGGAGAGACAGTCAAATTTGAAATCCCCTGTCTGATGTCCGAGAAGATAGGTAGAAGTCGTATCAAGCACTTTAGCTAGTTCATTGACCATTGCGATTGACACTTCAATTTCCCCGCTTTCATATTTTTGGATGGTACGGAGAGATTTTCCAAGAAGGTTTGCTAAATCTTTCTGGTTGTACCCTCTTTTTTTTCGGAGTGTTTTAATCCGTTCTCCTATTGTTGAAACTTCCATTTCGTTCATTTTTTATTCACCTCATGGATAATATAACACGAAATAAAGCGAATTGCAAGTGCGTATTATTGAAAATATGTGTTGACAAATACGAAAAAGAAACGTATGATATAAACACGAATTAAAAGTGCATATTAAAAACGTATTGAATAATAAACATGAAAAAAAGGCGTACTGTAATAGCACTTTGGATAGATAGAAGGTAGAAAAAGGAGGAGATTGTATGCAGATTAATGTATCTTATATTACCGCAAATGACATTATGAAGATTCTCGGGGTTGGGAGAAGCAAAGCCTATGAAATTGTGCGGGTAATGAATGAGGAACTGGAAAATGCCGGATATAACATCATCAAGGGGAAAGTTCCGGTCAGGTATTTTCAGAAAAAATATTATGGCTGTGAGATGAAAATGGAATGAATATCTTTCAGACAGTAAAAGAAAACGTAACTGCAAGGCAGGCTGCCGAACAGTACGGATTAAAAGTAAATAAAAATGGGATGGTCTGTTGCCCCTTTCATGATGACAGGCATCCCAGCATGAAAGTAGACAAAGGCTTTTGCTGTTTTGCCTGTGGTGCGAAAGGGGATGTGATCACGTTTGTGGCAGATTTCTTTCATATTGTACCATTGGAAGCAGCAAAGAAACTGGCAGAAGATTTTCGGATACCGATTTTTATGGATAGTTCAAAGAAAAGGAATACCAGTAAGAAGAAAGAAAAACCGAAAAGAACGTTGTACCAGACCGAAAAGAAATTTGAAGAATGGGAACGGGAAAGTATCCGCATTTTATCGGATTATCTTCATCTGCTGGAAGAATGGAAAGTGAGCCATGCACCTAAAATGCCAGACGAAAAATGGAAAGCAGAATTTATAGAAGCCTGTCAGCAGACAGAAAAGATAAATTACCATCTGGATTTACTGGTGTTTGGAGAGTTACAGGACAGAATTGAATTTTTACTAGATAGTGGGAAGGATGTGAAAAGAATTGAAGAACGAATGGAAGAATATAGACGAAACAACAAGGAATAGACTGGAAAAAGCATTGGATCAGAGGGAAATGAACTCTAAGCCGTACTCTCAGGAATGGTTTGAGGATGGGCAGATTGATGAAGTAGCATTTTGTGAAAATTTCCTGCAAAGAATGCCATTGAAGTGTATCAACGGTATCTTTTTCAGTTATGATGGAATGCTGCCAGACAGCGAAGTAGAAAAAGAAATTTATAGAATGGTAAAACCGGTTCTTACGAAAGGAATTTCCAAGAAAGTAAAACAGCTTTTGGAGGTTCTAAAACTGGAAGCCTATTCAGAGGAACTTCCGGTGCAAATGGATCGCATCCATGTGAATAATGGAACTTATTTTTTAAATGGAGATTTTACAGAAAATAAGGAGTTTTGCCTGAACCGCTTGCCTGTAAATTATGAAATGAAAGAAACAAAGCCGGAACGGTGGATGAAATTCCTTTCAGAACTGCTGGAGGAAGATGATATTCCTACCTTGCAGGAATATATGGGATATTGTTTAATTCCATCCAATAAGGCACAGAAGTTATTGATTATCTTAGGAAAAGGCGGGGAGGGAAAATCCCGTATTGGTTTGGTCATGAGAAAAATTCTCGGAACGAATATGAATGTAAGCAATATTCAAAAGGTAGAGCATAACCGTTTTGCAAGGGCAGATTTGGAATACCGACTTTTGATGGTGGATGATGATATGAAACTGGAAGCCTTGAAAGACACCAACTATATTAAAACCATTGTCACGCTGGAGGACAAGATGGATTTGGAAAGGAAGTCAAAGCAGAGCGTACAGGGGAATTTATATGTCAGATTTCTCTGCTTTGGAAATGGAAGTCTGAGTGCCTTACATGACCGTTCCTATGGATTTTATCGCAGACAGATTATCCTTACGGTCAAAGATGTGCCGCCGGATAGAGTAGATGATCCCTATCTGATTGAGAAACTGCAAAGAGAAGCAGAGGATATTTTCCTCTGGTGTCTGGAGGGATTGAAACGATTATTGAAAAATAATTACCGATTTACCATCAGCGAACGTGCAAAGAAAAATCTGCACGAAGCTATGGAATCTGGGAATAACATTATCGCTTTTATGCAGTCATCCGGGTATATCCGGCTGGAAGAAAATACAACAGCGACTTCTAAAAATCTTTATCAAGCATACTGCCGCTGGTGTGAGGACAATACGGAAAAGCCTATGAGTGCAAAAAGTTTTTCGGGGTACTTAAAAGAAAATGAAAAGAAATATCAGATTCATTATTCTACGAATATTCCCTCAGACAATGGAAAAAATGCCAGAGGATTTCAGGGAATCCATACACAGATACGCATAGATAGCTACCGCTGATACAGATGAGATACAGATAAAAAAGAATTTTTCAAAGAAGCGTATAAGCGTATATCTTTAGGAAAATCAAGGGATTACAGGTTTTGAAAAGTATGGAAGATACGTTTATACGCTTATACGTGTGATTTTTGAAATTATTTTATTTTTTAGCAGAAGGGAGTGTTACAGATGTTAAAGCAGCCGGAAAGAGAAAGTAGAAATGTGAATGATTTCTTTTATGAGATGGAGGGCAGACAGATACAGAAAATGAACAAGGTACTGGCAGGCGTAGAACTGACAAAAGCAGAGGAAAGAACTTTGATATGGCTTGCCGGATGGGAAGAAAGTACCGTAGATCATCTGCTGTCAGTCATAGAAAAAACAGCCCGGATACGGGCAGAGAAAAAGGGCGGATACGCCCATAAATGAAATCGCAAGTCTGAGTAATCATCAGATTATGTAATACAAAAACAGCCCTCGGCGATTGAGAGCGAAATACACCCATCGCACAAAACTAAAGTTTTATGCTCTGTGTATTTCGCCCTGCCGGGAGCAAACCGCCGATAGGCGGATAGGTTCGTAAACAGGTGCCTATGCACCTACTAACAATAAAGTCAGCGAGAGCCGAGGAAGGAGGATGCTTATAGGAAGACATTCATTTATCAGACAAAGTAAGCTGTCCGATGTGGCAGGAAGGATTGATTATATCTCCAATCCGAAACGGCAGGAATATCTCTATGCGACCTACCAGACAGAAGGAGCAACACCGGAGTTTTGGAAAAATCTTGCAAGAGAAAATCAGTTGGAGTTTAAGGCGAGCGGATCAGCAGGGAAATGTATCGAGGGGCGTGAGTTTATCATAGCACTTCCCGAAAGTTTTGTTCAGTATAGGGCAGATGATGTGGTAAGACTTTTTACAGAGACTTTTCATAAAAGATACGGTGTGGAGTGCAGTGCTGCCCTTCATCACAACAAGGCAAAGACGAATTATCATATTCATCTAGTATTCAGTGAACGGAAAATGCTGGAACAACCCGAAGTGAAAATCGCTACCCGAAATATGTTTTATGATGAGCAGGGGAAGCATAGACGCACAAAGAAAGAGGTTTTAGACGAGCAGGGGAATCTTCGGGCGGGATGCAGTATTATCCCCAAAGGGGAAGTTTATGAAAGCCATATCTTCACGAAAAAGGATGAATGGTTTAAGAACAAAGCCTTTACCAAAGAAGTCAAGGAACTGTTTACCGATACGATCAACCGATATGTAAAAGAGGAATCAGAAAAACTATCCGTATTCCAACAGGGCGGCGTATATCTGGCAACCAAGAAAATAGGAAAGAACAATCCGAAAGCAGAGGAGATAAAGGCAGACAATGCGGCAAGGCAGGAATGGAATCGGACAGTTGATGTGGCATTAGTCGAAGGCGTTCCTGAAGAAGATATTTTGAAGATCAAGCAGGAAAAAATTACAGACAAAACGCTGCAATCTATCAGGACACACGGTTGGCTGCCGGATATGTTCCGTCAGATTATCCGAGGTGCGAAAGACTTTTTGCAGGAGGTAATTTTCAAATTTAAACTACCGCCGAAACCTGTACCAAAGATTGATTTGCAGGAATGGAAAGATATGCAGAAGCTCATGTATGAATTGCAGAGACAGTCAATAGAGATAAAACGCACACAGCAGGATATTTCTTCTTTGAAAAAGCAACGGTCAGAGTTACGAGGACTATTTAAAGGCAAAGAGCGAAAATCTCTGGAAGGGCGAATTGAACTGTTAGAGGATTTGGAAAAGCGTCTGCATAAGAGTTTGGAACAGATAGTGAAACGTGAAGGCTATCCAAATGTGCAAGCCTTTCAGAAGGTTTATAACAAGGCAGAAGAACTGATTATAGAATACAATGAAGAAGTAAGGGCATGGAAAAATCAGACGGAACAGAAGAAAGAGAATCCGTTAGAACAGCCGAAAAAAGAGAGCGTACTGGAAAAGCTGCATCGTTATCAGCAGGAAGGCAGACAGCAACCAAAACGATCAGTCAAGAAAAAATCTATGGATAGAGAACGATAAGAAAGGTGGAAACGATTATGAAGAAAACGATATTTGAAGAAATAGGTGGCACTTATATCAGACATGGGGATTATCTTATCCCCTGTCTTACCTTGCCGGAGGAGGAAGAGCAGAGATTTATCGGCGTATGGGGACAAAGACATTTACATTATCTGAAAGAGTATCACAAGGGTGTATATTTGAATCTGCTTACAAGTGGAAGGTTGAATGATTATTTGGCGGATATAAAAGAACAGGCTCAGGAACGGTTTGAAAGGATTGTAGAGCAGATGAAACAGGCACAGGGGATCACGGAACAGTTAAAGGTAGATGATACCTTAGAGTGGATTGGGAGAATGAATAATATACAAGCATGTGCGAGGGAGATTGTGGATAAGGAGATGATTTATCAATAATGGAAATAAAATGAAGGAGAAAAGGCGGCAGTTTAGAAAGGCTATCGCCTTTTAGGAATTGTTGTTTATTTGTTGTTTTTTATAAGCTATACTATAAGGAAAAGATAACATTAGAGTCAGAGGTGGAATTTATGAACTATAAAATTTTAATGGTTGATGATGATAGAGAATTGCTAAAAATGCTGAATCAATACTTTACATTGAAAAATTATACAGTGATTATTGCAGAAAATGGCATAGAAGCAATGGAAAAGATAAGTGCAAATCCCGATATTATTTTATTGGATGTAAATATGCCGGGAATGGATGGAATTGAAGTGTGCAGAAAAATCAGAGATACGGTTTCATGCCCGATTATTTTTTTGACGGCAAAGGTAGAGGAACAGGATCGAGTTATGGGATTGCTGTCCGGCGGTGATGATTATGTTTTAAAACCATTTAGTTTGAAAGAATTAGACGCCCGAATTATTGCCCACTTGAAACGTGAGGAACGTTTACACAGGAAAACAGAACAGCGATTTTATGGAGATTTGATTATTGATTATACTTGTAAGAATGTGCGAATTAAAGGACAAGCGATAGATTTTACAAAATCAGAATATAACATTATTGAATTTCTGTCTATGAACCCTGAAATTGTGTTTGATAAAGAACGTATTTATGAAAAGATTAGTGGATATGACGCAGAAGGCGATAGTCGAGCGGTGACAGAACTGATCCGCAGAATCCGTAAAAAAATCAATCAATATACGCAGCATGAATATATTGAAACAGTATGGGGGATGGGATATAAATGGACAAAATAAAAAATCTTTCGCTGAGAAAAACCATTGTTTTGTATATGATAGTTAGCTTAATAATCAGTTTTTTTCTTTCTGCATTGATTATACGAACAGCAACCACAATACAAAATAACATTTGGTGGAAATATGTAGATCAAGAGAAGTATTTTGAAATGGCTGAAGGTGACGGAGGGGAGTATTTAACAGACGTTCCGAGACCGAATTCATATGAAATGGAAAACTTTGATTATCATGTATCTGAGATATGTGATTTTCTTCAGACGTTTCCAGTACTTATCGTGTCTGTGATAGGCAATATCATAGCGGTGTTTCTTTTTTATAAGCATAAATTGAAATATCCCATTGAAGAACTAGAACTGGCGTCACAACAAGTTGGTCAAAATAATTTGGATTTTCATATTACCTATGAAAATAAAGATGAAATGGGAAGCTTGTGCAAAGAATTTGAACGAATGAGAAAACAGCTTGCAGAGAATAATCGCCAGTTATGGAAAATGCTTGAGGAAGAGAAGGCTTTGCGGGCTGCGATTGCACATGATATCCGTTCTCCGTTATCTGTATTGGAGGGCTATCAGGAAATGCTTTCAGAATATCTTCCAAAGAAAGAGATAGATATAGCTCAGGCACTGGAAATGATAGGCGAGAGCAGAAAGCAGATTGAACGAATGGACGTGTTTGTAGAAACAATGCGAAAAATGAGCAGTTTAGATGCAAGGGAGTTGGTGGCAGAAGAAATTACAAGTAAGCAGTTAGAAATAGATATACGGGCAGAGCTGAATGTGTTTGAGAAAAAATTTGGAAAGCGATGCGAATTAGAATGTTTGGAAACAGCAGAAAAATTTTCAGGAGATAAGGAAGTGATTTTAGAGGTTATAGAAAACCTTTTGTCAAATGCCTTTCGTTATGCCAAGACAAAAGTGGAAATGGAAGCTCTCCTTACTTGCTCTAAATTACAAATCAGAGTAAAGGATGATGGAGTGGGATTTAGAATAGACAAGCAAAAGGCAACAGAACTTTTTTATCAGCAAAATATGAAAGACAGTTTGAAACATTCAGGAATGGGTATGTATATCAGCAGAATGTATTGTGAAAAACATAATGGAAAGTTATTATTAGAAAATCAAGAACATGGTGGAGCCATAATAACAGCAGTATTTCATCGGATTGCATGAGCAGTCCGATTTTTTTATGTTGTTGTCTTTTTGTTGTGATATGCAGTTTATGATATTTATAACAAGGAAAGGAGGCAAAACTATGATTGCTATTTTTAAAAGAGAGATTAAAAATTATCTAAAGCGACCGTTATTTTGGGTGGGGATTGTGCTTGTGATTTATGGTGTGTTTAGTGCAACAAGTCCCTATCTGACCACACATTATCTTACAACGGGGGAGGAAATCATCAATGATCAGTCCAACACTTCGGTTGAAGGAGAAGTGTATGAGGGGTATATTCCAGCTGACACAGAAAAGCATCGGGAACTATGGCATGAAAAAGTAAAACTAAAATTGACAGATGTGTTTGAAGTATCGGATATAGAAGCACAGACAGTAATTGAAAAGCTAGAAAACATGAATTTGAAAGAAGCCTATGCGTACCTGGAACAGGAATATGACTGGTACGGGGCAAGATATTTGTACGAGGACAGTAGGTATTATAAGGGAACGGCAGAAGAAATCAACGCATATCTAGATGAAAAATTGGAAGATAAGACATTTTCTTTTTATTACGCAAGAAAATTTGCTGATTTTGCAGGGCTGTATATGGTATTTTTTGCAACTATTATGTTGGCGGTTTTATTTTTACAAGATACAAAAAAGCATACTTATGAACTGCTGCACACAAAGCCCGTGACTACCGGGAAGTATGTACTGGGAAAAGTGAGTGCAGGATTTACAATTTGTTTGCTTGTGCTGGCTATTTTGAATATACTGTTTTGGATATTGTGCCGCATCTATACAAAGGATAGTGGATTTGAAGTGCAGTTATGGGATTTTGTGGTTTCTACGGTACTTTATATACTGCCTAATATGCTGATGATTGTGAGTATATATACATTGATTTCACTTATATTTAAAAATCCACTTCCGGGTGTGCCACTTTTAATTCTTTATATGGTGTATTCCAACATGGGGGGAAGAAATGCGGAAGGTGTTTATGGATATTGGGGCAGACCTTTGGCAATCATGGTTCGATTTCCCGGGCAGCTTTTTGATACGACACCGCCGCCAATGGTACTCTTAAATCAGAGTTTTCTTATTTTAGCATCTGTAGTAATTATTTTATTTTCGATACAGCTTTGGAAGAGGAGGCGGATGTAAATGAAGAAGGAAATGAAGATTGTCCTGCTGTTTTATAAGATTGTTTATGCAGTATCTTTTGTTGTGATTTTAAGCTTGATACGTGGGGTTGTATTCACAAATGAAATAGGACTTTCCGTTGAGGGACCTTTTGCAATATTGACTGTTGTTTTTTGTGCAGATACTTATGTGCAGGAAATTACAAGCAAACGTTCCGAAGTCCACAGACTGTATCGGATAAAAAAGAGAATTCATTCCATCATGCAGCGAATGATGATACAGGAAGTTTTCTTGTTGCTGCTTGCTGTTCTCGGATACGGGCTATTTTTTGTGTTTCAGAAACCAGTTACGCATCCAGTAACAGAAAGTGAAATGCTTCAATTTATTGCCTATTTTTTGGCGATTGTAGTAACCATTTTCTTTTGGGGAATATTGGCTAATACATTGTCTATGCTTTTTCGCAATATGTGGATGGGGATTGGAAGTTGTCTTTTGATATGGGTAGCAACAAATTCCACAGGAGGAGATAAACTTTTTGGGGCATGGAATCTATTTTCCTATGCTTTTAGAGATATAGAAAATACTGATGATATTACATGGCTGTATGGGAAAGCCTTGTGTATTTGTATAGGATTCATTTTATTTATAGCATTGCCGAAGATAGTTAGAAAGAGAGGATAAGTTTATGAGTATTCATATTGAGGATTTAACGGTAAGATTTAAGAATGGTGTAACAGCAATCGATCATGCAGATTTAGATATACCTAATGGAATATTTGGACTGTTGGGAGAAAATGGAGCAGGAAAGACAACTTTAATGAGAGTATTAACTACTGTATTGAAACCAGTTAGCGGTACAGTCACATTGGATGGGATTTTATATAGTGAAGGAAATTATGAAAAAATTCAGAGGAAAATAGGTTATCTACCACAGGAAATAGAACTTTATCCCAATTTGACTGTTCAGGAGTGTTTGGAGTATATGGGTGATCTAGCAGGTGTCCCGAAAGCGGAATGTAAAAAACGAATAGAATATTATTTGAAAAAGACCAGTCTTATAGAACATCGGAAGAAGAAAATGAAACAGTTATCAGGCGGGATGAAAAGACGAGTTGGATTGGTGCAGGCACTTTTGAATGAACCAGAATTTTTGATTGTAGATGAACCAACTACTGGCTTAGATCCAGAAGAACGTATTCGTATTCGTAATTTGTTGGTGGATTTTTCTGAAAACAGAACTATTTTGTTTTCAACTCACGTGGTAGAAGACTTAGCTGCCACCTGCAATCAGCTTGCAATTATGCATAAAGGTCGATTTCTGTATGCGGGTTCTATGAAGAATTTGACAGAAGAAGCACAGGGGAAAATCTGGATTTGCAAAGTACCTGATGAGAGAAAAGCAAGAGAAGTGGAACAGAAGTATCGTATTACATCAAAACAGTATGTTGAGGGTGGATTGCAGTTAAGAGTGATTTCTGAAATACAGCCAGAATTGGAGTGTATGTCAGTTCCTGCAACGTTGGAAGATGCTTATATTTATGTGACGAATCAATACGAGTAGAGAGTTTTCATATTGAATTGTAAGAGGAAAATAAAATTGTGAGAGAAGATCAAAGAAGGAGATACATGTTTTGTGCCATCTCCTTCCTTTATAATTCCGAGGTGTGGTGAGAGTAATGAGAAACCTTGCGTTTGTAACGTGTTTGCAACACCATATTCCAAGAATCTAGTAAAATCAAGCGTTCCCCGTTACCTAAACGTTAATTTCAGTTAAGGAAGAACTTGCAAGCCATCGGGTAAAACTCATTTTGAATATGAAAAAGCTCGGGAATTGTGAATGAGGTGTATTGAGGTGAATAAAAAATAGTGGCTACATTTTGGCTACAAAAACATTACGGACGAAGTGGACTGTGCGGATAATCAATCATAAAACGCATATAAAGCGAATTAATAATACACTTTATAAGTGTTTGCACGAATGCAAAAGACGAGTTTGAATAGTAAACAGAAAGCCGGGAAGCCGCATAAACAGCGGGTTTTCCGGCTTTTGAGGTGGGGTGTGATACCTTTTTGATACCTATATGCTTATTATGGTGCTGAATTAAATTTCATATCTCCTATAGTTTTTCTATCAGTGAAATACTGTCCTGTTAATTTGTTGGGGTTATCTACACAGAGCATAGCTGTACCATAATGTATTTCACTTCTATCCCTAACATTTGCATTGGGTGTGTTTAAATAACAGTAAGTTAATATTTTCTCTCCTAAAACATCATCTATTGTTGATGACAAAGATTTGCTTTTGCTTTCTCCTGTTATTAAAATTATTTGAATGGTTAAGAGTGTTTGCTTTATTTCAAGTTCAGCGTTCCGTTCAATATTATCGTAACTGGAGATTAGGGAGCCAGTATATTTTTTTGAAAGAACGGGAGTTGATTCAAGGGGATTAAACTTCCATAGACAGCGTTCATAGGTTATAGATAATAATGTGGCAAGGCTTATTGCTTCTCCTGCGTAACCGAATAAATCATAAACTGAAAAAGCGTTTTTTATATCGTTCCATGATATAAAGCAACGCAGGCAAAATAATATAATAGCACTCCAAATAGTTTTGCTCATTAATTTGTTAAATTGTTCTTTCATTTAATCCTCCGTTATGTCGTACTCATAAAATCTTTTTAGATCATTAATAAAGTTACTCATTTTGCTAATATCACTAGAGTAAGGGCACAATGGTTTAATTCCATTAGCTTCTTTGTATGTAGATAATAAAGACTTGTTATTGTAAATATAGTCCACTATATCATCAAATATATATCGGTATGTAAAATATTTAGTAAAGATTTCATTTGGAAGATTCCATAGAAGAGACTCCAATCCAAAAGATGAAACTTCTTTTGCGGAAGAATAGGAGTAGTCGTCCATTATATATCGCATTTTTTTGATTATACGCACCATTTTTTTATAATAATGATTTGTTTTGGTATTTTTAGTTCTTCCATTAGCAATATGTTGTTCGGGATAGTTAATAATCCTTTCACCATTATCTGCAATAATTACAATCCCTCCAATATAATTATTTTCGTCGTTGTAAAA
>CAJTRE010000005.1:0-80315 GCA_910578495.1 uncultured Dorea sp.
AGGTAAGAGGATGGAAACTGCAATTAAAATCGGACAAAGACCTCTACGATATAGCAAACATGTTCAACCGTCAGATACAGGGATGGATTAATTACTACACGCATTTCTATAAATCAGAAATATATGATGTGCTGAGGTACATCAATGGATGTCTGGTGAAATGGGTGCGGAGGAAGTATAAGAAGCGCAAGGCTAGACGAAAGGCGGAACACTGGCTCGGAGAGATAGCAAAGCGTGACAGGAACCTGTTTGCACACTGGAAATTTGGGATACTGCCAGCGGCTGGATGATGGGAGCCGTATGAGCTGAGAGGTTCACGTACGGTTCTGAGAGAGACTTGAGGGGAGGTTCCTCAGGTCTACTTACTTTAAAATTATGTGCAGAAGTTATACGGATGCACAAAGATATTATCATGCGACAATAGACTTTTTAAAGTCAAGATTAAAACTCGACATTAGTCCGGAGAAGTCCAAAGTTGTTAATCTCCGAAAGAACTCTTCTGATTTTCTGGGATTCAAAATTAAAGTCCTGCCAAAAGGCAAGACCAGATATGGATACATTGCTAAAACTGATATGAGCGATAAAGCCATCAAAAAGGTTACTGCTGAATTAAAGGCAAAAGTGATTAATATAAGGAAACACACAACTGTTGGTAGAATCAATGCCTATAACATGGCAGTGATAGGGATACAGAATTATTACTGTATTGCTACCAACATATATAACAATCTAACGGATGTTAATTACGCTCTCTTACCAACCTTTAGAACCAGATTATCATGTATTGGAAGTACAATTCCGTTTGCGGAAACGCCCTATGAATTTCAACAGAAAACTGTAGGAATCAAGAAAGAAACCAAAATTATAACAGTAGGCAAAATGCCACTACTGCCACTTACAGGAGTTCATCACAAACATCCTATAAATTTCTCACAAGATATTACCAGCTATACAGCAAAAGGAAGAGAAAAGATTCATAAATCTGTCCAATGTGTAGAAACACAGGAATTACGAAATGTGATGAAGTATAGGAATCCTAATGAAAGCATTGAATTTAATGATAATAGTATTTCTGCATACCTCGTGCAACAGGGGAACTGCTATGTCATGGGAAATAGGCTGAATGTACATCAAATGAAATGTATAAGGAAAAATCCAGTAGGTGAAGGTGGTACAGATAAGCATACTAATATCGCATTTATTTCAGAGGAAATATGGCAAGCTGTTATGACAGAGGATATTTCAGAAACTATCAAAATAATGAAGAAATTCAATATGGACGACAAGCAAAGACGGAGATTCAACCGATTGCGTGAAAATTATGGATTACTACCAATTAAGAAAAGATAACTTATAAATTTACTTGAGTATGATGGCACGCCGTATGATGCGAAAGCATCATGTACGGTGTAGAGCGGGGGAAAAGGTGGAGATTACTTCAAAGCCTTACCTATCGCTATAGCTTCTTCGGAAAACCGGAGGACTGCTGGAGAGGGAAGGATATGAAGTCCGGGTGTTTGACCTGATCAATCCGGAGACATCTTTTTGCTACAATCCCTTTGCCTATGTGCGGGATGATAAGGATGTGTTAAAGCTCATCAATAACCTGATCCGAAATACTACCCCGAAGGGGGCGCAGAGTTCAGATCCGTTTTGGGAGAAAAGTGAGACCGCCTTGCTGCAGGCGCTCATGCTGTATCTTCTGCATGAAGCACCGCCGGAGGAACAGAACTTCTCCATGATCATGGAAATGTTAGGTTCTGCCCAGGTAAAAGAGGACGATGAGGAATACCAGTCTCCGCTGGATATCCTGTTTGAACGTTTGGAGATGCGAAATCCGGAAAGCATTGCAGTCAAGCAGTATGCGATTTACAAGCAGGCGGCAGGAAAGACCGCAAAGTCGATCCTGATCTCCGTAGGCGTCCGTCTGGCTGCGTTCAATTTAAAACAGATCGCCAATCTGACCTGTACCGATGAACTGGATCTTTACAGCATCGGGGAGAAAAAGGTGGCGCTGTTTTGCTGTATCCCGGATGCGGATACCAGCCTCAATTATCTGGTGGGCATGATCTACAGTAACCTCTTTCAAACCCTTTACTATGTGGCGGACCGGAAATACCATGGGAAACTTCCTATCCCGGTACACTGCATCATGGATGAGTGGCCAAACGTGGCACTGCCGGATGATTTTGACAAGCTGCTGGCAACCATGAGGTCGCGCGCAATTTCCTGCAGCATCATCATCCAGAACATTGCGCAGATGAAAGCCTTGTTTAAGGATAGCTGGGAAAGTCTCATAGGGAATTGCGATGAATTTTTATATCTGGGCGGCAATGAAAAAGAAGGGCATAAATATGTCTCGGAACTATTGGGGAAAGAAACACTGGATACCAATACCTATGGGCAGACCAAGGGAAGGAGTGGAAGTTATTCTGTGAATTTCCAGCAGTCCGGAAGGGAACTTTTGACTCCCGATGAAGTACGCCTTTTGGATAACCGGAAGGCAGTGCTTCTGGTGCGTGGGGAACGTCCCATTCTGGATGAGAAATATGATCTGCATAAACATGTGAATGTGAAATATACGGAGGATGGAGGGGCGCCGCCTTATGATTATGCGAAGGCTCCCCTGTCCCATGAAGATGTAACCATTGATACCAGGAGACTGGATGATTATGAACTGCTCTCGGCTGAGGAGATCCTCGGCAGGGAGCAGTCTTTTTGATTGGAGGAATGCCATTGAAGAAAAGAAATGAAATGCTAAAGAGACAGACAACAAACCATGCCACTGCACCGATGCCTATGAGCAGAGGACCAAAGCGTACTCTTGCTGCGTATGCAGCGCTGGTGCTTACTATGACGGTAGGAGGCATCCCGGTGCTTGCAGCCGGAGATCCCCTGTCAGTCATCAATAACCTGTCCACCTTTATCTTCTCCCTGATCCGGGCCATCGGCTTGATCTTACTGGGATTTGGTGTGGTGCAGGTAGGTTTGAGCTTAAAGAGCCATGATCCCAGCCAGAGAGCCAACGGGTTTCTGACGCTGGCAGGCGGTGTCATCATCACCTTTGCAAAAGAGATCCTGGACCTGATCGTTGGGTAGCAGGAAGAGACAGAAGCGGGCAGGGAGGACATCTTCCTGCCTCGGCAAAGGAGGTGAGACTGTTTGAGTGATAACTGGATCGTGCAGAACCTAAACTCTGCACTGAACACCTGGAATGAGAAACTGGAAGAAATCTGGACACTCCTTACCCAAAGCCCGGAATCCTTTAAGGGCGGGACGATCTGGAGTGTCATCACAGGGATCAACGGGGCGCTGACCGCTATTGGGTATGGACTTTTGGTATTGTTTTTTGCAGCCGGGATCGTCAAGACCTGTGGCAGCTTTACAGACATGAAAAAGCCGGAACATGCCCTCAAAGCCTTTATCCGGTTTGCACTGGCACAAGGCGCCATCATGTATGGCATGGAATTGATGACAGCCCTGTTTTCCATTGTACAGGGGATCGTGTCGACCATCATGGCACAGTCGGGGATGGCAAGCGGGGGTGTGACAGAGCTTCCGGCAGAGATCGTGGAAAAGATTGAAGCGGTAGGGATGTTGGAATCCATCCCCTTGTGGATCGTGACGCTGCTGGGAAGCCTTTTGATCACAGTTTTGTCTTTTATCATGATCCTTACGGTATATGGAAGGATGTTCAAGTTGTATATGTATACTGCCATTGCGCCCATCCCCATTTCCACCTTTGCGGGAGAACCCTCCCAGTCGGTGGGGAAGAACTTCATCAAGTCCTATGCAGGGGTGTGTCTGGAAGGGGCGATCATTGCACTGGCCTGTATCATTTTCTCCGTTTATTCTGCCAGTCCGCCGGCCATTGGGGATACGTCCTTAAGTGCAGTGACCATTGTGTGGAACTATGTAGGGGAATTGGTGTTCAACCTGCTGGTGCTGGTGGGTGCGGTGAAAGCATCTGACCGGATCGTAAAAGAAATGATGGGATTGTAGGAGGAAAGAACCATGCGTAAAGAAATATATGAAAATCAGGGAAGCAGCGATACACTGCCTTTCCATTGGGAATTTGGTAAGGAAGAGATCACCCTGAAAGTGTCCAGCTATGCCTATGGAAATGGGATTGCAGTTTTGATGTACAGCCAAAGTGAAGGGGAGCTGGAATTATTTAGTGACCTGACGGTCAATCTTCCAGGTGGGTATGGGCTGAAGCCGCAGGAGGCATTTGTAAGCGGTGATTTTACCAGGGATAAGCTGGCCTTCATTCAAGAGAACAGGCTGGGAAAGGTGCTGCCGGGACAAGCCCGTTCAGGATTTGCCACCTACACCCCGGTGGCATTTGACCTTTCAAGACTCGCCCGGTATGACCGGGAAGGGGTGGAAGAATTTTGCAGACAATGGGGGTTGGACATTCCAAAAGAACAGGAAAAAGTCCAAGGGAAACCGACAGGAAAAAAGAAAAGAGAAAGAGAGAGATAGAAGTATATGGAAGTAAAAATGAATAAAGAAATCCGCAACTATCAGGAATCCATGTTTATGGGACTGAACCTGCGCCAGTGTATTTTCTCCCTGCTTGCCATCGCTGTGGTGGTAGGGATTTATTTTGGCCTGGGAAAGTATGTGGGACAGGAGATGACCGGATGGCTGTGCATCTTAGGGGCTGCCCCCTTCGCAGCCTGCGGGTTCTTCCAGTACCATGGCATGAATGCGGAGCAGTTTGCCTGGGCGTATATCAAGTCTGAATTTTTATACCCCAAGCGCCTGCTGTTTCAAAGTGAGGACCTGTACCATGCCTGCATGGAAGAAACGCTGGCCTTGGGAGAAAAGTCCCAAGGGGATGGCACAGCCCTTATGAAAAAAAGAGAACAGCGGGCAAGGAAAAAACGGATGAAACAGAAAAAGAAAACGGGAAGGAGTGGTGCGTTTGATTAAAACCTTACAACAGGCATTGAAAATGGACCGGGAGAAGTTCAAAGTCCCAAGGTCTGTCCAGCAGGCAATCCCGATCCAGCGGATCTGGCCGGATGGAGTATTTCAGTCCGGGACAAAGTTTTCCAAGACCTTCCGGTTTTCCGATATCAACTATGCCATCGCAAGCAAAGAGGATAAGACAGAAATGTTCTTGGATTACAGTGAACTGTTAAATGCCTTAGATTCCGGTGCGGCGGCAAAGATTACTTTAAATAACCGACGAATCAATAAAGAAGAGTTTGAAGCATCCCTTCTTTTGCCAATGAAAGAGGACGGGCTGGATGAATACCGAAAGGAATACAACGAAATGCTGCTATCCAAGGTCAGCGGCACCAACAACAGCATCTATCAGGAACGGTATCTGACAGTCAGTGTCCATAAAAAAAACATCGATGAGGCAAGGACTTATTTTGCACGTGTGGGAACGGATATCATCGCCCATCTGAGCAAGCTGTCCTCCATTGGGGAAGAACTGGATGCGGAACAGAGGTTACAGATCTTCCGGGATTTCTTCCGGGCAGATGAACCCCAGTGCGTTCCCTTTGATATGAAGGCTTTTGCTAAAAAGGGGAGCAGCTTCAAGGACTGGATCTGTCCCCAGTCCATGGAATTTTCCAAAGACTGCTTCAAGATCAATGAACGGTTTGGGCGGGTGTTGTATATGCAGGATTATGCCAGTTATGTCAAGGATGACATGATCTCGGAGCTGTGCGATCTAAGCCGGGACTTGATGCTGTCCATCGATATCCTCCCAGTACCCACAGACGAAGCGGTGCGTGAGATCCAGAACCGTCTGCTGGGTGTGGAGACCAATGTGACCAACTGGCAGAGACGCCAGAATGCCAACAATAATTTTTCCGCCATTGTGCCTTATGATATGGAACTGCAAAGAAAGGAAACCAAAGAGATGCTGGATGACCTGACCACCAGGGACCAGCGGATGATGTTCGGCATCCTCACCATGGTACATATGGCAGACAGCAAGAAACAGTTGGATTCGGATACGGAGAGTATCCTGTCGGTGGCAAGAAAGCACTTGTGTCAGATGGCAACCTTGAAATGGCAGCAAGTGGATGGACTCAATACGGTGCTACCTTATGGCATCCGCAAGATCAATGCCCTTCGTACCCTGACCACAGAGTCTACCGCAGTGCTGATCCCCTTCCATACTCAGGAGATCATGCAGCCGGGCGGTATTTATTATGGGCAGAATGCGGTAAGCAAAAATATGCTGGTGGCAGACCGGAGGAAGTTATTGAATGGAAACTCCTTCCGATTGGGTGTCAGCGGTTCGGGAAAGAGTTTCTCAGCAAAAGAAGAGATCGTGGACCTTGCCCTGTCTACGGAAGATGACATCTTGATCTTAGATCCGGAGTCGGAATTTGGTTCTTTGGTGGAATCGCTGAATGGGGAAGTGATCTCCATTTCTGCAACGTCCCATACCCATCTGAACGCACTGGATATGGACTCCGCCTATGGCAATGACAAGAATCCGCTGATCGAGAAGTCGGAATTTATCCTGTCTTTGTTTGAGCAATTAGTAGGGGCAGGAAATCTGTCCGCCAAGGAAAAATCCATCCTGGACCGCTGTACCGCAGATGTGTACCGGGAATATATCCGAAGCAGTTATAAAAGCGAAGTGCCGACCTTGAAAGATCTGTACCGACAGCTCATGCTCCAGCCGGAAGAGGAAGCCAGGGGGCTTGCCTTGTCTTCGGAGTTGTTTATCAACGGAAGCCTAAATACCTTCGCCCAGAAAACCAATGTAAATACGAAGAATCGTATCATTGCCTATGATATCCGGGAACTGGGAGAGCAGCTCATGCCCCTGGGGATGCTGGTCACCTTGGACAGCATCTTCAACCGGGTGATCCAGAACTGGAAGAAAGGAAAGACTACCTGGATCTTTGCCGATGAGTTTTATCTGTTGTTCCGCTATCAGTACAGTGCGGACTTTTTCTACCGGCTCTACAAGAGAATCCGTAAATACCATGGATTTGTCACAGGTTTAACGCAGAATGTGGAGGAACTTTTGAAGTCGGATACGGCAAGACTGATGCTGGCAAACAGTGAGTTTTTGATCCTTTTAAACCAGGCGACCACAGACCGGGACGAACTGGCCTCCCTTTTGAACATTTCCGAGAACCAGTTATCCTATATCACCAATGTAGGCGCAGGGAAAGGTCTGATCCGCTGTTCCGGAAATCTTGTGCCATTTGAGAACAGCTTCCCGAAGAATACGAAGCTGTACCGCTTGATGACGACAAAACCAGGGGAATGCTAGTAAAAAAGATATTTTTGTGGGGTGCTGTTGAACGTTTTTCGGCAGCATCCTTTTGGGAAGGAGGGAATGTAGATGGAAGAAAAAAGCGTAGAGATTCCAAAAATACAAGGACCGCTTCGGGAGCAGGATAGTATCCGGGCATTGCTGGAACTTTTGGAACAACAGGGCATGGGACAGGAAAAAGGGGATGTGATCCGCATGGCAGATCATATCGATTCTATGGAAATGCAGCTCGGAACCGTCTTGAAGGAACTGGGGGAGATGAAGAAGCAACTGGGCGTGATGCAGGAAAGCAAGGTTAAACTCTTTGCGGTGAATACGATCCAGAAAGCAGAACATCAGGTGCAAACACTTCGCTTTCAGGTGGGAGAATGGAAACGAAAGTTTATGGAACGGGCAGAACAGGCAGTTTTTGATTTTAAAGAAAAGGGAAAAGATGCCCTTGCCTCTGCGGTAAAAGGAATGCACCTTACCCAAGGCTTACAAAAGCTGCAGTCTTCCCTACATACGGTCATGCTGTCGATGGATCAGAAGATTGACCGTCTGGGGAGCATGGCGGAGGAGCTGCACGTTGCCACAGGGCATCTGAAAAACGCATTTTTGGAAATGAACGGAAAAGATACCGCAAAGATCACAGAGCGAAATCCGGAACAGGGGATCATCTTTCAAACCCAGAAGGTGTTATTCCAATCCATGCGGAGCATCCATAAGCTGGAACAAAAAACAGAGCGATTGCAGCAGCAGATCGGGAAGCTGGAAGAGAGACAAGGAAAACAGGCATTTTTAAAAGATACCTTGCAGGAGCTTCGGCAGGAAACAGCACCCCGTCAGCTTGGAAAAAAAGAAAAACAGAAGGCAGCGATCCGATAAAGGGGAGTTTTCTGAAGGGAGGTGAGAGCCATGAAAGAAGAAACAACCATTACCTTTCTTGCTTCGGAGTGCGGGGAGTTCCATGGGATGGGAGAATGCATCGAATGCACATCTTTAAAAGAAGCGTTTTGGCATTACCAGAGATTTTGCAAGCGTTCCCCTAAGATGGGTCCGTCTTTGGAGTTTTCCCTGCACCATGCAGACGATCCTCTTTATAACGAAGGGGAGTATCCATTAGCAACAGGTGAGAGGGGAAGGGAATTGCTGTCCTGTGTTCCCTATTATGCCAATCATCCGCTAGTGCAGGAAGCGGTAAGGGAACTGGAAAGGCTGGAAGAACAGCAGAAGAGACAAAAGAAACGGAGTAGGGAACGGTAATGCGATACAGGGAGGTGTGTGTTTGAAAGACATCAAAGAGAAGGTATGGGATAAGAACCCGAAGATCCGCAATCCTGCCTCCCGGCTTCCCAAAGAACTGGTGCGTTCTGCCATGCTGGAGACGAAAGAAAAATCCCGGATGGCGGCAGACAAGGTAGGAAGAGAAACCGGGGAGGAATCTCCGGTGGAATATGCCGGAAACCGGATCGAACGAGTGGAACAGCGGGCTGGAAAAGAAAGTGCTTCTGCCGCCTATCGTGGCGGAAAGAAGCTGGCAGTGAAAACCTATGAAAAGTTAAAAGGACAAAGACAAAAACAGAAAGAAGCGATTGCCGCCCCTTTGGACGGGGAAACTGGAAACGGTGGAACATCTGCTCGGACAGAGCAGGCAAGAGCAAAGAAAGGGCGCACAGGAGCCGGAAGGAGCATCAAGGTCAAACCGGAAGCAGAGAAAACGATCAAGGAAGCCGGAAACCGGGCAGTAAAAACAGCGCCTCGTATGGTGAAAGCGTCCCCGGTTTCATCTCAGAAGGTGAAAACCCAGGCAATCTTACAAAAAAAGCATGCGCTGACATCCATGAGGGCGGCAAGGGAAGCAAAACGGGCTGCCATGCGATCTGTCCAGATAGCCAAGCAAAGCAAAAAGACAGCACAGGCAACAGCCAAAGGGATAAAAGCTATGGCAGAAGCAGCGGCCCATGCAGTAAAGGCAGCGTTTGCAGCATTGATGGCAGGAGGTGGTACGGTATTTGTGATCTTGATCCTCATTGTAGGGATCATTGGCGGTGCTGCGTTTATTGGGAGTTCCCAAAGCAGTGAGCCGCTGAGTGCGGAAGTCCTGGCCCATACCCCGGCGATCCAACGGTATGCCAGTGAATTTGGAATCCCGGAATATGTCCCTGTCATTCAGGCGATCATGATGCAGGAGAGTGGCGGACGGGGAACAGATCCCATGCAG
Source organism: uncultured Dorea sp. (assembly GCA_910578495.1). GTDB lineage: Bacteria > Bacillota > Clostridia > Lachnospirales > Lachnospiraceae > Dorea_D. Next base: position 9,468 of record CAJTRE010000005.1, read on the forward strand.
GCCAGCGAGTGTCCGTATAATACCCAGTATCCCAATACGCCCGGTGCGATCCAGGATGCCGATTATTCTATTAAGGTGGGCGTGCAGTATTATGCAGATTGTGTCAGGGAAGCCGGATGTGAAAGCCCACAGGATATGGACAAGCTAAAACTTAGTTTACAGGGCTATAATTACGGAAATGGGTATATCTCATGGGCAATCCGAAACCATGGCGGTTATAGTGAAGCCAATGCACTGCAGTTTTCCCAGGAACAGGCAGCCGCCCATGGCTGGTCAGGCTATGGCGATCCGGAGTATGTACCCCATGTGCTTCGGTATTATTCCGGCGGGGGATTGTTTGCCGGACTTTTTGGAAATGGGCAGATCGTGACCATAGCAAAAAGCCAGTTGGGAAATGAAGGCGGTCAGAAGTTCTGGTCATGGTATGGATTTGACAGCCGGGAGGAATGGTGTGCCTGCTTCGTGTCCTGGTGTGCAGATCAGGCAGGACTCATCCAAAGCGGTGCGGTGCCAAAATTTTCTGTTTGTACGGACGGGAAGAACTGGTTTCAAAACCAAGGAAGATGGCAGGGGGCAGGTAGTATGCCAAGTCCCGGTGCGATCATCTTTTTTGACTGGGATCATGATGGAACATGCGACCATGTAGGAATCGTGGAACGCTGTGACGGAACAACCGTTTATACCGTAGAAGGAAACTCCGGGGATGCGGTAAGAGAAAGAAGCTATGCAATCCGTTCCGATTCCATTATGGGATATGGGATGGTGGTTTATTAGAAACAAAAAAATGAATGATAGATGGAATTGTAGCGTTTGAATAACAATGCTATAATAGGAAAGGAAGGCAGGGCAGATGTCCTGCCTGTTAAAATACGAAAAGTACAATCGTTTGATTGATTAATATAGAAGAACTGGGGAGTGGAAGAGTTGAAGCGGGAAGAAATTTATGAATATGTGAAGAAGCAATACGGAACCGTTCCGGAATATCTTTGGAAGGAATCACCGGAAAGTGCGGTGCTTCGGCATCCGAATGGAAAATGGTATGCGGTGTTGATGCAGGTTGAAAAATCCAGACTGGGATTAGAAGGAGATACGAAAGTCGACATCATTGATGTAAAGTGTGATCCAGACATGGTCGGACTTTTGACGCAGACCTATGGATTTTTACCAGGGTATCATATGAACAAAAAGTATTGGATCACCATGCTGCTGGATGGAACCGTAAGCGAGGCAAAAACCTTAGACTTTTTGGATATGAGCTATGATTTGATTGATGGGAATGTTTAATGTAGACATTTTCATTAAAAAAAAGTCAGATGCTTTTGCTTTAAGGAAGGGTAAAAAATATCTTACATTTTTAAGCAGATGAAGTATAATATTATTAACAAAATTGAGTTTGCAGAAAGAAGCAATTTTTATGAAACTTGTAGTAAGCAGAAAATTCACGTAGGAAAAAGAGAATATCACCCATCAAGTTGTGCAGAATTTAAAAGCGAGTTGTAAGATGCCATTATGGGCAAATGCCATAAGAAATTAGATAATCAGCGGTAGGGACAGGAAAAGAGTATATAAAATTAGAATGCTTATAGATTTTCGTGGTATTTAGTGATAATATATTAACAGTTTTACTATAAATTACCAATATGGAGGGCTTACTATGGCGAGAGGAAGAAGAAAAGCAGTATCAAATCTTACCCTGGAAGAACAAGTGGCAAGTATACAGGCAGAAATAGATAATCTTGCAGAGAAAATGAAAGATGCGAAGGCAAGGAAAAAAGAACTTCAGGATAAGATTTCCGAGAGGGAAAAAGAAGATGTGTACCGTGTATTTATACAATCTGGAAAAACACTGGAAGATTTAAAGGTCCTGTTGGCAGAAAGATAACCTTTTACTGAAAGTGAATAGGGATAATATTAACCGCTGTAGGAGTCATCTTGCAGCGGTTAATATTAATGTGAAAAATAAATTGGGGTGTTTTGCATTTTGCACATTTTTTTTAGCAATCGAAGCAAAATGAGTTGAAAAATTAAAATTATCATATAGAATATTAAAATAATATTTAAAAATCATAGGAGGATACAATAATGGAGCAGATTAAAAAGAGAAATATAGATGAAAATTGTACAAAAAATGTACAATCAATAGTCGAAAGTGAGGAGATTGAAGGTTATTCATCGTGCTCTACAGTAAAACAACGATGTATGACAGACTGTGCGTGGCCTTTGCAAGCACCAGTCATGTCGTTTAATGAGTAGGTGATGAGAAATGCTTATTGCTGTTATTGACTCTGGAATTGACCAAAGCGATGTAATGCTTAGAGGAATTCAAATAAAAAGTAAGACGGTTGAGTTACACCATAAAAATAAGCACGGCACAAATATTGTAAAAATAATTGTAAGAGATAATTTAATAGAACAATTTATTTCTATTCAAATATTGGACGAAAATAACAAAGGTCAATTAAACCTTTTGATTGAGGCAATAGAATACTGCATAGAAAATAATGTCGATGTAATTAATCTTAGTCTGGGACTTGTATCTATATCTTGTTCCAGACTTGATTTATTATATAATACAATAAAAAAAGCAATAGATAAAAACATTATAATATTTGCTGCGGAAAATAACCGACAGAACAATACTACTTCATACCCAGCCGCATTTAAAGAGGTTTATAGTGTATCATATGCAGAAAGTAATTGTTCCTTTATATTTAGAGAAGAGAGCAAGGAAATTGTTTTTAACAGAAGAACTGTTTATATGCCTGATAAAAGTGAAAGTAAAATAGTCTGTGGTAATAGTTATTTGTGTCCATTAGTGACAGCACTATATTTAAGCTGGAAAAGAGATAGTTTGAAAAGTACTTCATTTAATGGCTTTTTATCATTGCTATCAAAGAGAAATGTATTTGATAAAATTTTATATTCAAATACAAGTTTAATTAATGACACAGACTTGAGGAAATATCCCATTTTATATTTCTCTAATGATTCTAATAAAGATTCAATAAACTTAAAAGAGTTTTTGAACGAACATGGAGAGTTACGAGTATACAAATCATTGAAAGAATTATTACAAGCAATGGATTGTACGGAAAAGATAATTGTTTTTCTTGGAATGATAACCGAGAACATTAATATATATGACAAAAACTACTTACATATGATATATCGCAATTGCGTTAAAAACAAAATTAAGAATATCTCCGTATTTCCCTACATACCCATTTACAATATAATTAAAACATATTTAGAAAGTAATTTTGCAATACAAATTATATATCTATAGTACATTTTTGTGATGATTAAGTGCAATCTAAACGGAAAAACTGGTAAAGGAGACAAATTCTGATACAAATCAAAACAATTTGTGTAAAATACGATTATCAAATGAATTGAACATTTGATAACACACTCAAGCTTGAAAAACAAAATAAGAAATGGAGGAAAGTACAATGACAAAACAGAACGAAGAAGTAAAAAATATCGATGAAGTAACAGCAGAGGAAATTGAGGGTTACGATTACTGCACAACCAAAAAGCAGAAATGCTTAAATGATTGCGCCGGCTCTCCGATGTTATCAACGCTTGACTAAAAACATGCGAGGAGGAAATAAGGAGGACTTATTTCCTCCTTTTCTAATATGGAAACAAATACTAAAATGATAAATAAAGTTATTAGTACAAATACAAATACGTCTTGGTTAAAGATAATTGCACTTATTACGATGACTTGTGATCATATTGGCAAAATGTTTTTTCCCAAAATTACAATATTACAAATAGTTGGACGAATAGCATTTCCTTTATTTGCATATTGTTTGGCTGTGGGATGTATATATACACATGATATAAAAAAATATGCATCTCGATTACTACTATTTGCCATAATTTCGCAGCCTTTCTATATAATGAGATTTAGTGCAAATATAAATCAGTTTATTGATAATCTTACAAATTTTAATATTTTTTTTACACTATTCATAGGGGTTTTAACAATATGGAGTATCAGAGATAAACGTTGGATTGCATTGGGACTTTGTTTATTATTTGCAGCTTTTGTAAATATAGATTATGGCTTGGCGGGTATAGTTTTAATAATAACGTTTTATATTTTTATAAGCAAACAAAAGATATTGTTTATTTTAGTTGCATTACAGTTGGGAATGTATTTTATTTATCCAGGTGATGTAGAGTTTTTTGGAATAGAAGTAAACCTACAAGGTTTTTCGCTATTAGCAATTCCATTCATTTTTGCAAAAGAACGAAAGAAATGTGAAATTAAGGTAAATAAATATTTCTTCTATATCTATTATCCTGTTCATTTTATTATATTAACATTATTAAAACAAATATTAATGTAAAGGAGAATTTTTAATGAAAAAAATACAATCATTAATTGGGGTTCTATGTGTGTTGACGTTGTGTATATGTATGAGTGGTTGTAATCAAACCGAAAAAAATGAAGACAAAATAGGAGTGGGCAATCCGGAAGAAGAGTTAGCGGTAAGCCCGTATACAAGCGGTGAAACAGATGAAGGTATTACTAACTTAAGCGATATTAACATGTCTCTTAAAAAATTGGATAAGGATAAAAAAGAACTGATAATCCTTTTAGAAAACACAGGAGAAAAAACTTATAGATATGGGAAATATTTTGAGATAGAGAAAAAGATTAATGGCAAGTGGTATCAGTTAGTTCAGAATGATAAAGATTCGGAGGATCATGGAGAAGTACTTGAAAGCAAGAATAATATTGATTTGAACTATAATATTGAGCAATATTATAACTCACTAACGGTGGGTGAATATAGAATTATCATACAACTATATTATATGAAAGATGAAAAGGATTGGGATTATAAGACATATAATGTAGCTTTAGAATTCAATATTTAAATATAGTGATTCATGAAATTATAGAGTCACACACTATTTAATAATTGTTTTGTGTGGCTCTATATGGATAAGAATGTCAATAAAAATATATTTGGTGAGGAGAAAAACATGGAATGTACACTATATCTGACCGATAGTTGTAATCTTAAATGTAGTTACTGCTATGAAGGCGACTCAAAAAATTCAACCTTTCTTACAGAAGAAAAATTAAGATTAGCATTAAATTATATAAAAACTAACAATCCAGTTAATGATGATATTCATCTGACATTGCTGGGGGGTGAACCATTGTTAAATAAAAAACTGTTAAGAAAAGTTTTTGAGATAATAAACAATGAATATAAGGACATAATACATTTATTTCATTATAGTTTAACTACGAATGGAGTTTTTTTAGATGATGAAGTAATTCAATTATTAATCAATAATAATGTGAGTTTATCTATTAGTATTGATGGTGATGAGAATACCCATAATCTAAATAGAGAATCTTTAAATGGAAAAAATGTATATCCATTAATAATAAATAATTTGAAAAAACTGATACATGGGAATATTCCATTCTCGGTTAGAATGACAGTTACATGCAATAATGTAAAATATTTATATAACAATGTTATTTACTTCTACAATATGGGCGTGAAAAAGTTTCATATAGCATATAACGAATTTGATAGTTGGGATTCTGATAGTTTGACTCAATATGATGCACAGATGAAAATGTTAGATGAATTCTACATAAAAGAGATAGTTGAAAATGATGAGTGTCTAATTAATCTTTATGATTATAAATATACAACATTTTTGGCAAAACACGAAATTGTTTATTGCTCGGCTGGTAGTAAAGGCCATGTAACAATAAATAGCAAGGGTGAAATATATCCCTGCGGTTATGTTGCAAATAATAAGTATTGGAATATTGGTAATGTTGGAGAAGATTTTAGTGATCATAGTTTTATTGAAAGGGCAAAAAATACTGTTGATCCAAATGTAAAAAAATGTAAATCTTGTGATATAGCGTTTACTTGTAGCGGCACAAAATGCGGATTGAAAAATTATTGCTTAACCGGATTGTTGAATGTGACTGATCCGAAGACCTGCAAGTTGGAAAGAATTTTATTTGAACATGATAATGCAGTCTTTAGATATTTATTTGTAAAAGATTATAACAGAATAAAGAAATATCTAAAGATTTTAAAAGACTATAATCTTGAAAAGAGTGATTGGCTTCTTAAACTTGAACAGGAGGTTGATGCATGTACGCAATGACGTTAGAGATAAATCAGATTTGTAATCTGAAATGCCGGTATTGCTATCTAGGAGAGTTAGATAATTCTAAAATGAGTTATGATACTGCTATTAATTGTATTAGATTAGCTTTTAATAACGTTAAAATACATAAAGATAGGACATTATGGTTTGATTTTGTTGGCGGTGAGGCATTATTGGATTATAAATTTGTGAAGGAATTAGTTGATTATATTTTGAAGATGAATGAAGGTGAAAATTATAATCTTCAATTTTCACTTACTACCAATGGTACTTTACTAACAGAAGATATTGTAGACTGGCTTGCAGAAAATAAATTTAGTTTAAAAATCAGTCTTGATGGGAAAAAACGGATAAATGATATGAACAGGATTACTACTCAAGGGTATAGTGTTCATGACAAGGTTACAAGCAATATACCTCTAATAAAGAGATACGAAAAAAAGTCGGGTAAGTATGCTCAAGTTACAAATGTTATCACAAGGAATAATTATATATATTATTACGAATCGCTTTGTTATTTGGTGGAGATTGGTTTTAAAATAATTGACACGGCTATTGATTTCTGTGTTGATTGGACGAATGATGAACTTGAAACTATTTTTGATCAAATAAAAAAATCATATGAGTTTTATATAACCCGGATAGACGAATATGGTATGGAACGGTTTCATTGGAGTTTTATTGATGAATTGAAAAATTCAGTGAAAGAAAAAAAGAAATTTTATAGTTGTGGAGCTGGTATTGTTTCGTTATATGTAAAGATAAATGGAGATTTTTATGCCTGTCCATCTTGTTTTGACAGTAGAATGAAATTGGGAAATATTTATACGGGTTACGATATTGAGAAAATTAATTTTTTGAAAAAGGTGGATACTTTAAATAATAAATGTAATTCGTGCAAACTATTTTCAGTATGTGGGGCAAAAGGATGTTTAATGCTTAATTTGTCATCGAATAATGATATGTCAATTCCTAACTATGCTTTGTGTAGTATAGAAAAATTTATGTATAATTTTTACCAAAGTAAATATAGTCATACGGAGGTACAACATGACTAATTCTATTAAAAACTTGTCTATTTATAGACATAAAAATAAAATCATATTGTTAAATATAAAAAATCACAAGTGGGTGAAAATGTCTGAGGCATTGTATAATGAAAAAATGTGTAATCCTGATAAATTTTGTGATGAGCTTCAGGAAAGATTTTCTATATTTTCAAAAGATAAAAGTTTAAATATGAACAAAATTCGTTCTATTTATTTTGCAGTAACAAGAAAATGTAATTTAAATTGTCAGTTTTGTTCTATGAAGTCAAGTCCATTTGTAAATACAGATAAAGAATTGTCATATGAAGAAATACTTAAGCATGTAATACCAAAGGTAAATGAAATCAACCCCCAAAAAGTTATTGTTACAGGAGGAGAACCAACTGTTAGAAAAGATATTGGTTTGATATTAAAAAGTCTATCTGAGGTTACTGGAAAAGAAAGAATTGTATACCAAACTAATGGAATTTTATTAACGGAGGATATTGTCATTGAGTTTTTGAAATATGTTGGAACATTTGAATTAAGTATAGAAAACTTGTTTGAAAATCCAGTGCTTTTAGATAAAATGGAAAAAATATTTCAAGTAATTAAAAGTCATAATGGTATGTTGAATTTTTCTTTTGTAGCAGATAGAAATACGTTAGACTACATCTATAAAGCAATTGATCTGGTACACAAATATCAAGCAAGTTTTATATTTAGAATTGTTGCACCAATTGGACGTGCGCTGGATAATGAAGAATTATTTTCTGAAGCTGATATTAAAGAGATTTACAATGGTATTTATGAATATATATTAAAAAAAGAGTATTATGAAGATAACATTGTTAATGCTTTTTTGAGTGGAGTGCAGGTTAAAAAAAGTTGTGGTGGATATGGAAATATACTATCAATAAAGCCAGATGGTAAGTTGTCTTTATGCTGTAACATTGATGATGTTAGTTGTGAAATAGGTGATATACGAAAGAATAGTATTGAACAAATTAAAAATAGTATTGAGAAGAAAATAGATGACATAGAAATTAAAAGAATGTTTTTGGTTGATGAGATGAAAGGGTGTCAGGAGTGTTCAGTAAAGTATTTCTGTAGTGGTCCATGTGCAGCCGAAGTATTAGTTTCGCATAGTCGGCCAAGTTGCAAACAGAAAAAACGGTTGTTGAAGTATATGATGTTTGATTACGATGAACGCTTGGACGTTAAAGAAAACATTCAAAATCTTCTTATTGCTTTAAATAATGAAATATAGAATTTAGGGTGTGACTGTATGATGAGACAGTCACACCCTTTTGTAAAATTAAAAAGAATAAACTATTAGTATGTAACTATAACTATTTAAATATAAAGTGCAAACATATAATATAATACATATAAACTCAGAGAATAGAGCTTATTCTGGTAAGGCGTGGTCTGATGGAATCTAATACAAATTAGTTGACATACTATTGGCAGTTGTGGCAGAATGTGGCTAACAGGTATTTTGTGATAGTGTTAATTAGATATATGTATTACAAAAGGAGGAGACCGTATGTTGAAGATTGCTATTTGCGACGATGAAAGTACATTTTTGGATAATATAGAAATGTTTGTAAAGAAATATGAGAAAGAGCGGGGAACTCAAATCTTTTTAAAGAAATATTTATCTGGATTAGATTTAGAAGATTCTTTGAATCTAAAGTTTGATATAGTATTTTTAGACATAAATATGCCAGGTATAAATGGCATGGAGTTAGCAAAAGGTATAAGAAAGAAAGATGAGCATACAATTATAATGTTCTTGACATCTTTAAAAGAGTATGTTTTTGAAGGATATCAGGTAGAAGCATCTGGATATCTAACAAAACCAATATCATACAAAAGATTTTCATCAGAATTAGATAGAGTTGCCAAAAAGGTTTTAAGAGATTCGGCGCTATTCATTTCAATAAAAAATAATAATGATTATTTCAATATAAACTGTTGTTCTATTTATTATTTTGATGTTGTTAATCGAATTATAAATATACATACTGCTGATACTACTTATTTATGTAGCAATAAAACATTACAAGATTTTGAAAAAGAATTAGATCCCTATTTATTTTTCAGATGTTATAATAGCGTTATAATTAATTTAATGTATGTAGAAAGTATAAAAGGATATGAAATTTCCTTAATAAATGGAGAAAAAATGCCTTTGAGCAGAAGTAAGAAAAAGGATTTATTAAAAAAAATGTCGTATTACTTAGGAAAATATGAGTTATGATAAGAGAAATTCTGATTTCTATTTGGGCACTGTATAATACATTATTGTTTTTTATTGCATATAAAAAATTTTTGCCAGATAACAAAAAAATTAAATCCATAATAACAACCTGTATTTTCATAGTGTTCCTTCTTTTACCTTTGTTAAATGTGCATATTCTTTATAGGTACTTAATTATAGGAATGTCTATTATAATAATTATGTATTTTAGTACAAGTAAATTTAAGGTATCAATATTATATACACTATTATTTATTCAAATAATTTCAGCTAGTATTTCAATCTCAGTTAGTAATATTGGATTACTGTTTAATGTAAATTTATGGAATATACAGTTGAGGAATGCTATAATTTTATTATTATTTCATTTATTTACTGAGACGATTGGTGTTATCATATTGAAAAAAGCATTTAATAGTCTGAGCTTTGATGTTAACGAGTTGATAAATTGGACAGTATTGTTGCCATATATTGTTACATTAGTGATAGTTGTTTTTTTAGAAGATTCAATAAGCAACAGTGATAATAAATTATTTATTACATCAATTATTTTTTTGATTGGTATATTAATATTGATTAATTCAAATTTTATGTGTTTGGGAATGGTTGAAAAGTATTTATCAAGTAAAAAAATAGAATTAGAAGAAGAAATGAACATTGCACAAATTAAACTTCAGTATGATTACTATAAAAATAGGGAAGAAGATATGATTCATGTCAGACGTATTTATCACGATATGAAAAATCATTTACTAATTTTAAATAGTAGAAGTATAGAAAATTCAGATCTTGTTCAATACGGGGAATCTTTGCTTGACCAAATTAATAAAATTGAAACTTATATAGATACAGGAAACAAATTCTTAGATATCATTCTCAATGACAAATATAAAAAAGCATTAAAATATAATATTTCTATAGATATTGATGCTAATATGAAACTCGCTAATTGGATAGACGATTTTGACTTGTGTACATTATTTGGAAATCTACTTGATAATGCTATAGAAGCATCAATTAAAGAAGAAAGTAAGAGATATATTAATGTTAGGGCAAAGGTAATAAAGTCTTTTTTAACAATATCCGTAGAAAACAACACTGTAGAAGGGGAAGAGATTGATTTTGTATCACGTAAGGACGATCAAGAAAATCATGGATTTGGGATGAAAAATATCAAAAATGTGATCAATAAGTATAGCGGGGAAATGACATTTGAAACTAATAATTCTTGCATTTCAATTTTTGTAATGTTAAATAAAGTGTAAATTGATTTTTTACCGTATCTACGGTGTGGCAGCGAACAATATGAAGGAAGGAACTTGTGAAATATTTTTAAGGCGAAGTTCACATAAATAAGGAAACCGTTTATTTTTAAAATATTAGATGGTATTATATAAGGCAAATTTATAAAATATAAGTAAGGGGTTGTCAGGAAATCAATGTCAATAAGTTAAGGATTATCCCAACAACTTCGTTATGAATTATCAAATAGCTAAGAGCAGATATTTCTGCTTTTGGCTATTTTTGCGCATAGCAAATAAAAGTAAGCACTTAAATTTTGAGGTGACTATGAATTTATCACTTTATCGTTCATAATAATGATAGCAGATAGATTTTTTACTCCATTACTTTTGATAGGAAGTAGGAATTCACTACTATTTGTTGGAGATTTCATTATGAGTAGTAAACGTATTTCAGGGTGTTTTGGATGAATGGTGAATATTCCGGATGGTATTACATCAGCTGTCCGGTGATATGGAAATCACTTTTTAGATCCGTTTTTGTGCATACCGAATCATAATTTCTGTTGAGACATTGGTAAAGACTGCTACGCACCGCAGATGCGGCAAGGTTTTGACCAATATCCAAACAGAAATGGATAAGTCATCAAGGACAAAATAGGCGATTTCCGAGTACTGGAACTCTGATTTCCAAATTTCCGGAAGTGCGATTTCATCGCACAAGAATATTCATGAATGGGCGGTGACATGAACATGGGATTTCTCCCAACTGTTTTTATAATGCTGTCAGCAGGCTGCGTAAAAGAGCTTGCCAGATGATTATTCCCGGGATTTCTGAGCCACGGCGGCTCTGCCGCACCGTAATATTCAGATACCTGATCCATCTCGAAAAGCCAGCATTTTTGATATGACATCCCATAAACAGGATGTTGTTCAGATTGCTATAGAACTGGATAAATCTCCAACGGAATTGATTTCAATGGAACGAAAGCACAAAATATTGCTACGTTACTCATAAATTACGTTTGTGCCAAAATGATAGATGCAAGTGTTTTACTCTATTTTAGTTTTGGCAGTTTACTGTTACAGTCTCGCTCCATGGAGCAAGCTGTTCATCTGACATTTTCTCGTTTGTTCGTTGTGATAAGAGATATGCCAGATATTTATAGACATTCAGATTATTCGCTTTTGCCCTCTCAACTATTGTATACGCAATAGTACTGGAAGCTACTCCTTTCGGACAGACACTGAATAACCAATTCTTCTTGTTATGTTCGACAGAATATAATAAGAAAAACTTGAAGATGATTGATACGATCCACGGTCCCCATTCTTCAGCAATCATTTATAGTATTGCTGAAACAGAAAGGGTAAACAACCTAAAGTTATATGATTACTTCATGTATCTCTTTGAGGAGATTCCAAAACATATGAATGAAAAAGATTGTTCCTTTATAGAAGATCTGTTACCACGGTCTCAAAACTTCCAGAAGAAATTAGAAACCAACAGTAAACAGTAACCGCCCGATATGGCGGTTCTTATTTTTTTTAGGTACTCGTGTTTGAGTGTTTACATATAAAAAATTTGTATGGATAGTAGAATGGGAATACGTGAATATAGTAATAACGATATCATGCTTGGCAAAATACGCAAAAAAAAATACAATGTAGACAGAATATAAGAATAAAGATATTTTAAAGGTTATAATTTGAAAATAAGGAGAATGGAAATGAATAATTATTTTATGTACTTAAAAAAATATTTACTGAGCCAAAAGATAAGAGTAATAGTGATACTTATTTGTACAATTATTCAAAGTGGAGTTTCTATTATTATTCCTTATATTTATAAAATACTTATTGATGATGTGTTTCCTAAAAAACAGGTTTATGATTTTTATTGCTGTATATTAATTTTATTTGTGGGTTTTATAAGTAATTTTTTATTTAGCACAGCAAAAGATTATTTTACTGCGGTTACTTCTGAGATGATTGCTAAAAATATAAAAAGTGATTTGAATATAAAATTAAATCATATAGAATATAGGTTTTACGACAACCACACTGTAGGAGATATAGTATCTAAGTATAATAAGGAAATTGATATAATAAAAAATAATTTTGGCGTTTTAGTTCTTAAGGCATTTGGAAATATTTTGATATTCTTGGGTGCCTGTCTTATGATTTTTAAAATAAATAAGAAGGTAATGATTTTATCCATATTTTTTATTTTAATATATGCATTATCAAATATATTATTTGGTAAGAAGATAAATGTTTTGTCACATTCAGTTATGAGAGCAAATGGTGAGGTTGTGGATAGAGTAACTGATAATTATAATACTGCAATACTTTCTAGAATTTATAATTTGGAAAATTATGTAAAAAATAAATTTCAAACTGTTTATAATAAATATTTTAAGACTCAAATCAAGTTTGAATTTATCTGTTGTTTGAATATAAATTTAAGTATTTTTATTATATACATGCTTGCTATTATAATTTGGTTAATAGGAGGACAGGCAATATTCAACGGTTCAATTAGCATAGGAAGTATTATTCTCTTAATTAATTATCAAGGTATGTTACTATCACCAGTTAATTTTTTCTGTGAATTTGGTAATAGTTATAACGAAGTTAATGCTGCTATAAAAAGATTAGAGGATATAATGAATGAAAAAGAAGAAAGAAAAAATGGTATTATATTAAACCAAAAAATAGAACAAATCGAAGTGAAAAATTTAGAATTTAGTTATAATAAGGGAAAACCTATTATAAGTAAATTATGTATGAAGATTAATAAGGGGCAAATTGTCGGTATATATGGTTCGAGTGGCTGTGGGAAGTCTACATTAATAAAACTTTTACTAGGGCTGTATGCACCTACTTCTGGAGAAATTTATTTTAATGATTATAGACTCTCTGAACTTAATTTGTATTCTGTTAGAGATAAAATTTCTGCTGTAATGCAAGACTCACTTTTTTATATGGGTACTATAGCGGAAAATATACTTTTTGATGAAGAAGATGTAACGCAAAATTGTGTGAGGATTTGTAAATCGCTTGATATTTATAATGAAATAGTCCGAATGCAAGACCAATGGGATACGGAGTTGACTTCAAATGCTAGTAATTTATCTGGAGGACAAAAAAAACGACTTGATTTAGTAAGGGCCTTAACAAAAGCACCAGATATCTTAATTTTAGACGAAAGTACATCTCCATTAGATGAGGAGAGGAGGCGAAGATTATATGACACATTGCAAAGTATAAAAAAGGAGATGATTATTATTGTAATAACTCATAATAACGATTATGAGATTTTTGACAAAATTATTAACTTAAATGAATATAGGGAGGGAACTTATGAAAAAAATAAGTAAAGCTACTGTTCTAGTATTATCCCTGATAATGATTGGAGGTAGCACGAGGGTTAATTCCTATGCTGCTGAAACCACTAATGATATACTCCCAAAACAAATTTTAGATATTGCTGATGGCAGTGACGAAATTTATGGAGAAGGTGTAAGTATTGAACACACAGAAGGTGGACAAAGTGATGCTAGATTTGTCAGTGGAGGAATTGATCATACACACCAATATATTGTTGCTAATGCACTATTAGTATTGGGAAATGATATTGGACTTGGAATGTTTACAAATACTGATTATGTTGATACATTAATGATAAGTGCAGATTGGCCGGATAGATTAGGGAATGAAACTGATGCAGGTACATTTGCAGGACATTTTTATGATCCAGATACAGAAAAAAATTGGCTGGGACAGACGAACCCTACAGCAAAAACTCGTGCATTAAGCTATCTGGATAAAGCTATAAAAGCGTATAATGATGGTATGGAGGAGTCTGCAGCGGTTTATCTCGGAAGAGGTTTACATTATGTGGCAGATTTAAATGAGCCCCATCATGCTTCAAATCTAACAGCTATTAATAGTAATCACTCTGAATTTGAAAAGTATGTGGATGAGCATCGTAATGAATATAAGATAAAAGGAAATAGCCTTTCAAATAATATTTACGAATCAGCTAAAAATAGAAATATAGAATTTATTATAAAAGAGTATGCCCATAAAGCAAAATCACTTGCTTCAAAGGCTCAAAACACGAATACTTATGGTGAAGTAGGGAAAGCTTGCGTTGAAAATGCTATTATTAATGCAGTTTTATACATATACTCCTTTGAGAGCTCGGTATTATAACTAATAGGAAGGTGAATTTTATGGTAATAAATAAACCACAATCAAATTTAGAGAGTTGTAAAGTTGATCAGCAAGAACAGGATGAGAATGTTGGCATAGAAGGATATTCAGAGTGCCCGGCTTTTAAACAGAGATGTTTGACGGATTGCATAATTCCGTTCTCTCCCCCTGTTTTATCAGATATTGACTAAGGTAAGCCTAAAAGCCAAAGAATGTGTATACCATATGTACACATTCTTTTGTACATTAAAATATAAGAAGAAAATATATGGACGGTGATAGTGTGGCAAGGAAAGAAAACTTTGAAAATATGGTATCTATAATCAATTACATTCTTGAATTTAGGACTTTACCAACATGCATTGAAGTTTGGAATGGATTTTTATTGATTAAGTTTGAAGATAACAATATTATTAGAAAATTAGATGAATTTGGGATACAAAGTAAGCACTTAGGGTCGGAATGGTTTAGTGAGTTTAATAGGGGGCTATATGATAGTTTGCCAATTAAGTATAAAACGCACTACTACTTAGATGATCAGGGAAACTATTGTGAAATTCGGTTGCGGACAATAGAAAAGTAAAAGACTGCCCAAAACTATAACTATAGCAATACATATATTTATACAATCTATTTACTGATGAGAATATAAGCATACAATAATAGTTGTATATATGGAGGTATAGTTATGGAGTATGAAAGAATACTTGGGGCACATATAAAGGATGTAAGAAAAAGGCGTAATATGACACAGGAAACACTGGCCGAGTTAGTAGGTGTTACCAGTCAACACATTAGCAATATAGAAACAGGTAAAACGAAGGTAAGTTTATCGACTTTCATTAAAATCGTGAACGAATTAAATATACCACCGGAAATGGTGTTGGCCGAATGTATGAGAATTGAAGCTCCAGCTTTGAAATCTGATATTATGGATATTATACAAGACTGTAATCAAATGGAGTTGAAAATTCTTGCTGAAATAATTGAATCTTCTAAAATAATTATAAGAAAACATAAACTAGTTTAAGACACATTATTTAGAAGTTATTCAACAGGATATATTCTGTGAATACTGATGTGCAGTTTAAGATTAAATATTAAGGGAATAAGACGAGGCAACCAGTATATGGGGTTGCCTTTTGTTTTTGTACTCAGTGAGAGTTTATTCTGACAAATTTCATAGAGCATACATTGGTCATAGGTGCATTATAGCGCATATTAGGTAATATAAGAACTAGCAATAAGATGATGTTCATTAGCGCTTAATATTATCAGTGGTATCAAGGAGTTGAGACAAGATGAGAATGAGAAGATAACCTTTTAAAAGGGTTATCTTTTTTGGTACAGAGGGATAATATGCATTTGATACAAATTTTTTTAGAGAATATTATAAGAAAAAATGCCAAATAGACTCGTTCATGCATTCTTGTTCTTTCTTTTTGCATAAACATTCGTAATGAAGCTACACTGCCAGAATATCCTTTTTTACAAATAATCTCATGTATTTTGGGATAAGTTACCCCGTGGATTCTGATCTCATATGAAGCTAATTTCCCAGGAATCCTAGCATTATTGTGAACATTTATAATTGAAAAATTAGGATTTAAGTAATTCTGTAGCGCAGTAAAGGAGTTGAACTTTCAGAATGTTTTAAACAGCAATATATAGTGCAATGTTGGGTAAGGATCTGTCATTTATAAAAAGTTGTGTAAGAGAGACTCAAAAAAATAAATAATATTTTTATCCGGCCAGTTCTGTAATAAAATGAAAATTTAGAGAGATTAAAAATCACAGTAGAATATTAATCTTTAAGGTAAGAAAGATATGTAGGTGTTACAAAAGTTAACAACAAAAGAAGGAATTTTAATTCTATATATAGCTTTGGGTGGTGTCGCAATTCAAAACAGGATTGCGGCATCTTTCTTTTTGTGGAGAAAATTTCGAGTAACACAGCCTTTCCCTCGTGAGAAGGCAAGATCACCGCCACTCCGATTTGATTTCAAAAAATTCAGATCGGAGGAAAAGAAAGGTGACATTTCATAAGGCAAAAGAAGAATATAAATGGAAACAGTGGAAGGAACAGGAGGAGCGGATTTTACGAAAATCAGGTGTCAGTGAAGAGGGGATCCAAAGGATCCGGGAATTGGACTGGCAAGATTTTAATGCGGAGCGGAGATTTTGGGAACATTTTTCTTCAAATCAGGAAGAGCTGTATACGCAAAAGACGGAAGAAGAGCCTTCGGTTGCACTGAATATCCAACAGCTGCTTGACAGTATTGAGAACGAACAGCTCTTACAGATTCTGATGGAAACGGATAAGAAAACATTGCAGATTTTACTTCTGAAGATGTGGGGCTTCTCTGTTCGTGAGATTGCAGGTCAGATGGGACTGCCGGAAAAGACCATTTATACACGGATGGAGCGATTAAAGAAAAAAATGAAAAAAGTTTTGAAGAAGTGAAGAAAAATGGAGTATCTCATCGGCTCTATATATGAAAGGGGTAATTGCCCTAAGTTCCTTGACAACCGCATACCAGCATTACAGGTACGTTCCCAAAGATAGAAGCGTGACAGCGTAAGCGCCAGGACGGATGGGGAGAAGCACTACAGGACTTTTACGGAACTGTTTAGTCAGAGACTATGATGGATAGTTTTATAGAAGAACTGCTAGTGTTTGTTCTCATTCCGAGCGAATTCTTACAGCTGTGAATAGACTTTCGCAGGTCTTTCGCCAGGATCATCGGAGGGGGATAATGATACGAATTTCTTCCCACAAGGAAGAGGATGGACTCCAAGTTGTAATCAGCAAGACTTTCAGGAAATCTGCGAGCGGTGCGAAGCGAAGCATCCGCCTGTAATGTTCCCAGCCATAGATATGGTGCGGCAGTCGGGGTGTCGAGGACAAATACGGTGCCAAAGAGAAGAAGAAACGATAAGAAATCAAAAAAGAGTGTGTCGTTGATATCAGATATATGCGGCTGTGGAAGATTCCACAGCCGTATCCTTGTGGTATTAACGCCATGCGGAAAGAAGTACTATGTTTTATAAAGTTGAATATCAAAAAAGAGCGCACCAGGAAATGGAAAAGATCTTCCGGGTGTTATTTCCCGAACAGGGTTTGGCAGTCCGGGAAGAGCAGATTCGTCTATGCCACGAAATGCTGGATACTCTGCTGGAAGGTCAGATTGCCTTGTGTGACGCAGGGGTGGGGATTGGAAAGACCTATGCCTATTTGGTAGCCTGCGTATTATTGCGGAAATATTCCATGCTGACAGAAAGGGGAAATCCGTTGGACCAGCGCCCGGTGGTGGTGTCTACCTCAAGCATCGCATTGCAGAAAGCCATCTTGACGGAGTACATTCCATTTTTATCCAGGGTGCTGTTGGAACAAGGGATGATTCAGTCCCCTCTTCGGGCAGTGGTGCGGAAAGGGAAGGAACACTTTGTCTGTGACAACAGGCTGGAGCAACGAATCGAGGCAATCCGCCATAAACAGAAGAACGCTGCACAAAAAGAATCCTTACTGTCCTTACGAAAGCAATATGACATGGATACCGTAAAGGACCTGAGCGGGTTTGACAGAAGGCTGGTCTGTGTGCCGAAATTCTGTCCAAGGGAATGCCCGGGTAGGCAGATGTGCCGCTATCAGAGGTATCTGGAAGAATCCAGGAAACAAGATGTGTTCCTTCAAATCTGTAATCACAATTATTTACTGGCAGATGCGTATCACAGAGCAGAAGGGTATAAGCCATTATTGTCGGATTATCGGACATTAATTGTAGACGAGGCCCATAAGTTACCGGAAGCGGCAAGGCAGATGTTTGGAAAAAAACTGTGTATGGATGATATCCAAGAAATGGCATATTATCTGGAACGGGAACATCAAAAAGAAGAGGCAAGAATCCTGCGGACAGTGATGCGTGATGCATTGCGTGTTGTTGGAGAAGAACAGCGGATTGGAAAAGGAATCCGGGAAACATTTCGTCATACAACCGATAGTGTGGTTTCCCTGTGGGAAGGCTTAGAAATGCTGGAATTCCTTTTAGAAAAGTTGGAGCGAAGTATTCCAAAGTGGATACGGAACCGGCTGGAAGAGGCAAAGGATGTGCTGGAGTGTTTTTGTAGCAGTGATGAAAAATATGTTCGTTATCTGTATTTGGATAAAGAACAGCTTCCCATTTTGTGCGCAGCCAGCCGGGAGATTCCAGGACTGCTTCGGAAGATGTTATGGGACAGGGAAGAAGGAATGTCTGCCATTTTAACCAGCGGAACGCTGAAAGCCGGAGCAGGATTTTTGCGCACCCGGCAGATCACTGGGCTGGAAGAAAGGACAGGAGTGCAGGAGTATGTGGCAGAATCCCCATTTTCCTACGAAAAGAATTGTCTGCTATACCTGCCAAAAACGCTGGAGCATTGCAGGAGAGGAAGCCGGGAAGAGGCAGTGATGGTGGCAAACCATATCCATTCCCTGATCTGTTCTACTTACGGACATACGCTGGTACTGTTTACTTCTTATACACTAATGGGAAGTGTGTACCAGATTTTAAGAGACAGCCTGCCATTTCCCATGGTGGAAGTATGGAGGCACTCCCAAGAGGAAATCCGGCGGTTTAAGACGATGGAGAATGGAGTGCTGTTTGCAGCCGGCTCCTGCTGGGAAGGGGTGGACTTTCCGGGAGATATGGTGTCTTCGCTGATTATTGTGAAGCTGCCTTTTGCAGTACCAGATCCCATCAGCGAAGCAGAGAAAGAAACGTATGACTCTTTGGAAGCCTATATTCAGTCTATCATTGTGCCGGATATGCAGAAGAAACTGCGGCAGGGATTTGGACGTGCCATCCGGACAGAAACCGATACTTGCGTGGTGTCTATCTTAGATATCCGGGCGGTGAAAGGCGGTAAGTATCATGAAGAGGCAATGTGTGCGCTTCCGTCCTGTCCGATAGCAGAAGAATTGGGAGAAGTACAGGATTTTATCCGCAGCCGAAAAGGTGTGGAGTATTATCTGTAACAGGAAAAATCTCTTTCCAGCCTTGTTGTTTGTGCTTAGTTTCCGGACGTTTTTAAGAGGAAAGTTTAATACAATTTTGGGGGCGATTTTGGAGGGATTGTTGGTATTGATGAATAGATATTTAAACATGAAGAGGGTATAATGTGTATAGCGTTAAAGAGTTGGAAGGAGGTGCTGAGATGGCGAAATATATAATGGATATGCAGATTGATAAAAAGGAAGAATTTTATTTTATCCGGGAAAAAGAGAGTCATGATATTGTATATTTACCTTCCAAGTATTTAATGCATAAAAAACGGTCAAAGTTATCACCGAATACCATACGAAGGAGTGCTTTTATATTATCCTATTATTTAAACTTTATGGATGAACTAGAATTGCATTTGGATGATATCTATCAGATGAATTACATGGAACAGCATGAACATTTTACAGATTTTCTGATCTGGTTACAAGCAGGTGAGCATAGTCGGGAAGATTACTCAAAACTTCCAAACAATGAAACATGCAATGCATATTTAAAAGAGGTATTCCGGTTCTATACTTTTATGGAACAGGAAAACAAGCAGTCAGAAAGTTTGAAGGTGCTGTCAGATACACAGATGATTGTAAGAAATTCGATAGGTCTCAAAAGGGTGCTGAACCGAAAGAACTTTCGAGGGTATCTAAAAGAAAAAGGACATCAAGGAAAAACCATTGAGCAGGACAAGATTGTAGGCTTGTTGCAGGAATGTGCAAACAGCCGCGATCAGGTTCTGCTTTTATTATTAGCAGAAACGGGATTTCGAATAGGGGAACTCTTAGGTGTCCGATATGCAGAAGATATAGATTATGAGAGACATATAATTTATGTCAACTTCCGAGAAGATAATGAAAATAGGGCAAGGGCAAAAAATGCGGAGTTTCGCAGAGCAAAAATCAGCGATGCAACCTTTGATATTTTAATGTTCTATATAGAAGATTACAAAGAATTGATCTTAGGACAGGAATATCTGTTTATCAATGTCTCAGGTGACTATGTCGGACAACCCTTTAAAGGAAGCGGAGTATATGCAATGCTGCGTAGGCTGGAAAGAAAGACGGGAATTAAAGCATCACCTCATATGCTTCGACACTATTTCGCAAATGCAAGACGAAAAGATGGTTGGAAATTAGAAATGATCAGCCAGGCACTCGGACATCGGAATATCGAAACGACCATGAAATATCTGAACATAACAGAGGATGAACTAATAGAAGTCAGCGATGCATTTTACAATAAGCATCAGGCACTGTATGGCGTTCAGAATTTGTTATAAAAAAGAGGAGGCGATCAAGTGTCTGCAATTCGATTGCTGCAAGCGGAACGCCAAGAAGAGATACAACATCTTCACAAGCAGCTTATGTCAGGCGGAATATTGCAGAGAGAATTAGGGGAAGAAGCAGAGAAATTCCTTATCCAAAGAAAAATCTATGATGTGATTTTAGCAGAAGAACAAGATTTACGGGAATACAAACAAACTTTGTTGGATAGTGGGAATTATACGAAAAAGCAGGTGAAAGAGCAGTCATCCGCATTACGGAAGATACAGAAGTATTGGATAGAAACAGAATATGGAGATCTGCTCTCAGAAATCCAAGAATGCCAAGTGTCAGATGGAGTGTTGAAGGGAAACATCAAACGATTTCTAATCCGGCAGGGAATACATCATATCAAAGAGATTGATTATATGGTACGAAGCCGATATGAAGCAGAAATGCAAAAAATTTGGGATGAAGCGAGTGTGATGAGATATTTAAAGGTCTTCGATCATATTAAGCAGTATAGCATCCAAAAAGAAATAGAAAGTCTGCCGGGAAGAATCGAACACCGGAGGAAATATCAAGGACAGATTGTATTCCTGCCATACTTACCAGATTTGGAATTGGTTAAGGATTTTGAATATGTCCGAGATAAACAGGAACTGGTGTGGGATTTTTCAAGAAGAGCATCTGAAAAAATAAAAAAGCAGGTTTTCCTACTACTGAATTATATCTTAGACAATTTATATAGGGACGATCCCAAAGAGAGAAGAGTTCGCTATTTATTGCCATTACACTGGTTATATGATTTTTGTGTGGAGGAAGAGATTGATGATCTAGAAAGATTGGAATTAGAACAGATCCAGCGATTTGAGAAAATCGTGGAACAGAAGGTGGTCAATGTGAAAAATTCTATGCAGATCGTTGATAACAGTCGGAAAATCTTATTTTTAACAGCACCAGAAATTCATTGGCATGCCAATGTGTGGTATATGGAACGATTTCACCTGTCAGAAGATCGGCTTAACCCAAGTAATCCGGTACAGCGACTGAGTTTTATAGAAGTTGCTAACAAAAAGAATAGGGAGCTGTTACAGGAATATGCAAAATATCATGTAGGAATTGGTGGATTGACGATAGCGAATATCCGAGGACAACTATATGAAATAAAAAGACTTCTGGAATATTTTAAGGAAGAAGAATCCATCTGTCGAGTAGATGAAAATCAATTGGAAACTTATTTTCGGGAGCTGGAAGATAAGGATACCAAAGATGACACATTCAATAAAAGAATTGTGCATTATTTGAAATTTTATCAGTTTTTAACTGTCCGAGGATATATGAAGGAGATACCTTTTAAACCGGAGTATTATCTGAAAAAAACGTATCCGGAACATCATGACAGAACGGTGGAAGAACAAGTTTATATGGAAATTCTGCATAAACTGTATGCATTTCCACTGGTCTCAAGGTTGATATTTTTACATTTATGGTGTACCGGACTGAGAATCAGTGAAGTGTGTACGTTAAAAGGAGATGCTTATTACTGGGATGGAGAAGATGCATGGCTAAAAGTTTATCAAATCAAGATGAAGGCAGATAAAATGATACCGATACCGCTTGTGATGTATAGAATCATGCGTAAGTATATTGAACAGGAACATATTCGTCCGAAAGACTACATCTTTAAAGGAAAGAATGGTGGAGCATACCGTATAGGAACATTCCGACAGGAATTTCAGCAGCACTGTGATAAGAATGGGATTGCGGATGGAGATTATATTTTCAAATCCCATGATTATAGACATACGTTGGCAACTCAATTTTATGATGAGGATGTTTCTATACAGACAATCCGAGATTATTTAGGACATTTTTCGGAAGAGATGACAAAACAGTATGTGGACTTCATGCCAAAGAGAATTGAAAAAGCAAGTGATACATACTTTAAGAAACCGGAAAATGATTTGGCTTCTACCATTAAAGTTAAGAAGCGTGGTGACAGAAAATGAAAAAAAGAATTTACATATATGAGATGGATTGCTACAAGGCAGCATCCGAAGATCAGTTGCAGAGAATGCGTATCAGTCCGGTACGATATTTTAATTTGGAAGGGTTGCCATCCGAAGAACTTGCTGAAAAGTTGGAAGAATTTATATGGGAAAGAGGGAAAATGCTCGCTCCGTCCAGCATGTCAAGTGAAGTGACCTATTATAATAATATTCGGGAATTTCTGATTGATCGGAAAATACAAAGCCTAGATTCCAGAGAAGAAGAAAAAATCATCCTTATGCTAAAAGGTTGGATGTTGGAACGAGGATATGCTTTATCAAGCAAAAAATACCGGCCAGCATATGACAAGGTAGGGATTGAAAGTCCTGGTATTGTGAGGCATATGAAAAAAATCTTGAAGTTTCTGGAAGAAGATGATGACAGGGACGAACAGGAAAAAGACATCTGGACTCTTAAAAATTTCGATTTTCCTATTCAAGGAAATCCCATTTTGAATACAGAAACGATTAACTTTACTAAAATTATACAGCCAGATATCCGGGAAGAAGTAAAAAAAGTAATTTTTATGCATTTGAAGTATTCCCCATTAGGAACGATTCACAGTGAAATGACTGCAGTAAAGAGGTTCTCAAAATTTCTTAAAAGAAAATATTTGGACATTCAATCGTTGCAGGATCTGGAACGGATGCATATAGAAGAATATTTGATATATCTTCAAACGGAAGCACATGACCGGAAAAATTACAGATCTGATCTATATGCACTACGAAGGGTAATAGAAGATGTTGGAAATTTATATGAACGACAGTACATGAGTGAATTATTTCTGAGTAATGATTTTCCAAGTACCCCAAGGCATGTATTCAAATTTTACTCAGATGCGGAAATTAAGAGATTAAACGAACACATTTTCAAAATGGATGAGCAGATATGCAGAGCATTGATTATCCATCAATTACTGGGAACAAGGATTTCAGATACGCTGACCTTAAAGACAGACTGCCTAAGCATGCGGAACAATCGGTATTTTATAAGGATCGACCAGGTGAAGTCAGTTACCTATGAAAAATCTATCAGTGAAGAAGTAGCACAACTGATTATGAAAGCAATTGACTATACAAAAGAGCGATACGGAGAAACAACCTACATTTTTGTAAAGAAAGATGATCCAACAAGACCTTATCAGTATAGCATGATTCAAAATCAGATTATGACAATGATCCGCCAGGAAGATATCCGGGATGATAATGGAGAGTTCCTGAAGTTTGGAACTCATATTTTCCGACATTGTTATGGAAAGAAATTGACAGAAATGCATGTGGACGACTGGATGATAGCCAAGTTGCTGGGGCATACCTCCATATATTCGGTACACCATTATCGGAAAATAGGAAATAAACTGATGGCAGATGAAACGAGAGCTGCAAGAGAAAAAATGGACATGATCCTATTAGATATCATAGAAGGATGGGATGATTATGAAATATGATAAGATGGTAGCGATTACACAGGCTGAGAGTCAAAGGAAGATGAATATTGCAAAAAATACAATATCTGATATGCTTAAAAATATGGAAAGGATTACCGTGGCAGAACTGGTAAAAAGAACAGGGCTTTCCAGAGGATTTTTTTATAAAAATGAACTTATCAGAAGAGAAATGGATGATGCAATACACAGACAGGAAGCAATTTTTAAGAATAGACATCCGGTTACAATGGACAGAAAACTTGAAAATTCAGTAATTGATTTGAGAATTGAATTGTTAAAAGCTAAAGCAGAGAACGAGAAATTATCGGAACAAAATCAAGAGTTGATTCAGAAGAACGAACAACTTCGTCAGCAGGTAGATAAACTTCAAAAGCAGATTGGGAAAAAACAAATTTCATTATTGAAGCGATTATAAAAGGGAGAAGATAAGTATGAAATATGACAAAATCGTTGCAATAAATAAGGAAAAGAGTAAAGAAAAAACAGAGATTGCTATAAATGAAATTGAAAAAATGTATCAAAGAAAAGAGCGAATTTCTGTAACAGCCTTAGCAAAAAATACGGGATTTGCAAAAAGTTTTTTTTACAGAAATCCAGAGGTTAGAAAGGCTTTAGATGAGGCATTACTTCAGCAAGGAGAATGCTATAACCCTAAGAAAGTTATATTTGACAGAGCCTTGGAAGAAACAAACAACAATTTAAAAACTGCAGTTATGAGATTAAAGAAACAAGTTGCAGAATTAGAAAAAGAAAAGAGTAGACTAGAGAAGAAAGTAGAAGAATTAACAAGAGAATTGGAGAAACAGAAAAAATAAAAATTTAATAGGAAAGATAGCAGACAGCGGATTATGTGTGAAACATACATCGGCTGTTTTGCTTTATATAGAAAATTATTCAGGCGTTGGGAAATTTAACCTAATACACGATATGCACAGTTTTTGTAGGAAATAGTTGGAGAAAAAGACAGAAACTACTCGGTGACGCTGATGATAAAGCCAGTGTTTATAAGGGGTATAGGACAAGGGGCTAAATTTATGGTGGTTTTGATTGGGCTTGTGCTGATTTTTAAGTCGCAGCTTACCAGTTTGGTGCAGACGATTTTTGAGAAGATTACCAGTGAAAGTGCGGGGATCTGATGGGATGAAAAAGGGAGAAGTCACCGCTTATCTAAGTCTGGTATTTATACTATTACTTTCCTTTATTGGAGGAATTATGGAGGCGGCATCAGTACAGATGGCAAAAAGTTACCGCAGGGCGGATGTAAACCGGGCGATGGAGTCAGTGTTTGCAGAATATCAGAAAGAATTATTAGAAGAGTATGATGTTTTTGCGCTGGATGGAAGTTATGAGACAGGGAACTATTCGGAACAGAATATAGAGAAACGCAAGGAATTTTATGGTGCTTCGGATATGGAACACATGGTGAAACGAATTGAGTTTTTGACAGATAATGGTGCAAAGGCTTTTTACGAGCAGGTGGCAGCTTATATGCGGCATAAGTATGGTGTTGACGCGCTAAAAGACAAGACCGGTATAACGGATGTATGGAAAAACCAGCAAGATCAGGCGCAGGAGTATCAAAAGGACGAACTAAAAAAACAGCAGGATTTGGAAGCGCTTCTTCAAGAGAATGAAGGAGCGCTCCCGGAAAAAGATAATCCGATCGCACATGTGGAGCAGTTAAAAAAGTCCTCCTTCCTTGAGCTGGTAATGCCAAAAAACAAAAAAGTGTCTGAGAAAACGATAGATGGAGAAACGGTGTTATCTGTCCGGAATAGAAACCAAGGATATGGTGATTTTTCAGATGTATCCGAGGAGTATGGTACATTAACTACCCTTCTCTTTGGAGAATATCTGCTTAAACATTTTGATTGTGCGGCGGGGGAACCAGGAGACGGAGCCTTAGATTATGAGCTGGAGTATATTTTGGAGGGAAAAGAAAGCGACCGGGAGAATCTGGAGGCTGTAGCAAAGAAGCTGCTGCTTCTAAGGTTTGTGCCGAACTATGCACATCTCCAAAAAAGCGGTGCGAAGAAGGCGGAAGCAGAGGCTATGGCGCTGGCATTATGTTCGATACTGGCGGTCCCTGCAATCACAGAGGCGGCGGCTCAAGTGATTCTTCTTGTATGGGCATTCGGAGAGTCTGTTATGGATATACGGTCGCTTTTAAACGGCAGCAGAGTTCCCCTTGTGAAATCTGAGGAAAGCTGGCAGTTGTCCCTTGCAGGTCTTTTGAAACTGGGAGAGTCAGAGGACTTAAACGATGGAAAAGACATAAAAAATGGTCTTCCCTATGAAGAGTATTTGCGAATGCTGCTTTTTCTGGAAAAAAAGGAGACGGCAGGAATCCGTACACTGGATATGATTGAGCAGAATCTAAGGATGGAGCATGGTCTTTCGTTCTTTCATGCAGACTATTGTATCAGCAAGATAGAGGTTACAACAACCTGCCATCTGCGCAGAGGGATTACCTATCGATTTCAAACGTATTTCGGATACAACTAGGGGCAAAGACAGATGCCTTTTCGGCATATATAAATCCAAAATTATTAAAAAATATACATGAAAGGAGATGGATTCGTTCGATGAATAATTATAGATTCCCCTCAAAACCTGTCAAATATTCTAAGTCCGGAAAGGCATCTGTCTTTGCCCCTGTGAAAGGAAGTGTCACAGTAGAAGCAGCGATGGCAGTACCAATTTTTTTCTTCGCAGTCATCTGTTTGTTTTACCTAATGGAGATTACGGCGGTGCAGACCGCCGTAAGATGTGGACTTCAGTATGCGGGAAAAGAAGCGGCTCAGGAGGGCTATATAAAGAAAGCGATTTCTCCGGCAGAAATAGAATCAGACGTGGTAAATGCTATTGGAGCCGGACGATTGGAGAGAAGTATTGTCGTAGGAGGGAGCGGAGGGATTGACTGTAGTGGTTCTAAGATGTCTGCGAGAACAGGAATCGCAGAGCTTCAAGCGGTCTATCATGTCAGAGTTCCCGTTCCCATGTTTGGAATTCCTCCTATTACTTATAAAGAACATATGCGGGTGAAAACATGGTCGGGATATGAAAGGGGAGGACTGGCAGAAGACAATGAGACTGTCTATATTACGGAGACAGGTGTTGTCTATCACAAGGACTATCACTGTACGTATCTGGATCTATCTATCCGTATGGTTCCGGCGTCACAGATAGAGACTCTTCGAAATAAAAGCGGCGGAAAGTACCATGCCTGTGAGCGGTGTAAGAATGGCGGCGGAGGTGTATATATTACAAATTATGGAGACCGGTATCACAGCTCTTTGTCCTGCAGTGGATTGAAGAGAACAGTCTATGCGGTTCCGTTATCAGAGGCAGTAGGAAAGGGGGCTTGTTCGAAATGTGGGCGGTAAGTAGAAGTATATATCTGACGGCGTTGGTGGTTTTATCAGTTTTGGATATGAAACATCGTAAAGTACCCGGGAAATTGTTGCTGGCAGGCATAGTATACGCTTTGATTTATCAATTTGTGTACAGACCATACAGTCTTTGGATTTTAGGAGCAGGAGCAGCGGTAGGGATTTTGTTTCTATTGATCAGTAAGGTTACAGAGGAAGGGTTTGGTTATGGAGACAGCTTGGCAATTTTGATTCTTGGGATATATCTTGGGTTCTGGGGACTCATTGGCGTATTGTCCGGTGCATTTCTGTTATTGGCCGCGGCGTCAGTTCTGACGCTATGTATGAAAAGGATGAACAGGAAAAGTACACTTCCTTTCTTCCCGTTTCTAACAATCGGATACTTGATTAATTGGATAGCAAGCTATTTATAAGGAGACAGCTTAGAGATGAATGGAAAAGATAGAAAGATGTTGAAGGGAAGTATGACGGTAGAGATGTCATTTTTAATGCCGATCATTTTATTTTTAATCATGAGCTGTATTCTGACCGTTTTTTATTTCCATGATAAAAATGTCATATCTGCTGTGGCTTATGAGACGGCAGTTGTAGGAGGAACAAAGGCAAGGGAGAAGAATGGAGTCACAGGGGGAGAGTTACAAGCTTTGTTTGCGGAGCGGATCAGTAAAAAATGTGTGTTGTTTCCAGGAAGCAATGTGAATGTAAGCATAGGGGAAGAGAAGATTGTTGTCACAGCAACGGCGGCAAAGGGAAGATTTGGAATCCATGTTGTGAAAACGGCGGCTGTGACAGAGCCGGAGAAATATATCCGAGATAAGCGCAGAATAAAGGAGGTTATAGATGGAGCGGCGAATCACGATTGAAGAGTCAGTTGTTTATAAAGAAGATTATCAGATAAGAATGCTGGAAGAAAACGAGATAGAAGGACTGCTTCCGGTACGAGGGAGAGGAATAAATGGGCGCAGCTGTTATGATTTTGATGTCAGTGGAAAAATATCAATGCAAGCGCTGTATACAAGAAGTGAAATGACATTAAAGGATATACGGGCTTTTCTTCAGGCTTTGCGGGATGTTCTTGAAAGTGTAGAAGAACATTTACTGAACATTCACCGTATTTTGTTGAAGCCGGAGTATATCTTCTATGAGGAGGAACAGTTTTTCTTCTGTTATTATCCGCTGAAGGCAACAGAGCTGTGGGATGATGTTCATGAACTTATGGAATATTTCGTTAAGCGGGTGGACTATTCGGATAAGGATTGTGTAAAAATTGTGTTTAGGCTTCATAAGGAAACAATGGAGGAAAACTACAGTTTGTATAAGATTATTGATGAATGTCTGATAGAGGAGAGTAAAGTGTCTGACTCTCAAACGGTGGAGAAGAAGACATATTATGAGGAGGAAGAGAATGTGTATGACCAGAGAGACCACGATTGGATTACAGAGAGGGAGATGGGAACGATGATCATGGAAGATATGGAGCATATGTGGCTTCCGGTACAACGGTTTCTCAGAAAGCATAAGAAACCAAGGTGGGGAGAGTGGGATGGTCTTCACATCGAGGAAGAAGAATTGTAAGAAAAGACAGAAGAGAAGAAGATAAAAATAAAAAAAGGAGACAAAAGCGAATGAAGAAGAGAGGAAAGATAAAGTCAGGGGCGCTCTTAAGTATATTGGCAGGGGTTATACTTTTGTACATTCCCATTCAGGCATTGGCAGGAACGACGGTAAATTTTCAAGGTTATGCGCAGTATGGAGGGATAAAATGTGGAAAATTTACAGTAGACGGAAAAATAGCCTTTTGCATGGAGCATAAGAACGTGACACCAATTACGGGAACACCCATCAATCAGTCAATTTACAAAAATGCGAAAGTAAAAAAGGTTCTGTATTATGGATGGAAAGGACAAGAACAGTGGAGTGGATTTAAAAATGCCGCTCATGGCGTTGTCTGTACGTCCCTGGCTCTTAGTTATTACTATTCTGGAATAGACACCATTGGCTTTAAAATTGGGAGCGATACGGATACTAAAATTGGACTTTCTAAATTTTTAAAATATCTGGATGGAAAAAGTGTGCCGAATACGACCATGAGTTTTAGCAAATCATCGGTGGAAAGTTATGTGAAAGGGAAATTGCAGCGAACGCCTAATATTAAATTTACGGCAGACAGCAAGAATTATGTGACTGTAAAATTACCGAGCGGCGTGAAACTGGAAAAAGTAAGCGGAAAGACAACCGGAACAACCGGAAGCGTAAAGATTTACGGGGGAACCACTTTCTATCTGACCGCTCCACTTACATTGAAAAGTACATTCAAAACAGGAAATCTAAAAGGTTCTATAAAAGAATTTCAATCTATTATTTTCAACAGTTCTATAAAAGGTGTCCAAAAATTAACACAAACCGCTATTACAGATTCGACGAAAACCGCTGCATTTACAGTGAAATGGGGAGTTTCGCCGGAAGATTTAATAATAATAAAGGAATTACAGACATTAGATGGTAAAAAGATTCGTGCAGGAGCAGGAGTAAAATTTAAAGCCGTAAATAACAGCACTAAGAAGGTGGTAACATTTCAGACAGATAAAAATGGAATTGCTCAGACGAAAAACAAGGCGTTAAGCGCAGGGAGCTGGACTATTACGGAGACACTGCCGCCTACAGGCTATAAGGCTGCGGCAAGTTTCACTGTAGATATGGTGGGGAAAGTGGTTGAAAAAACGATTGTAAATAAAGCATTTCCAAGAATTAAAGTTTATAAAAAGGATAAAAATAATGGAACGTTGTTATCAGGGGCAGTGTTCAAGGCCAGACTGAAAACGACAAAAGAAGACGTTACATGGAAGCCGGAGAGCGGTTCTTCCTTTGTAGAATTTGAAACCGGAAACGATGGTTCAGTTACACTTCCATACGCAACTACGAAGACCTCCGGAGTAAATGTGTTAAAAGCCGGAACATACGAATTGGTGGAGGTATCACCGCCGCTAGGATATGCGGCAAGGACCATAGACTTTGAAATTCCTGATGGCTGGAACGGCGAGACGCCCATAGAAGTGACTTCTAGAAATGATGTGACTAAAGTGAAAATATCGAAACGAGAAATTACCGGAGAAAATGAACTTCCAGGCGCACAGTTAAAAGTGACGGATAAAGACGGCAAAGAGGTGGAGACATGGGTATCCACAAAAGAACCTCATATCATTGAGGGATTGATTGAAGGAAAACGATATACGTTATCCGAGGTATCAGTGCCACCGGGATATTTGAAAGCGGCGGATATAGAGTTTACAGTGGGAGCGGGAACAGATTTGAAAGCACAGGAAGTTATTATGTATGACGAGAAAAACACTGTGGAGATAGAAAAGTCTGCATCGGATACGGGTGAACCGTTGGCGGGGTGCGAGCTTCAGATTATAGCTGCAGACGAAGATCATCCTCTTTACAAGCAGGGAGAGGTGGTGGAAACATTTGTTACGACGGAGGAGAATTGGCGAAAAGAAGCATTCCCGGCAGGGAAATATATTTTACACGAAGTATCCTGTCCAGAGGAATATGAACTGGCTCAAGATGTGGAATTTGAAGTGACTGCAGATACAGCACAGATTCAGACGGTTGTTATGGTAGATGAATTAAAGATTATTCCGCGGATAGTGCCAGAGACACCAGAGATCCCAGAAATTCCAGAAACGCCGGAAGTTCCGGAAACACCGGAGACGCCGGAAGTCCCGGAGACGCCGGAAATACCGGAAGTCCCAGAGACACCGGAAATACCGGATATGCCGGAGATACCGGAACTGCCACAGATGCCGAAAATACCGGATGAGCCGGGGGTTCCCCAAGAAACCGAAATACCAGATGTGCCGAAACCCCCGAAGAAAACACCTCCGGATCGTGTTAAAACGGGAGATACCTCCAGAATAGGAATCCTTGGGATTTTGATGACGGGTTCTCTAATCGGAATTTTATACATTGTATTGCAGATGAAAAGGAAAACGAGATAGAAAGCCAAAAGTTATGAGCGAGCTCATGTGGTTTTAGACCTTTTTGCTCTGGTATCATAAAAAATTTATAAAGAGTAATCACAGCTTCTCTATCTTGTGTTATAATACCAGAAAGTGAAGAATATGGAAAAGAGAGTAATCCTTTATGAAGAAAACAAAAGGGAAGGCTTATTGCACGATTATATTGGCTGCTATGAATGTTATCCTCTTTTTTTATCTGACATTTCAGGGGATGACAGAAGACGGAGAGTTTATGCTGGAGCATGGCGCAATGTATGTGCCGTATATGTTGGAGCGTGAAGAATATTACCGTTTGTTTACCAGTATGTTTATGCATTTTGGGTTTGAACATCTTATCAATAATATGGTTATGCTGCTCGTAATCGGGTGGACTCTGGAATTGGAACTGGGAAGAATAAGATTTTTGCTTATCTACTTTCTCAGCGGATTTTGTGGGAATATCTGTTCGGCATTCTGGGATATCAGCACACAGGATTTTGTCGTATCGGCGGGAGCTTCCGGAGCTATCTTTGGAATTGTGGGAGCAATGCTCTATGTAGCGCTTCGAAACCGCGGGCGTATCGGCGATATTTCCGGAAGAGGACTCGTGTTTATGACGGTTTTTAGTTTGTATTTTGGACTCACCAGCGCAGGAGTGGATAATTTTGCCCACATTGGAGGACTTGTGTCGGGCTTTGTGATGGCAGTTCTACTGTATTGGAAGCGTAAGAGTAAATACCGTAGAAGTTCCGGGTGTTGACGCAGCGTTTAGGGTGCCGTCATGTGCTCTGGCAATGCGGTTTGCGATAGCGAGACCAAGTCCGGTTCCTTGTTTTTTATAAGTAATAAATGGTTCGAAGATGTGAGGAAGTTTTTCAGGAGAAATACCACAGCCATTATCGGTGATGGTAACAAGGAGCATATTGGCTTCTGTGTAAACTTCTAAGCTGACAGTTGACAAGGGGGATTTACAGTCTACTGCATCTTTGGCATTCGTAAGAAGATTCAAAAGTAATTGGCGCAGTTTTACAACGTCTGCCATTAATGGCGGGAGCTGTGGCTGAATACGGGAAGTAAATTGTAGTTTGGTGTCGACAATGGAAGAGGCAAAGGACAATGCCAGTGTTTTGAAGAAGGTATTGGCATCTATGGGGGAAAGTGTTAGTTTCTCGCCGTTATTGTATGAGGACAGTTCCTCTAAAAGTAGTTTCATATATTCAATATCCCCGCGAAGACTCGACCAGTGTTTGTACTCCAAAACTTCCGGGTGCTGGGATTCTATGAATTGGAGTGTACTGTATACAAGAGTTAGTGGGTTGCGAATTTCGTGGCTGATGGCGCTTAAACTCATTTGATGAGTTTCTAAAAGTCTTGTGAGAAGCTCTTTCTTCTCAGGACTTTCTGCCATGATTTGTTGTAATTTGTCGTAATCTGCTGTTGAAAACATAGTAAATACCGCCTTTCTCAGTTTACCAGTTTAACATCGGCGGTTAAAATAATCAATTATAATTTTTAAAGAGAGGGAACAAGATATGAAAGATGAAAAATGTATTTTTTGTAAGCTTGCTAATGGAGACATTCCTACTGCAACACTGTATGAGGATGATGATTTCAGAGTGATTCTGGATGCAGGTCCGGCATCGAAAGGACATGCGTTGATTCTTCCGAAAGAGCATTATGCCAATTTGTATGAGTTGGACGATGAGCTGGCAGCCAAGGTTCTCGTGCTGGCGAAGAAAATGATTACAAAGCTTACGGATATTCTGGGCTGTGATGGATATAATATCGTTCAAAATAATGGAGAAGCGGCAGGACAGACGGTATTTCATTTTCATTTACACATGATTCCGAGATATAAAGATGATCATGTAGGACTTGGATGGCCGATGGGGGAATTGACAGAGGAAGATAAAGAAGATATTCTCTCAAAGATCAAGTAAATTTCTAAAACTGTACAGAAAGAGAAGGATAGATAAGTGGTGGTAAAGTCGATCGGCAGGGCTGCATTTGATGCAGTTTATGAAAGTAATGCTGATGTCGTATATCGTACAGCACTGTATTACTCCGGAAATCATCATGCAGCAGAGGAAATTACACAGACGGTATTTTTAAAATTATACATAAACATGGAACATGTAAATATGAAAGTGGTTCGTTCATGGCTGATTACGACTGCAAAGTATGCTGCGCTGAATTATAACAGAGACAGTTTGCGTGAAATTCCAACAGAGGAGACCGTAGTTAAGAAAGAATATGTGGAAAGCTTGGAAGACGGCTATATCAAAAAATTACGGGAGAAAGAATATCAGGAATTGGCAGGAAACATATTTGCAGAATTATATCGTGTGAATGAACGTTGGTACGACGCTGTTACGATTACTTATTTTCTGGAAAAGCCACAGAAAGAGGTGGCAGAGATTATGGGAATATCGTTGGAGGTTCTGCATGGTATACTGTATCGAGCAAAACAGTGGATCAGAAAAAATTATGCAGAAGAGTTTGCTTATTTGAATGACGCGTAAAAATAGGTGCCAGATGGGCACCTATTTTGTGTAAATATATTGCGGCAGTAAATGAAACTATTTGCTTACAGACTCAATTAGATCGATAATCGTGTCGATAGAATTCTGCTGTGAAGACTGTTTCATCGTTTGAATGTACGATTCTCTGTTCTCGTAGAGATGGTTTATGGAAGAAAGCAGGACTTCGCTGTTTAGCTCTTCTTCTTCCAGTACGATACTAAAGCCTTGTCTCTCAAAAGAACGGGCATTCAAAATCTGATCGCCGCGGCTTGCGTTTGCAGACAATGGAATTAAAAGGTTCGGCTTATGAAGGGCAAGCAGCTCGCAGATTGCATTTGCTCCGGCTCTTGAAATGACAATGTCTGTAATGGCGAATAAGTCTTTCAGTTCATCTTTGATATATTCAAACTGTGCGTAGCCTTTCAGGTCTTTTAAAGATTCATCAAGTTTACCGCGTCCACAGAGATGGATAACCTGATAGGATTTTAATAATTCCGGAAGAATGGCTCGAACGGCGTCATTCACAACGACAGAGCCAAGGCTTCCGCCCACGATCATGATGACTGGTTTATCTTCTGCAAATCCAAGAAATTCCCGAGCCTTATATTTGTCTCCGGCTAATAATTCCTGACGGATTGGTGAACCAGTAAGAATAGCTTTGCCCTCCGGAAGATGCTCTAATGTCTCCGGGAAATTGCAACACACCTTGGTAGCGGCGGATAGAGACAGTTTGTTGGCGAGTCCGGGCGTCATATCGGATTCATGGATAATGGTCGGCACGCGGCGGCTTTTTCCGGCGAGGACGACAGGGACCGATACAAATCCTCCTTTGGAGAAGATGACGTCCGGTTTTAGGATTTTGACTAATTTTTTGGCATCGCTGAGTCCTTTGACCACTCGGAATGGATCGGTAAAGTTCTGTAGGCTGAAATATCGCCGCAGTTTTCCAGTAGCGATTCCATGATAAGGAATTCCGAACTGTTCGATCAGTTCTTTTTCGATTCCATTGTAAGAACCGATATAGTGAATATCATATTGTAATTCTTTTAAACGTGGAAGGAGAGCAATGTTAGGAGTAACATGACCAGCAGTGCCGCCTCCGGTTAAAATGATTCGTTTCATAGTGACCTCCCGAATATTTGCATTTACCATATGTATATGTGATGATAACGGTATTATAGTTATATTATACGTTACTGATGGGTTTGGTCAAGAGAAAGAGTAAGTAGTTTATTTATTTTTAGCGAGGTAGAGCAGACATGAAGGACAGAAGAAATCTTCTGGAGCAACAGATAAGAACCAAGATGTGGGAAGAGGCAGACAAAATTGAGGAGATTGTGGAAGCTTCTGGTCAGGAAGGGATGTCTGATGAAAAGAAGCGTTCGATAAAGGAAAATCTGGAAAAAGAGATTGAAGATTTTGAAGTACAGAAACTTCTGAAGCAATTGCCGGAGCGGTATCAAAGAGCAATTGTGGCAGGGCTTGCTACGGAGGAAAAGAAGGTTTATAGACAAAGAAAACGGCAGGTTTATTTTATTGCCTGTGCGGTTCTTGTTCTTGTGTTGGCAGTCGGAATTACCAGTATGGGAGGACCGAAACAAGTGATAGAGATTATGAAGCGGTCGGTCGGAGAACGGGAAGTGGTGCAGGTAGATTCCGGCAAGGATAATCTTACGCTTAGTACAGAGGATGAGGAAGCGGCTTATCAGAAAGTGGAGGATGAGTTTGGAATAAACCCGGTCAGACCTGCTTTGTTTCCAAAAGGGGTTACGTTTGTATCAGCAGATATTCAGAAGGAGGTGCAGGCGGCAGAATTTATATATGAATACCGGGGAGAACGTATTGTATATATTATCAATATGTCATTTGGTAAGGATTCATGGGGAGTGGATGTGGAAGACAAGGTGACAGACCAATATTATAAAAATAAAGATGATGTAAAAATTGAAATTAAGGAATATCAGCCTCATGGTCTGGACGAAAAAAGGTATTCTATAGGCTTTAGTTATCAAAAAGGGGAATACTTTTTAATGGGGACAATGTCCAAAGAAGATATGGAATTAATCATAAAAAATTTATATTTTTATTAAAACAGCGTTAGTTTTTGGAAAGTTATGTGTCTTATATTATAGAAGGACTTAGTTAAGGAGGAAACATATGAGAAAACGTATGGCAAGTATTGGATGTACCTTTTTGTTATTGGCATGTCTTGTGGGAGTAGTCTCCGTAAGGACAGAAGCGGAGGAACTGCCGGTGATCGATCATTCTTATCTGACACATGAGACAGAATCTGTCGGAGAGGTGTTAAGAAATACTCGGGGAGAGGATTTGATGACTGGGTATTCAAAGGTACGAAGCTTAGGAAACGGTATGCTGTATGCGGGAGGAAGCACGATCGCAGCACATATTGTAGAGAAGGTAGGAGTAGCGGTTATGGTAGAAAGAGCTCTGGAAGGGGATACTGTGTGGGAGTTTTACGATGGCTGGCAAAGCTTTCATGAGAATACGGACCGGATAGCGTCAAATAAAAAAATGTCTGTGGAAAGCGGATATTACTATCGAGTAAGATGTATTCATTCGGCCAATAATGATGTAAGCAGCAGTTTTACGAATGGTGTATACGTTGAATAATTAAAATGTAACTATTCAGCCATAACAACTCGAGTTTCGACTGTTACACAGTCTTTTACACTGCTTACGCAGTAAAACTCTCGTTTATGGCTAAACGCCATATGCTGATTATATCATACAGTCTTCTGCAAGCAAGCTTGCACATCCTGTCTGCTATATCAGCGCATGGCTGAATAGTTACATTAAAATGTATCTGTAGACGAAATAACGGACATTTTAAGAATCCTTGTGACAGGCGCCGTTCACAGCGCAAGAAAAACTCTTAAATATATTTTCAAGACCTTACATTGTGAAACCAGGAAGGTTCCCTATAGGGAAAAGTCGTTGTGCGGCGCCTGTCACAAGGATTCTGAAATGTCCGATATAAGTTTGATTTATACTCTGCCTGTTGCTTCTTTCAGCGCATAAGCAAGCTGATCCGGACAGGATGTAGACTTGTTGCCACAGGTAATTCCCTGGAGACGGGAGATGGCGTCTTCTACGTTCATGCCCTGTACAAGTTGTCCGATTCCTTTTAAGTTACCGTTGCAGCCACCAAGAAATTCTACATTCTGAATCACATCATTTTCCACATCTACACGAATAAGTTTTGAGCAGACACCGACTGGTCTATAGTCCATAATTTAAGTACCTCCGTTACAAATTATATAATTGAAATATCTACAAGAGAGTATAGCAGATTTAGAGAAAGAATGCCACAATTATCTGGATGAATCATTGATGGCACGTTGCTATCTATCTTTAAACATGGTATATTATTGTTAGTTTTATAAGTTACATAAAAAGAAATGAAATAGCAGGGAGTGATCGATATGTATCAGGAAGAATACAAACGTTGGATGGAAGCAGATTTAGAGGATGCGGATTTAAAACCGGAATTGTCCAGAATCGCAGAGGATGACAATGAGATTAAGGAACGTTTTGCCGTAGCGCTTAAGTTTGGAACGGCAGGACTTCGCGGTGTGTTAGGCGCAGGAACGAACCGTATGAATATCTATGTTGTACGTCAGGCAACACAGGGACTTGCAAACTGGGTAAAAACACAGGGAGGCAGTCAGACGGTGGCGATCAGTTATGACAGTCGTCTGAAAAGTGATATTTTTGCCAAGACGGCGGCAGGAGT
Organism: uncultured Dorea sp.; assembly: GCA_910578495.1. Lineage (GTDB taxonomy): Bacteria > Bacillota > Clostridia > Lachnospirales > Lachnospiraceae > Dorea_D. The sequence goes on from CAJTRE010000005.1 coordinate 47,858, forward strand.
ATTGGCGGCAAATGGAATCAATGTAAGAATCTATGACGCATTGATGCCGGTGCCGGCGCTTTCTTTTGCGACACGCTATTATGAGTGCAATGCGGGTATTATGGTGACAGCTTCTCATAATCCTGCAAAATACAATGGATATAAGGCATATGGTCCGGATGGATGTCAGATGACGGACGACGCAGCGGCTATTGTATATGCTGAGATTCAGAAAACGGATGTTCTTACAGGGGCAAAGTACATCTCTTTTGCCGAGGGAGTGGAGAAAGGGCTGATTCGTTTTGTTGGAGATGACTGTAAGAAAGCGCTCTATGAGGCGATTGAATCCCGCCAGGTACGTCCGGGACTTTGCAAGACGGCAGGTTTGAAACTTGTATATAGCCCGCTAAATGGTGCAGGTCTTGTGCCGGTAACACAGGTGTTAAAAGATATTGGTATTACAGATATTACGATCGTGCCGGATCAGGAGTATCCGAATGGATATTTTACAACGTGCAGTTATCCGAATCCGGAGATTTTTGAAGCATTAGAGCAGGGATTAAATCTTGCAAAAGAGACAGGGGCAGACTTAATGCTTGCGACCGATCCGGATGCAGACCGCGTTGGTATTGCCATGAAATGTCCGGATGGTTCTTATGAACTTGTAAGTGGTAATGAAGTGGGCGTTCTTCTTCTTGACTATATTTGTGCAGGACGTATTGAGAAAGGAACCATGCCAAAGAACCCGGTAGCGGTAAAATCTATCGTGACAACGCCGCTTGCAGATGCAGTTGCAGAACACTACGGCGTAGAGCTTCGTAATGTTCTGACCGGTTTCAAATGGATTGGAGATCAGATTGCCCGGCTTGAAGCGGCAGGCGAGGTTGACAGTTTCATCTTCGGATTTGAGGAGAGTTATGGATATCTTGCAGGTCCGTATGTGCGTGACAAAGACGCTGTTATCGGTTCTATGTTAATTTGCGAGATGGCGGCTTACTATAGAAGTATCGGAAGCTCTCTCAAACAGAGAATGGAGGAAATCTATCAAGAGTATGGCCGTTACCTCAACAAAGTTGACAGTTTTGAGTTCCCGGGACTTAGCGGAATGGATAAGATGGCGGACATTATGCAGAATCTTCGTCAGAATCCGCTGACGGAGATTGCGGGAATTAAGGTTATCGAGGCGGCTGATTATGAGAAACCGGAAGAGACAGGACTTCCGGCCGCGAATGTTTTGATCTATAAACTGGAAGATGGAGCGACAGTGATTGTCCGGCCATCCGGTACGGAGCCGAAGATTAAAGTTTATTATACAACGCTTGGTAAAGATCTTGCAGAGGCTCAGGCGCAGAAAGATAAACTGGCAGAAAGTTTAAAACCAATATTGGAATAGAAAGTAAATATGTAAATTACGAAAAGTCCCGAGTTGATTTCGGGACTTTAAAATTTTGCGATTGAAAATAAATTGTTTTTAACTATAATTAAGCAAATATCAAGTTTTTCATAAAATATCCCGTCAACTTAGTAATAATTTCCAGCGTAATAGTAAGTTCTTCACGCTTCTCTATAGATACAAATGACTTGGAGTGTGTTGCTTTTGAGGATGTCTTTATTTTTTCGATAATGAGAATTTGCTCATTTATGTTTTAAATATATTGACAATAAGATAAAAAATTATTCTTTATCTAAATATATAAGATAAAAATAATGATTATATAAATTGTAAATATATAAATTTAAATTATCAAAAAATATTTACTTTTTTATAAAAATATGTTATTCTTTAGTTAGGAGTAATGAAAATTCGAAAAAAGGAGGCGGTTTTTATGAAGAAAAAAAGGAAGCAAATAGTAGTGATCATTTTGGTGGGAATCATATTATTTTCTGTAAGTGCTAAACCTGTACATGTGCATGCTTCAGATTTTTGTGATTTGGAGAAAATATTATTGCGAGTAGAGACTAAGAGTCCTATTGCAAAAATCGAAAAACAAGAAAACCGATTACAAAAAATACTTGATAATATTAATGAAAAAGATGGATTTACAGAAGAAGAATTAGCAAAAATCTCTGAGGTAGCAGCAATTGAGACAAACACATTAGTTGAAGATAATATGGAAATTACGGAGTATGTGTTGGAACCCAAAGAGGAACTGGCAATAATCAATAGGGAAGACGGAAGCAAGGAATATGTAAATAGGAAAATAGTGTATAGCATGGTTAAAGATGTTGGGACTACATCTAGTACAGCTACAATAAATAAGGTTTATTTTAAGACTGAATTAACTTATTTTCATTTTAATGCGGGAAAAAAGGGACATAATTATGTAAAATTAATTCAAACCGATTGTCGTATTAATAGCGGATATGCTAATTTAAGTACTCTTCAAGCTGTTTATAATGCTAGTGGTACACAATATAATGAAGATGCGAAAGAAGTTAAAGTGGGAGGAAGTGAGTCAGGTGCTGCTCGTATCCATAATGTAAATGGTAATGGGTTATATTCATATCAAACGACAACTAAGTATTATTATAATTTGGTGGCAAGTAATAGTGTGATTAAAGTAACAATGAAGTTGAAATTTAAAACTGGAACAGTTAAAACATATAATATAAAGATTTAGTAAATGTAAAGAGCAGCCTTTGGATTATGGAGGAAAAAGCTATGAAAAAATATATGACTTTAATTGGGATATATGCGTTAAGTGTGGTTTATATGATTACTTATGTAGTATCAATTATTGGGTATCATATAAGTGCGTTTAATGATTTTTTCTTAAAGCATTTTTCTTTATACTATTTTGGAAAACATGTAATCAGTATTATATTTTTTGCTTTATTTGGGATATTAGCAGTTCATTTTTGTAAGTTTCCGAAACAGGGGAAGCAGGAGATTGTTATTGATTTACTTATAATTGATTTACCAGCGTTATTAGGTGTGACCATTTATTTTTGGTGGGGGAAGTTAGGGAATATAATTAGTGGGAGTTCATTAAATGGTTCGTGGCTAGATCTTTTTCTAACGGATGAGAATTTTCATCAGACTGCTATGATTATTGGAAGCATTATGCTGGGAGTGGAAATAATGCGGTATATTGAGTGTTTTAAACATAAATCAGAGTTGATTTGATTTAAAAATGTATTCCACATAAAAGGGCGCCGAATCATCTTATTAGTTGAGACGGCGCTCATATTTTATTTGTGTAAAAATTATAGCAATCCCTAAGTTCCTGCTCAAAGCTACCCTTTAAAAAATTTTTTAAATATGTTATAATACCTCAAAGTGTGAGAAAGAAGGAGGCGGTAGAAATGGATTTAATTACGATTAAAGATTTGTACAGGAAGAAAGAAGAGTATTTAGACCAAAAGATTACAATTGGCGGATGGGTGAGAAGTATCCGCGACTCTAAGTCATTTGGTTTTATTGTAGTAAATGACGGTACATTTTTTGAACCATTGCAGATTGTGTACCATGATACAATGGACAATTTTGCTGAAGTATCTAAGTTGAACGTAGGGGCTGCCATTATCGTTACAGGAACGCTGGTAGCAACGCCTCAGGCGAAGCAGCCGTTTGAGATTCAGGCAGATATTGTGGAGATAGAGGGGGCGTCTGCGCCGGATTATCCGTTGCAGAAGAAACGACACAGTTTTGAATATTTGAGAACCATCTCTCATTTAAGACCAAGAACGAACACGTTCCAGGCAGTATTTCGTATCCGTTCTCTGACAGCTTATGCAATCCATAAGTTTTTTCAGGAGAGAGATTTTGTATATGTACACACACCACTTATTACCGGAAGTGACTGCGAGGGCGCGGGAGAGATGTTTCGTGTAACGACATTAGATATGGAGAATGTTCCGAAGACCGATGAGGGAAAAGTAGACTATAGCCAAGATTTCTTTGGGAAAGAGACAAGCCTTACAGTAAGCGGGCAGTTAAACGGAGAGACATATGCACAGGCATTTCGAAACATCTACACCTTTGGTCCAACGTTTCGGGCGGAGAACTCTAACACGACAAGACATGCCTCAGAGTTCTGGATGGTTGAGCCGGAGATTGCATTTGCAGATTTGGATGACAATATGATACTGGCGGAAGCTATGCTCAAGTATGTGATCAACTATGTATTGGAGAACGCACCGGAGGAGATGAACTTTTTAAATTCTTTTGTGGACAAGGGCTTGTTAGAGAGACTGAATCACGTTGCCTCTTCTGAGTTTGCAAGAGTTACTTATACAGAGGCAGTAGAGATTTTAGAGAAGCACAATGACAAGTTTGAATATAAGGTATCCTGGGGTACAGATTTACAGACAGAGCATGAGCGTTATCTGACCGAGGAGGTTTATAAACGCCCGGTATTTGTTACTGACTATCCGAAAGAAATTAAAGCATTTTATATGAAACTAAATGATGACGGCAAGACGGTGGCAGCAGTTGACTGCCTTGTTCCGGGAATCGGGGAGATCATCGGCGGAAGTCAGAGAGAGGATGATTATGAGAAACTTGTAACCCGTATGAATGAACTGAGGCTTAAAGAAGAGGATTATGGATTCTATATGGATCTTCGTAAATACGGCTCTACGAGACATTCAGGTTTTGGACTCGGATTTGAGAGATGTATTATGTATCTTACAGGAATGGGCAATATTCGTGATGTGCTTCCGTTCCCTAGAACAGTAAATAATTGCGAGTTATAAGGAAATGGATTTTTAAACGGGGGCGGGGTTTCTAACCATGCTCCCTACTGTTGTTTTATATGGAGGTAAGTATGAATATTTTAGTTGTTGATGATGAGAAGGAAATAGCAGATGTCATCGAGCTGTACCTTCAGAATGACCAATACAATGTACTCAAGTTTTATAACGGGGAGGATGCGCTTCAATGTATTAAAAGTACCAAGATTGATCTGGCAATTCTGGACATTATGCTGCCTGATGTAGATGGATTTCAAATTTTGAAGCAGATTCGAGAAAAATATACTTTTCCGGTAATCATGCTGACCGCCAAGACTGAGTATATGGATAAGATTACAGGTCTGACTCTTGGAGCCGACGATTATATTCCAAAACCGTTTAATCCACTGGAACTTGTGGCCCGTGTCAAGGCGCAGCTTCGCAGATATACCCAGTATAATGATGGAGGCAAAGATACCGGAAATATTATTGATTTTGCAGGTTTGGTGTTAAACCGGACTTCTCATGAGTGTGTTTACAATGAAGTACCGCTTACGCTTACACCAATTGAGTTTGAAATTTTGTGGCTTTTATGCGAGAATCGCGGGAAAGTGATAAGTTCCGAGGAACTTTTTGAAAAAGTATGGAATGAAAAATATTACAAAAACAGCAACAATACGGTTATGGTTCATATTCGTCATCTGAGGGAAAAGATGAATATCCCGACCGGAAAATCTGATTTCATCAAGACCGTTTGGGGAGTGGGGTATAAAGTTGAAGAATAATTACCGTAAATTAAAATTCAGTATTTTATTGCAGACTGTACTTGTAACCGCACTTACTGTACTGGTAGGCGGGTTTTTACTGGATTTTGTAATTGATGGTGTATACAATGAAAAGTTTGGAAGTATCTTTGTGGAGATATTGACAGCGTTTAATGTGAAAGAAAAAACGGCAATTTCTCTGTATTGGCGTCTGATTGCAGATAATAAGACGTTTTTTATGGTGGTAGGATTTCTCCTTTTATTTGCGTTGTTTTTCTATGTGGCGCTCTCTAAGATGACCAGATATCTGGATCAGGTAGGGGAAGGGATTGAAAATATTGTGTCTGATTCCACAGAGCCGATTCATCTGATTACGGAGTTAAAACCGATTGAGATTCGTCTGAATGAGATTAAAGCAACTTTAAAGAGACAGGAATTAGAATCTATCGAAGGTGAGAAACGAAAAGACGATCTGGTATTGTTTCTTGCCCACGATTTGAAAACGCCGCTCACCTCGATCGTGGCATATCTTACAATGTTGGACAGCCACCCGGAAATGGAGGCAGAGGAGCGGGAAAAATATATTCATATCGCACATGAGAAGTCCATTCGATTGGGCGAGTTGATCAATGAATTTTTTGATATTACAAGATATAATCTTCAGAATATGGATTTGGAACCGGTGGAGATCAACCTCTCGCTGATGTTAGAACAGCTTGCAGATGAATTGTATGGAGTTCTTCAGGAGAAACGTCTGGCATGTGAGGTGGAAGTGGAAGATAATCTGGAAGTGTCCGGAGATCCGGATAAGCTTGCCCGCGTTTTTGATAATATTTTAAGAAATGCGATTGCTTATTGCTATGAGAACACAATCATTCAGATTCATGCGGCAACAAAGAACAAGGATGTGGAGATTATCTTTACCAACAAAGGCGATAAGATTCCGGGAACGATGCTGCAGACTATTTTTGAGAAATTTTATCGTGTGGATGGTTCCAGGTCAAGCGGAACCGGAGGGGCGGGCTTAGGGCTTGCTATTGCCAAAGAGATTGTAGAGCTTCACGGCGGAAGTGTGAGAGCTAAGAGTGATGATATGAAGACGCAGTTTATCGTTATTTTGCCAACACGAAAGAAAGAAGAGGGAGACAGTAATGAGATTCATACACACCGCAGACGTCCATTTGGGGGTAAAGCCGGACGCAGGAAACGCATACACGAAAGACCGTCAGAGCGAGATATGGAGCAGCTTTGAGAAATTAATAAAGACCTGTGAGAAAGAGGGGGTAGATCTTCTTCTGATTGCGGGGGATTTGTTTCACCGCCAGCCGCTTCTTAGAGAACTCAAGGAAGTCTGTTATCTGTTTGAACAACTGACGGTGACGCAAGTTGTTCTGATTGCAGGCAACCATGATTATCTAAAGAAAGATTCATACTACCGGACGTTTGTGTGGCCGAAGCATGTACATATTCTGTTAGAGAAAGAGTTGACGAAGGTGGATTTGCCTAAACTTGATGTATCGGTATATGGGTTTAGCTATCATTCGAAGGAAATAAAGGAGATTTTTCAGGCGAAAGCGCATAGTAGTGATGATTGTACGACAAGGATTTTGCTGCTTCATGGCGGTGACGAAAACCATGTGCCGCTTCAGAAAGACCGGCTTTTGAGTCTGGACTATGATTATATTGCGCTGGGGCATATTCATAAACCAAGAGTGATAAGCGCGAATAGAATTGCTTATTGCGGCGCGCTGGAGCCGATTGATAAAAATGATACGGGAGAACATGGATATATTCTTGGAGAGATTATAGGCAAGGAGTGCAAAACAGAATTTATTGTAAACGCAGGGCGTGAATATAAGCATATAGAAGTACCGGTGTCTCCGGATATGACAAGCCTTGCGTTAAAAGAGAAGATTCGGGAGCAGATGGAAAAAGAGGGGATACAGAATATTTATAAAATTATTCTGACAGGATTTCGTGAGCCGCAGATGATGTTTGATCTGGGAAATGCAGATGTCTATGGAAATATTATTGAAATTGTGGATCAGACGAAACCGTCCTATAATTTTGAGAAGCTGATGGAACAGAATCAGAATAATATTCTTGGACATTTGATTCGGGAAATGAAAGACTTTGATATAGAAAGCGTAGAATACCAGGCAATGTGCGAGGGTGTCAAGGCGCTGATGGAAACAAGAAGGGGTTAGCATATGCGAATATGTGAATTAGTGCTTAGAAATTTTGGGAAATTTACCGATAAAAGGATAGAGTTATCCAATGGAATTCAGCTAATATACGGAGAAAATGAATCTGGAAAATCAACTATACATTCTTTTATAAAAGGAATGTTCTTTGGTATTGAGAGAGGAAGAGGACGCGCCGCTCATAATGATGTGTTCAGCCGTTATGAGCCATGGGACAATGCGGCGTATTATTCGGGAATGCTCCGGTTTGAAAGCGGCGGTAAAATGTTCTGCATTTACAGAGACTTCGATAAAGTTTCGAAAAAGGTGCGAGTAATCTGTGAAGGTGATGGAGAAGAACTGTCGGCAGAAGATGGCGATCTGGAAACGCTGCTTGGAGAAATTAATGCCGGAATTTACGATAACACGATATCTATTGGACAATTAAAGGCAGAAACAGACGGGATATTATCCTCAGAACTCCGTAATTTTGCCACTAATTATTATGCGGGAGGCGGAGGAGATATTGACCTTACGGCGGCTCTTGGCAGCTTAAAAACTCGTAAGAAGGAAATCGAGAAAGAGATTCGTCTGGCGTTGGAAGAAAAGCAAAAAAAGCGAGAACATACGGAGCAGGAAGTCTCTTACGTCTGGCGTGATATTCATAAACTGCAGGAGGAAAAGGAGCGTTTGACGCAGGAGATAGAGCTTCGGAAAGTTCGGGAGGAAAAAGAAAGACAGAGCTGCGAAGCGGAGGGGAAAGGCGTTATTGACGAGATTCGCCCGGAAAAATGGAGGGTTCACCCGCTAGAACTCATATTTCTTCTCGTACTTAGCGCAGCGCCGGTATTTCTGCTGTCAAGACCATGGAATTATATGCTGTCGATCATTTTATTTTTGTGCTGCGGTATCTATGTGTGGAACCGCATGAAAGTAAGTAAGAAACAGGAAAAGACAGAGCCGGAGCTTATACTGGAAGAAATTACTCCGCAGGAAGAAAAGGTGCCTGTAGAGCAGCTTTTCTGGGAAAGCAGTCATGTTTCTGAGGAATTGAGAGATCGGAAGACACAGTATGAAAATTTAAAAGAACAGATAGAAGAACTGGAAGAGGTCAGTGACGCTTTCTGGGAACAGGAAAAGAGACGGGCAGCAGTTCAGATGGCGATGGATAGAATAGAGGAGTTGTCTGGAAGAATCCATCGGCAGATGAGTGAGGCGCTGAATGAAAGGCTGTCCGATATTATTGCCAATATTACCGGGGGAAAATATACAAAGCTGGTAGTGGAAGACGCCGTACGGATAAGCCTGATCTGCGATGGCAGAAAGATTTCCATTGAACAAGTAAGCCGCGGAACGATTGAGCAGATATACTTCGCACTCCGGATGGCGGCCGTAGAGTTTTTGTGTGAAGAAGAACTTCCGGTGATATTGGATGATACTTTTGCATATTATGATGATGTTCGTCTGGCGAATACCTTGAAATGGCTGGCGGAGAATAAGAAGCAAGTGCTTTTGTTTACTTGTCAGAACCGGGAAGAGCAAGCGTTGAAAAAATTGCAGATTGTATATACAAAAGAGGAAGTCTGAGCGACTTCCTCCATTTTATAGTTAGACTTCTTCTCCGTTTCTGTATTTTGCTATTACATGCTGGATTCGCTCGTCCGGTGACAAAATACTACTGATAGAACCATCATGGTTTAAAGTATCGATCATAAGTGCGAGATATTTACTCATGTCACAGTTAATGTACCAAGGTCTTTCTAAGAGGTCTGGTGTCTGGTAGATTAAGTTTGTTGTCAGCACTCCATTGATTAGACCCTCCTCATAAGCTTTGTCGAATTTATCCAGTCCGCTGGTAAAAAGGCCAAAGGTAGCGGCGGCAAAAATCCGTTTTGCCTTTCGCTGTTTTAATTGTCCGGCAACGTCTAAGATACTGTCTCCGGAAGAAATCATGTCATCCAGAATAATAACGTCCTTACCCTCCACAGAAGCTCCAAGGAATTCATGGGCAACGATAGGATTGCGGCCGTCTACAATCTTGGTATAGTCACGTCTTTTGTAGAACATTCCCATATCCAGATTCAACACGTTTGCCAGATATACCGCACGTTCAGTGGCGCCTTCATCCGGACTGATCGCCATCATGTGCTTACTGTCAATCTGAAGGTCTTTGTATGTGTGAAGAAGAGCTTTCACAAACTGATACGTTGGACGTACAGTTTCAAAACCATTCAGAGGGATGGCGTTTTGTACTCTGGGATCGTGAGCATCAAATGTAATAATGTTGTCAACACCCATACGGACTAATTCCTGAAGTCCAAGAGCACAATCCAGAGATTCACGTCCGCTTCTCTTGTGCTGACGGCTTTCGTATAAGAAAGGCATGATTACGTTGAGACGGCGGGCTTTTCCACCGATAGCGGCAATCACACGTTTTAAATTCTGAAAATGATCATCCGGTGACATATGGTTTGCATTACCGGATAAGGAATAGGTCAGGCTGTAGTTACATACATCCACAATCAAGTATAAGTCCATACCTCTTACGGACTGTCCGATGATACCTTTGGCTTCCCCAGAGCCAAAACGCGGTACTTTGGCATTAATCAGATAATTGTCTCTCTCGTAGCCATTAAAGATTACATCGTTCTTGTATTCAGGACCGTCTTCATGTCTCCATTTTACGAGATAATCATTAATTTTGTTCCCCATTTCCTGACAGCCGTCAAGGGATATGATCCCGAGGGATCCTACTGGAATATTATCCAGTACACGTTCGTTACGGCGTAACATCTTTTGTACCTCCCATGTTTAATAATTTTTTCTGGATACGAATATCATCTCCGGTCAACCGGAGCATTGTATAGCTGCTGCTGACACGAGAGAAGATACGTTCTGAGTAAATGGATTTAATGTCTTCCAGTGCAAGATTTGTAGATATAATCGTTGATTTTTTCCGCAGGATACGTTCATTTAAACACACAAACAACTGAGAAATGGTGAACGAATTGGAAAGTTCTGTACCAAGGTCGTCAATGATCAGCAGATCACAGCCGTAGATGTGTTCCAAGGTGTCGGTGTCTTGTTCCTCTTTCTTCCCAAACGTATTTTGAGCAAGAAGATCAAAAAGTCTGGAAGCAGAGAAATAGATGACAGAATAAGAAGCATCCATAATCTCTTTCGCGATACAGTGGGAGAGAAACGTTTTTCCCACACCCGTATCTCCATATAACAGGATGTTGTGAAATTCTTCAGAAAATGTGTCTACAAATTCATGACAAGTGTTTAGCGCTGTTTTCATAGCTTCCAGTGAAGATCTTCCGGTAAGAGGATCGATGTGGTTACTGGAATAGTATTTCAGAGAACAGGTTGAAAAGTTCTCTTTGTCCAGCGCTTCCTGTAGATTAGACTGCATATATAATAAATCCACAATTGCTTTTTGGAAGCAGTGGCATTTATCCATACCGATATAGCCCGTATCTTTACAGTCCGGGCAAGAATAGTGGAGTTCCAGATAATCCTCCGGAAACCCGTTGGAGACAAGCAGTTCTTTTTTGCGTGCAGACAGTTTGTGTACCTGTACTTTTAATTTCTCAAGAGCAGACATATCGCCGTCGAGCAAAAGTCTTGCCTGTTTTATACTAAAAGAAGATATGGCATCGTCTAATTCCGAAAGTTCTGGAATACACGAGCCTGCTCTAGCGTAATGATCCCGCAGCAAATGCTCATTATCCAATTGTTTTTTCTCGTAAGCACGCATCAACTGATCGTACTGGGAATTAGAAAGTGCCATATCCAGCAATCTCCTTAAAAGATGTATTAATTTATTGTTGCACTAATTTGCGCTCAAGGTCATTCATGTCGTAGGAGCGGCTTTCAAAGTTGTTGAATTTGTTGGCGGCAGCTTTTGCAGGCTGTTTTTTCCTACGCTCTTTTTCTTTTGTGAAATGAGCGTCAAGAGCGGTGATATCATTCAGATTATGAACATTGTTCTCGTGCCATTTTCTCAGAATGGAATCTGTATAATCAAAACTTGGCTGGTGAATCGCATTCATCGTCCGGTTACATGCTTCCAGAATAATATCCAGTGTAAACGCATATTCTTCATTCCATTTGCGAATGAAAGCAATCTCAGAAGCTGCCGGAGCACGTCCTTTGATTCCGTATGCGTTTAGGATAGAATAGCAGTTCTTATTATAAAGAAGAGAACTTGTCTTTGCCTGATCTACGGTCTTAATATCCTGATCGTGCCAGGAAAGGGCAACTTTTTGTATGTAATGAATGCTCTTATGTCCGTTTTCTACACAGTATTCAATCAGATATTCAATCAGATCGGCAGACATATGCAGAGATTCATAAAAATATGTAATTGCATTAATATCTGTGGCAGACAGTGTCTTGCCTAGATATTGTTCCGCTACAAACAGAAGTTCCTTGAATTCTTTACGGCTTCGATACTTTTGAATATCCTGTACTTCGGCTGTCAGCGACTCTGGGGAAGGCGGCACAACCTTCGGCTTGTCTGATGGAAGAACAGAAGGAATAGAAGCGGAAGTCTCCCCAAGAGATTCATATTCTAATAATCCTTCCTTTTTCCAATAATTGAGTGCGCGAATGACGTCTTTTTCTGTGCATTCTAAAAAATCTGCAATTTCTGAAACAGATAACGGTACGCTGTTTACACTCATATGACGCAGCAGAAGAAGATATACTTTCACATATTCTCCGTTTGCCTTAGCCATATGCCGGTCGATAAATTCATTTTCCAGCACCGTTGTATTATATTGTACGTGATTTGTCAAAGTTAGTTTCCTCATAACGTCTACCCATTCCTCCAAGCGTGTCAAAATGTCGTAGGGTTATTATATCACCAGTTGGACAGGCAAAAAAGAAATTTTTGACGCAAAAATAATGTTTTTTGTGGATAAAATCCTGTGGAAAATGTGGATAACTTTTATTTAAGCAGCGCTTCCCCAATGTTTACAACATCTCCGGCTCCCATAGTTATCAACAAGTCCCCTTTTTGACAAGTTTCCCGGCAGAAGCGTTCGATTTCTTCAAAAGACGGAAAATAATAAGCGTCGTCACCTTTCTGTTTCAGTGCGTCCGCAAGGTCGCGGGAAGAAATCCCCAGTGTATCCGTCTCTCTTGCGGCATAGATGTCCGCCAGAATAATATGGTCAGTACCGGACAATGCTTCTGTAAATTCAGGGAATAAGGCCTTTGTTCTGGTATATGTGTGAGGCTGGAAGATGCACCAGATCTCACGATGTGGATAGTGCTTTGCAGACGTCAGGCTTGCCCGGATCTCTGTTGGATGATGGGCGTAATCGTCAATGACGGTAACGCCGTCAAATTCTCCTTTATATTCAAAACGGCGGTTCGTGCCATGGAATTCTTTTAGACCTTTTCGGGCGTCTGAGACAGGAACGTTCAAGAGGTCTGCAACTACAAGAGCAGAAAGGGCATTAGATACGTTGTGCTCTCCATTGACTGACAATTCTATACGTGATACGAATTCTCCGTTTTTAATAAAGTCGAAAGAGGCTTCGCCCTGTGCATTGTGAGCAATATTAGCTGCGCGGTAGTTTAAGGACGCATCCATTCCGTAGGTAATAATACGGCAGGAAAGCCCGTTGGTAATTTCTTCGTAATTTGGAATTTCACCATTAATGATCAGTGTTCCGTCTGAAGGCAGAAGTTCTGCAAATTTTCGGAATGAGCGTCTTATATCATCAAGATCTTTGAAGAAGTCCAGATGATCCTTATCGATATTTAGAATAATGCTGATCTTCGGGAAGAAGTGCAGAAAACTGTTCGTATATTCACATGCTTCTGTTACGAATACTCCGGAATTACCTACGCGGATATTACCGTTGATCGCTTTTAAGATTCCTCCGACAGAGATGGTTGGATCAAGGTCAGCGCTTAACAAAACGTGTGAAAGCATGGAGGTAGTTGTAGTTTTTCCATGTGTTCCGGAAACGGCAATCGGAGTGTCGTAGTTATTCATAAGCTGTCCCAGAAGTTCTGCACGACTTAACATAGGCAGTTCTTTTTTGAGAGCTGCCTGATATTCTTCGTTCCTGTCCTGAATTGCAGCGGTATAAACAACAACGTCTATTCCGTCTATTATATTAGAAGCTTTTTGCCCGTAAAAAACAGCAGCTCCGGCTTTCTCAAGATGTTCTGTGAGTGCTGATGGTTTGTTGTCTGATCCCGAGACGGTGAAACCTTCCTTTAAGAGAACTTCTGCCAGACCGCTCATACTGATTCCGCCAATTCCTATGAAGTGGACGTGTACCGGTTGTTTGAAATTAATTTTATACATAAGCATACCTTCCTGTTTTGTCATAGTATATATTATTTCTTCATATTTATTATAAACATATATGAGAAAAAAACCAAGCTGAATTTTTTGGTATATTTTCATAAAAAGTTTGCGGAAATACCTAAAAAATTGTAATATATGTTCACTAAATGCAAAAACTATGATATAATACACATAATAAACGACCAAGAAGGGGTGATGGCATGAGAAAAAAAGAGATGATTGCAATGCTTCTCGCGGGTGGACAAGGCAGCAGACTTGGAGTTCTTACTGCGAAGGTTGCGAAACCGGCAGTTGCTTTTGGAGGGAAATACAGAATTATTGATTTCCCGCTCAGCAATTGTATTAACTCCGGAATTGACACTGTTGGCGTACTGACACAGTATCAGCCATTACGGTTGAATACACATATAGGTATTGGAATTCCATGGGATCTGGATCGAAATTTCGGGGGAGTTACCATTCTTCCGCCGTATGAAAAAAGCAGTAACAGCGAATGGTATACGGGAACAGCGAATGCGATTTATCAGAATCTGGATTACATAGAGAATTTTCATCCGGATTACGTGTTGATCTTATCCGGGGATCATATTTATAAGATGGATTATGAGATCATGTTGAGCTACCATAAAGTATGTCACGCTGATGTTACCATAGCTGCGATGCCGGTGCCGATAGAGGAGGCAAGCAGATTTGGCGTTGTTGTTACAGGCGAAGGCGGAAAGATTTCAGAATTTCAGGAGAAACCACCGGCGCCAAAGAGTAATCTGGCGTCCATGGGTATTTATATCTTTAGCTGGCCGGTGTTAAAAGAAGCGCTGCTGGCGCTGCGATATGAGCCGGGCTGCGATTTTGGAAAGCACATTATTCCATACTGTCACGAGAAGGGCAGACGGTTATTCGCATATGAGTACAATGGATATTGGAAAGACGTAGGAACGTTGGGTTCTTATTGGGAAGCGAATATGGAGCTTATCGATATTATTCCGGAATTTAATTTGTATGAAGAGTTTTGGAAAATTTATACAAACAGTGAGATTTTACCGCCACAGTATATTTCATCTCAGGCAATGATTAATCGCAGCATTATCGGAAATGGTTCGGAAATATACGGAGAGGTACATAACTGTGTGATTGGCTCGGGCGTTGTGATAGAAGAAGGCGCAGTAGTACGGGATTCTATCATTATGAAAGATGTTAAGATTGGAAAGAATTGTGTGATCGACAAATCAATTATTGCTGAGAGCTGTGAGATCGGCAATCATGTAGTTCTTGGAATTGGGAGTGATTTACCGAACAAATTGAAACCATCTGTCTATTCTTTTGGTCTTGTAACTATTGGTGAGAAATCCGTTATACCGGATTCTGTACAGGTAGGAAAAAATACTGCCATTAGCGGCGTGACATCCAAAGATGACTACCCCGATGGATTACTGGAAAGCGGAGAAACATTGATAAAGGCAGGTGAACGGATATGAGAGCAGTAGGTATTATATTGGCAGGGGGAAATAACAACAAGATGCGATCACTCACTAAGATAAGGGCGGTGGCGGCTATGCCGATTGCCGGAAGCTATCGGGCAATCGATTTTGCGCTGAGTAATATGACGAATTCTCATATTCAGAAAGTGGCAGTATTGACACAGTATAATGCCCGTTCTCTGAATGAACATCTGAATTCCTCCAAATGGTGGGATTTCGGTAGAAAACAAGGGGGATTATATGTATTTACGCCGACTATTACTGCTGATAACGGCTATTGGTATCGGGGAACGGCAGATGCAATCCATCAGAATCTGGATTTTCTGAAACGGTGTCATGAACCTTATGTTGTTATTACCTCCGGAGACTCAGTCTATAAGATGGATTATAATAAAATACTAGAGTATCATATTGCGAAGAAAGCAGATATTACCGTTGTCTGTAGGCCGTTAGATCAATGGGAGGATGCCAGCCGTTTCGGAATTGTGAAAATGGACGACTCTAGGCGCATTGAGGAATTTGAAGAAAAGCCGATGGTTGCCAATGCCAGCACAATCTCAACAGGAATCTACGTCATAAGAAGACGCTTGTTGATTGAGATGATCGAGCATTGTGCAGAGGAGGACAGGTATGATTTTGTGACGGATATTTTAATCAGATATAAGAATCTGAAAAAGATATACGGTTATAAGATAAAAGACTACTGGAGCAGTATTTCGACGGTAGAGGCATATTACCGGACCAATATGGATTTTTTGAAGCCGGAAGTAAGAAGCTATTTCTTCAAAGAGGGCGCTGAGGTATACTCAAAGGTCAGCGATCTGCCGCCAGCGAAGTACAATCCGGGAGCTGTTGTAAAGAACAGTCTTGTGGCAAGTGGAAGTATTATCAATGGTATAGTAGAAAATTCAATTCTTTTTAGAAAAACGTTTGTGGGTAATAACTGTGTGATCAAGAATTCAATTATTCTGAATGATGTTTACCTTGGAGACAATACGTATATTGAGAATTGTATTGTTGAAAGCAATAACACCATTAGAGCCAACACGAGGCACATCGGAGAAAACGGGATAAAAGTAGTTTTGGAAAAGAACGAGAGGTATGCACAGTAGTGCATTGTTATGAGAAAGGGGAAAATGAAACATGCAGATTACAGATGTACGAGTGAGAAAAGTAGCAAAAGAAGGAAAATTAAAAGCGGTAGTGTCTATTACGATGGATGATGAGTTCGTAATACATGACATCAAAGTGATCGAAGGAGAAAAAGGGCTTTTTATTGCCATGCCAAGTAAGAAAGCATTAGATGGGGAGTATCGGGACATCGCACATCCGATCAATTCCGGTACGAGAGATCGAATCCAGAATACCATTCTTAAAAAATACGAAGAAATTTTGACAGAAGAAACAGTAGAGGAATAAAGACGATTTAAACAGAGGGCGGGATGCTTTGACATTCCGCCCTTAATATATCTGTAGACTATACATGTTCAAATGGAAGTTCGAAACGCATCGGTTTGTGGTTTGTGGGATGTGTAAATTCCAGACAGCAGGCACACAGACAGATTTGACGCCATTTTCCATCGGGACTATAGCGGGGATTATATTTTGTATCGCCTGCGATCGGGCAGCCAATATGTGCGAGCTGACAGCGGATTTGATGATGACGTCCGGTGTCTAGTTTGATTTCCAACTCTGTAGTTTGTCCGCTAATATCCGCTGCTTTAGCAAAGAAGCGGTTTTTGTGATCTATTGTTTTATAGTAGAGTTTCGCCTGTTTTGCTCCGGGGGTATCTTTCGTACAGATACGGGAGGTGTTGGTCTTAGCGTCCTTTACCATATAATTCACCAGTGCACCTTCGGGCTGTCCGGGCGCTTCTTCTACAAGCGCCCGGTAGTATTTGCCAAAGCCGCTTTGCCCGAGCTGTCGACTTAGTTCTCTGGCGGCAGCAGGAGTTTTGGCAAATACAAGGATTCCTCTTACCGGTTGATCCAGTCTGTGGATAACGGCAAGATAAGGTTCTTTTGAAACGGCGGAGCCAGACGTCTTGTGAAGATGATTTTTTAACAGACTTACCATGTCGGGGGAACCGAGGCGCTTGCTTTGCGTGGCAATGCCATGAGGTTTTTCGCATACGATAATCTGTTTGTCTTCGTATATGATCTGAAATGGAGTATATGTCATAATTAAAATCCTCGATTGGTTATTGTTCTATACTTTTTTATATCACAAAAAAAGAAAAATGAAAATAAAATTATTTAATTATGACTATTATGTGGTATGATACAAATAAAAAATTTTATGATAGAGGAAGAAGAACATGGATTATGTATTATTAATTTTAGGGTTTGTATTATTGATTAAAGGAGCAGATTTTTTTGTAGACGGCAGTTCAAGCGTGGCGAAGATTTTGCGTGTGCCGACAATTATTATCGGTCTTACGGTCGTGGCATTTGGAACGAGTATGCCGGAATTGTCCGTCAGTGTAACGGCGGCAATGAAAGGGAACAATGATCTGGCGGTCAGCAATGTGCTCGGTTCTAACATTTTCAACCTGTTAGTAGTGCTGGGGTGTTGTGCCCTTATTCAACCGGTACAGGCGAAAGGTTCTTTGCTAAAAAAAGAATTTCCGTTTTCTATTTTTGTTGCAGTGATCCTGCTGTTGTTAAATTCTGATTTTTCTATCAGGAAGGTATTGAACGGGGAAGAGATGTTTGTTCTCGGTCGAATGGGCGGTATTTTGTTTTTGATTCTGTTTGGAGTATTTTTGTATTCTACTGTCCATATGGCTTTGAAAGAAAGAACACAGATGAAGGTGGATGAAGAAGAGTATAAGATAATGCCGCCTGTAAAAAGTGCTGTTTATATTGTGGCAGGTCTGGCAGGAATTATCCTGGGCGGTGATCTTGTTGTTGACAGCGCCTGCAATATTGCTGAAACCTTTGGGCTTAGTCAGACATTTATCGGACTTACGATTGTTGCGCTTGGAACATCGCTTCCGGAACTTGTTACTTCTATGGTGGCGGCCGGAAAAGGTGAGAACGATCTTGCGGTGGGTAATGTGATCGGTTCGAATATTTTCAATATTCTATTGATTTTAGGCATATCCGCAGCTATTACTCCGATACGGCTGGAAGTGACAGCGGTATACGATACAGTGATTTTAATTGTGGCAAGCTTGCTTGTTTATATTGCGGCTCTTAGTAAAAGAGAAATCAGAAAGAATGAGGGGGCTTTATTTTTGCTGGCATACCTTGCGTTTTTTGTATATATTTTGACAAGGTAACTGAAAAAGATGGTTTTTGTGACAGTAAACTGCCCTTGACAAATAATGTTATATAGCTTAGAATTACGATTAACTTGAAATTTTTGGCTGCGAAGAGGATTAGTACAGTTAAGCAGGCTCAGAGAGGGAATCATATGGTGTGAGATTCCTGCCCGCGACTTATCTGGAACCGGCCTTGGAGCCTCTGTATGAAAATACAGCGTAGTACCGGCGTTAACGGTGAATGAGCGAACTGTCAGAGATTTACAGTTAACTAGGGTGGTACCGCCGAACTTTTCGGTCCCTTTTCGGGGAACGTGAAGGTCGGCGGATTTTTATTGAAAAGGAGAGGGAAAAATGGCAAAGGAAAAATTAGTAAAAAATATTACACCTCGTGATGAGAACTTCGCACAGTGGTATACAGATGTTGTGCGCGAAGCAAATTTATGCGACTATTCAAGTGTTAAAGGATGTCTTAACTATCTGCCGAACGGTTACGCAATCTGGGAGCTGATTCAGGCAGACTTAGACAGACGTTTTAAAGAGACGGGCGTAGAGAATGTATCTCTGCCGCTTCTTATTCCAGAAAGTCTTCTTGAGAAAGAAGCAGATCACGTGGACGGATTTGCGCCAGAGGTTGCATGGGTAACACATGGCGGTATGGAAAGATTACAGGAGAGATTATGTATCCGTCCTACATCTGAGACATTATTCTGCGACTTATGGGCAAGAACTGTTAAGTCTTACAGAGATCTTCCAAAAGTATGGAATCAGTGGAACTCCGTACTTCGTTGGGAGAAGACAACAAGACCATTCCTTCGTTCCAGAGAGTTCTTATGGCAGGAAGGACATACGATTCATGCAACTTACGAGGAAGCTGAGGAGCGTACGATTCAGATGTTCCACGTATATGAGGATTGCTATAGCGAGACATTGGCGATTCCATATGTTTCTGGAAGAAAAGCCGAGCATGAGAAATTTGCAGGCGCTCAGGATACTTATACAGTAGAAGCGCTGATGCACGACGGAAAAGCATTACAGTCTGCAACAAGCCATTTCTTTGGAAGCGGATTCCCGGATGCATTCGGCATCAAATATATTGATAAAAATAATGAGCCTCACAGTGTATATGAGACTTCATGGGGCTGGTCTACAAGAAGTATCGGAGCGCTTATCATGGTTCACGGAGATGACGACGGACTTGTTCTGCCTCCACGTGTTGCTCCGGTTGAGTGTAGAATCATTCCAATCGCACAGCACAAAGAGGGCGTTCTTGACAGAGCATACGCACTGTTAGATGAACTTAAAAAAGCTGGCTACAGAGTGAAAATTGATGATTCTGAAAAGAGTCCGGGATGGAAATTCTCTGAGCAGGAGATTCTCGGTATTCCGACTCGTATTGAGATTGGACCAAAGGATATTGAGAATAACCAGGTTGTTGTTGTACGTCGTGATAACCGCGAGAAGACCATTGTTCCATTGGATGAGATTGCAACAAGACTGCGTGAAATCTTAGAGCAGGAACAGAAGGATATGTACGAAAAAGCGAAAGCATTCTTAGACGCTCACATTGATACAGCAGTTGATATGAAAGAGATGGAAGAGAAATTTAAAGCAAACCGTGGATTTGTAAAAGCATGCTGGTGCGGGGATCCTGAATGTGAAGGTGAAGTGAAATATGTGACAGGCGGTGCAGCAACAAGATGTCTTATCGAGGATGAAGAGATGATTTCCGATAAATGTATCTGGTGCGGAAAACCTGCGAAACATATGGCATACTGGGGTAAATCTTATTAAGATTTGCGATGGCATTGAGCTATGCAAAATGGTGAGGACTGTGCAGAGTAGGAAGATTATATTACCGGAAAAAGTAAATACAATTATTACAACGCTGCAGGAGCATGGATTTGAGGCGTATGCCGTAGGCGGCTGCGTAAGAGATTCTATTTTAGGAAGAGTTCCAGAGGACTGGGATATTACCACGTCTGCAATGCCGGAGGAGACAAAGGCATTATTCAAAAAAACCTTTGATACAGGAATTGAGCATGGTACGGTAACTGTGTTGTTAGATCACGAGGGATTTGAAGTCACGACCTATCGCATTGACGGAAAATATGAGGATAGCAGGCATCCGTCGGAGGTGACGTTTACGAGGAACTTGCGAGACGATCTGCTTCGTAGAGATTTTACGATCAATGCGATGGCATATAATGAGAAAGACGGTCTGGTGGATATTTTCGGTGGTCTTGAGGATTTGGAAAGGAAGTTGATTCGCTGTGTGGGCGTTGCGAAAGAACGGTTTTCCGAGGATGCTCTTCGAATTTTAAGAGGTGTTCGATTTGCGGCGCAGCTTGGGTTCAAGATTGACGGCGAGACTAGAGAGGGGATGAGAATCCTCTCTCCAACGCTTCAGAATATCAGCGCCGAAAGAATCCAGACAGAGCTTATTAAAATGTTGGTGTCCGACCGCCCGGAACTTATGCGGACCGCATGGGAGCTTGGCATTACAACGCAGTTCCTGCCAGAGTTTGATGAAATGATGGAGACAGAGCAGGAAACGCCTCATCATATGTATACTGTAGGAGAGCATACGCTTCATGCCATGAAGAATATCCGTCCGGATAAGGCGCTCCGCCTGACCATGCTCTTTCACGATATGGGAAAGCCGGCGTTTAAAACGGTAGACAGCGAGGGTGTGGCACATTTTAAAAAACATGCAATTGAGAGTGAGGAAATAACAAAGAAGGTTCTCAGAAGATTGAAATTTGATAATGATACGCTGCATAAAGTTTCCCATCTGGTATACTATCATGATTACCGGATGCCGGCGAAAGAAAAAAACGTCCGCCGGGCAATGTCGCGGATCGGAACGGAGTTGTTTCCGGATTATCTGGAAGTGCGCATGGCAGATGTGTTGGCACAGAGCACGTACCGGCGGGAGGAGAAATTGGAGGAGCTGCACGCGGTGGAGGAGCTGTATCACCAGATTACAGAGGCGGGACAGTGTGTATCCATAAAGGAACTGGCAGTGAACGGGAAAGATCTTATAGAGGCAGGAATGAAACCGGGAAAAGCGATTGGAGAGAAACTGGCAGAGTTTTTAGAGCTGGTTATTGAGGAGCCGCAGTTAAATACAAAAGAGGAACTTTTGAAACGGATTTAGTTACGCATAATTTCCATTGCAGAGACATACGTATAGAGAGAAGTATGATGTAAAGTGCAGGGGATGAGTTATGCAGGAATATGAACGAAATATATTAGAGCAATATAATATTGAAGTGGACAGCACCCGTAAAACAAGGGGTGCTGTTTTGTGCGACGGAGGGCAGGGGCTGTTTCTTCTAAAAGAAGTATCGTCGTCGGAGAACCGTATTCCTGTGCTCTGTGAACTATACGACCGGCTGACGGATCAAGGATATACGAATGTTGACCGAATTATATTGAATAGAGAAGGAAATGCGGTATCCTGTCTGGAGGACGGAAGTAAATATATTGTGAAACAATGGTTCCGGGGCAGAGAGTGCGACATACGAAAAGCAGCAGAGCTTTTGGACGCAGCGGGGACTTTGGCAAAACTTCATATTGTTATGCAAAAGGAACTGGAACAGAGCGTGATGATGGCGGAACATATGAAAGAGGTATATGCCAAACATGACCGGGAGTTAAAAAAAGTCCGCAGGTTTATGCGGAAGCTGTCTCCGAAGGGTGAATTCGAGTTTGCTTTTTTACAGTGTTTTGATGAAATGTATCAATGGGCAGAAGCAGCGAGCGCCATTCTGGAGCAGTCGGATTATGACAGACTGTACGAGGAGAGTATGAAGAATAATTGTATGATTCATGGAGAATATAATTATCATAATATTCTGATACAGCGGGAAGAATATCATCCGGGGAGTGTGGCAGTTACGAATTTTGAAAAGTTTAAGAGGGATGTACAGGTGGAGGATCTGTATTATTTCCTTCGGAAAGTCATGGAGAAACATGGCTGGAAAGAGAGGCTGGGAGATAATATCCTAAATGCCTATTCGGCAATAAAACCTCTTACGAAAGAAGAGACAGAGTATATAAAATTACGGCTCATATATCCAGAGAAATTCTGGAAAATAGCAAGCTCATATTATCACTCGAACAAGGCGTGGATTTCGGTAAAAAGTATTGAAAAATTACAGGCCGCAATCCGCCAGACGAAGGAAAAAGAGAAGTTTTTGGAGCAGGTTTTTTCTTATTGCCTGTAAATACTTTCTGTAATGTGTAAAAAATACGTGAAAACCTTTGAAAATGGGGCGTAACTGCTAAAAGAACCTTGACAAACCAAGGGAAAACGGTTATAACAGTAACTATAGTAGTTTTAAACAAGAGGAGGAAAATATCCATGAACAAAACAGAATTAGTAGCAGCTATTGCAGAGAAAGCTGAGTTATCTAAGAAAGATTCTGAAAAAGCATTAAAAGCTTTTATTGATGTTGTAACAGATGAACTTAAAAAAGAGCATAAAATCCAGTTAGTAGGTTTTGGAACTTTTGAAGTAAGCAAGAGAGAAGCAAGAGAGGGAAGAAATCCACAGACAGGTAAGACTATGAAGATTGAGGCTTGCAAAGCTCCAAAATTCAAAGCAGGGAAAGCATTAAAGGACGCTGTAAATGACAAATAAGTGTTAAAGAAGAATAGAGACAGAGGGCTGCGTGCTCTCTGTTTTTTTGACAATAGTAGTGGAGGAATTATATGAGATTAGATAAATTTTTGAAAGTATCCCGACTGATCAAACGCCGTACTGTGGCGAACGAGGCGTGTGACGCAGGGCGTGTGTCTGTCAACGGCAATGTGGCGAAGGCTTCTGTCAAGGTCAAGACAGGGGATATTATAGAAATTCAGTTCGGGACAAAAACGGTAAAAGTGGAAGTGCTTGATATTCAGGAGACAACAAAAAAGGAAGAAGCAAAAGACTTGTTCAAATATTTGTAATAAAAAGATACAACCTTTCATATGATTATTAAGAAAGGTTGTGATGAGCATGGAAGAAAGAACGATACAGAAAAATCATAAGCTGGTCGTAAATAATCGGAAAACAAGTCTGGTAACGGGAGTCATTGACGTGCTTTCTTTTGATCTGAATGAGATTCTGCTGGAAACTCAGCAGGGAATGATGATGGTGAAAGGAACAGACCTGCATGTGAACAGGCTGAGTCTTGAAAAGGGAGAAGTGGATCTGTCTGGAAATATTGACAGTATCTCCTACTCGGACATTCATGCAGGGGGAAAACAGGCAGAGAATCTGTTTTCAAAATTGTTCAGGTAACAGGCATGCCGGAAATCAGAGAGGAAGTATTGATATTTTTTCAGGCGATTCTTGCCGGAATGATTGTGCGGTTTGCATATCGGGGACTTCATTGTCTGCGTGAGATTGTCAGACACAGCCTTTTTATGATTGAAGCGGAGGACATTCTATTCTGGATTGCCACAGCATTCTATTTGTTTGTGCAGATTTACCATACAAGTGATGGTAGCATTCGCTGGTATTTTGTGCTAGGTATTGTGTTGGGAGCGGCAGTTTCTTCGGGTTTTATATGGTGGATAGAGAAAAGGGCAAAAAAAAATCTACATTCTGAGAAAGAATAAATTACAGGAAAAACTTGCGGAACAAAATAAAAAAAGTTATGATGTAATGTAATAAAGGGTAAATGTCCGAACTTATTAAGGGCAAAAGGGTGAGTAGATAATTATGAATAACAGGAAGAAAAGAAAGCGTACGAGACGTTCGGGACGCCGTATGCAGGTGCATAAGCGTAGTATGCTTGCGATTATTGGCATTATTCTTATGCTGACCATCGTAGTATCGATAAATTCGATGACTCTGCGTGCGAAAGAGGAATCGTATAAGGCACAGGAAGCCGAACTGGAAAAACAGATTAATGAAGAAAAGGCGAGGGCGTCAGAAATCGACGATCTGGAGAAATATATAGGTACTGATGAATATGTAGAAGAAGTGGCCAGAGAGAAATTAGGTCTGGTCTACGAGGGAGAGATCATATTCAAAGCAAAATAGAACATAATGCACAGATGATAAGCTTTAGGATGAAAGTCCTAAGGCTTTTTGTTTTTTTGTGCAAAATATGTAAAAGGGGAGATATTAATGGCAGAAGTAAAAGAAAAGGAAGTATTTTTGAATCCGTACGTCATGCAGATGGACAAGTTTGCAGATTCACTGATTCGTTTATCTAAAACATTTTTAACACTGGAAGGATACAAAGGGGTATTTTCAGGAGAAGAACTTGATAATATGTTCTCTAAGGTGACAGGAAAAGTGTGCGAGGATTGTGAGAAACGTCACGAGTGTCTGGGGGAAAATAAGCTCGATACATACCAGATGGTGTGCGAGATTCTCTATACGGTAGAAGATTACGGAGCGGAGATCAACACTGAGCTAAAACGAAAACTTCAGAAGCAGTGCATTCGTGCTCCGAGATTTCTGCGGGAGACACTGGAGGTATTTGAAAATGCCAAGCAGATTATGGTGTGGAATAATAAGCTGGTGCAAAATCGGGAAGGGTTCGCGGGACAGATCAAAAGTTTTGCGAAGATGATACAGTATACGACAAGAGAATTGGACGCCGGTATATTCGAGGATGAACATCTGCAAAAAAAGCTGAAAAATCATTTGAAAAAGCATGGGGTAAAAATGTTATCCAGTGTGTTTTATATGACGCCGCAGGGGAAATATGAGATTCATCTGACGGTTAAAGCCATGAAAGGCCACTGTATTGTAACTAAGGAAATGGCGGCTGAGGCAGGGCGCTGTATTGGACGTATCATGACGCCGCAACAGGGGGAACGCCCAATCTTAGGAGAAGAATATAGTACGGTTGCCTGTGTTGAGGGTGCGAGGTTTCATATACTACATGGAGTGGCGCGTGTGGGAAAGGATTGTGATAAGGTGTCGGGAGACACATTTTTAATGACCAATCTTCCGGGTGGAAAGAAAGGCATTGCATTGTCAGACGGTATGGGCTCCGGGGAGGATGCGTTCAAGGAGAGTACGATGGTGGTGGAGATGCTGGAAGAACTTTTGGAAGCCGGTTTTCCTGTGAAAACAGCTATTCAAATGATGAATACAGCGTTGGTGATCGGGAGAGAAGATGTGCGGTTTTCGACGGCAGACGTCTGCCTGTTCGATTTGTATACGGGAGTTTGTGAGTTTGTAAAAGCAGGAGCGTCTACGACGTTTATCAAGAGGAAAAACAAGGTTGAGAGAATTAGTTCCACGACGCTTCCGATTGGCGTGTTACAAGATATCGAGATTGACGTGACGGAAAAAGGACTGGAATCCGGAGACTTTGTTATTATGGTGACAGATGGAGTGATGGATGCGCTTCCGGTGGGGGAGCAGGAAACATTAATGTGTACGTTTATTGAAGATACTAATATTATAAATCCGAAAGAACTGGCGCATCATTTGCTTGAGCAGGTGTTGGAATGGGGGGAAGAAACGCCGGTAGACGATATGACGATTATAGCAGCAGGTATCTGGAAAGTGTAAGAATACTTGATTTTTAAGAAAAATTTTTATATATTAAATCTATCCGCAAGGAAAAATATGGAGGGAATCAAATACAAAAGGGAATGGATTTATATCAAAAGGTCAGGGCATACGTCGAGAAATGGCAGATGTTTAAAAAAGATGATATTGTGATAGCGGGCGTATCAGGAGGAGCAGATTCTGTATGCCTTCTTTTCATGCTTTTGGAGTTGAAAAAAGAAATTGGGTTTTCGCTTTTGGCTGTACATGTCAATCATGGGATTCGTGGAAAAGCGGCAGAGGCGGATGAAGTATATGTAAGAGAGTTGTGCCGGAAACAAGAAGTTAAGCTTAAGGTTTATCACGAAGACGTTCCGCACTATGCCAGAGTGCATAAGCTGACAGAGGAAGAGGCAGGGCGGGAGGTTAGAAGACGTTGTTTTCGGGAGGCAGTTAAACTGTCCGGAGGAAGCCGCATTGCGCTTGCTCACCATGAGAATGATAATGTGGAGACGCTGCTCTTTCATCTGTGCAGGGGCACCGGGCTTAAAGGGCTTGGTGGAATGGAACCGGTGAACGGCAGATGGATACGGCCGCTTTTGTGCGCGGGGCGTGGAGAGATTGAATGTTTTCTCGAAATGAGGGAAATATCTTATTGTATAGACGAAACAAATATGGACCACCGCTATACAAGAAACTATATCCGGGGCGAGATCATTCCCGGTCTGGAAAAACACGTGAATGCAGAAAGCGTCCGCCATATGGCGCAGGCTATGGAAAAATTGAGAAACCTTGCCGGGTATATGCAAAGAGAACTTGTGGATTATGAAAAAAAATGTGTGGGGCGGCAGCAGGATGAAATCATATTATACAAAAAAGAATATGAGAAAGTTCCGGAAGAATTGCGAGAATACCTGCTTCACAATGTACTTTGTATGGCGGCGAAAAAGAAAAAGGATATTGAGCAGATTCATATTCGGATTTTGGATGATCTCATGAAACGCCAGACCGGAAGAAGTGCAGACCTTCCGTATGGGCTGAAGGCAAAAAGGTGTTATGAGGGAATTATACTGTGCAGGGGCGAGGGCGCGGTTGTTTTGGCCAAAGACGATTGGGAACGACTGTTTCAAATGCGTATTTTTGAAAATATGGCAAAAGAAATAACATTTCCAGAAAACCCCTACACGAAATGGTTTGATTATGATATAATTAAAAATACTGTTAAAATCAGACATAGGCAGCCGGGCGATTATATAACGATTAATAAAGCAGGCGGTACGAAGAAGCTGAAACAGTATTTTACAGATGAAAAGATTCCACAGAATCAAAGAGACGCCATATGGCTTGCGGCAGATGGAAGCCATATTCTTTGGATTGTGGGATACAGGCAGAATCAGGCATATCAGATTACGGATAAAACAAAAAGAATTTTAGAAATTGTATTTTACGGAGGAAAAAAAGATGGCGGAGACAGTTAAAGTATTGGTTTCGGAAGAAGAAGTCGACAAAAAGATTCGAGCATTGGGAGAACAGATCAGCAAAGATTATGCGGGCAGACAGGTGCATCTTATCTGCGTGTTAAAGGGCGGTGTGTTTTTTATGTGCGAGCTTGCAAAAAGAATCTCTGTGCCTGTAACCATGGATTTTATGAGTGTAAGCAGTTACGGAGATAAAACTTCATCCAGCGGAGTTGTTAAAATTGCCAAAGATTTGGATGAGACACTGGAGGGAAAAGATGTTCTCGTTATAGAGGATATCATTGATTCCGGACGCACGCTTTATTATCTGTTAGACATTTTACAGAAGAGAAATCCAAACAGTATGCGTCTGTGCACGCTTCTGGACAAACCGGAGAGAAGGGTGAGAGATGTGAAAGTGGATTATGTGGGATTTGAGATTCCGGATGAGTTTGTAGTCGGATATGGATTAGATTATGCGCAAAAATATAGAAATCTGCCATACATCGGTGTGGTAGAAGGCGTGGAGTAGAAAGGGGTAAGACATTGAGCGATAGAAACAGCAGAGGTGTAAATAGGTTTGCACTGTTGGCATTTTTCATACTTATGCTGGTCATGTTCTGGTTTGCAAATGCAATCGGGCAGCGGGAGAGTGAACTTTCCAGGAGTGAGTTTGAGTGGCTTGTGGAAAAGGGCGACGTAAATTATGTTACGGTAATACAGAACAGGGATGTTCCTACTGGAAGAATTGAAATCGGAATGAAGAGAACCGACGATAAAGAAATCAAGGATAAACATATGTATGTCTCGGATGTGAATGAGATACAGAGTTTTTTGGAAAGTAAGAACGTAGATTTTGAAGTGATGGACGTTCCGCGGGAAAGCTGGCTTACAACCATTGTTGTGCCGATCGGCCTGACGCTGCTTGGCATTTTCCTGATTTTTACGCTGATGAACCGTCAGGGCGGCGGAGCAAACGCAAAAGCTATGAATTTTGGAAAGAGCCGGGCGCGCCTTAGCACAGAGAAGGATAAGAAGATTACGTTTGAGAAAGTGGCCGGGTTACAGGAAGAGAAAGAGGAGCTGGAGGAAATTGTGGATTTTCTAAAGTCTCCGAAGAAATATATTCAAGTGGGTGCGAGAATCCCGAAAGGAGTGCTTCTTGTAGGACCACCGGGAACCGGAAAAACATTGCTTGCAAAGGCGGTAGCAGGAGAGGCAGGCGTTCCGTTCTTTACGATCTCCGGTTCGGATTTTGTGGAGATGTTTGTAGGCGTTGGCGCGTCCAGAGTGCGCGACCTTTTTGAAGATGCGAAGAAAAATGCTCCTTGCATTATCTTTATTGATGAGATTGATGCAGTTGCAAGAAGCCGCGGAACAGGGATGGGCGGCGGACATGATGAGAGAGAGCAGACACTCAATCAGCTCCTTGTGGAGATGGATGGATTCGGAGTGAATGAGGGAATCATCGTGATGGCGGCAACAAACCGTGTGGATATTTTAGACCGGGCGATTCTTCGTCCGGGACGTTTTGACAGAAAAGTCATGGTAGGAAGACCGGATGTACGGGGAAGAGAAGAGATTTTAAAGGTTCATGCAAAGGGCAAACCGCTCAGTGAAGAGATTGACTTGAAGCAGATTGCTCAGACAACTGCCGGATTTACCGGGGCAGATCTAGAGAACCTTCTGAACGAAGCGGCAATTTTAGCCGCGAAAGAGGAAAGAGTGTATTTAAAACAGGAGGACATACGTAAAGCTTTCGTAAAAGTGGGAATCGGAGCAGAGAAAAAGAGCCGCATTATTTCGGAGAAAGAGAGAAAGATTACAGCCTTCCATGAAGCGGGGCATGCAATTTTGTTCCATGTGCTGCCGGATGTAGGTCCGGTTTATAGTGTGTCTATTATTCCAACCGGAGGAGCCGGCGGATATACCATGCCCCTTCCGGAAAACGATGATATGTTTAATACAAAAGGCAAGATGCTTCAGGACATTACTGTTGCACTTGGCGGACGTGTTGCAGAAGAGGAAGTGTTTGACGATATTACGACAGGAGCATCTCAGGATATTAAGCAGGCGACAAGCGTTGCGAAGTCTATGGTCACAAAGTTTGGTATGTCAGAGGCGGTAGGTCTTATCAATTACGACAGTGATAATGACGAAGTATTTATCGGGCGCGATCTGGCTCATACATCCAGGGGATATGGAGAAAGTGTGGCAACTGCGATTGACCGGGAAGTAAAACGGATTATTGACGAGTGTTATGAAAAGGCGAAAGAGATTATTCGTGAACATAGCGATGTGCTTCATGCGTGTTCAGATCTTTTGCTTGAGAAAGAGAAAATTTCTCGTGAGGAGTTTGAAGCGCTGTTTCGGAAAGAGGCAAGTGAAGCAGCTGATTTGCCAGAAAGGGAAAATTAATGAATGAACAGGCTTTATTTTGCTATGGAACAGCACAATATGTAGAACCATTGGAACCGAAATGTAACGAGATGGTTACATTTCGGTTTCGGACTGCAAAGGATGAAAATATCTGTGTCAGACTTCTGACTGCAAAAGGCAGATATGAAATGAAAAAAGAATATACAAGGGGGATGTTTGATTTCTACCGGGTAGACTGTAAGATGGGCAGTGATATGTTTTGTTACAGTTTTGAAATCCGGGAGGGAGATACGGTATGGTATTACAATCGCTGCGGCCTTGCCAGAGAGATTGTTTCCTATTATGATTTTCGGCTTATGCCAGGATTTTCCACACCGGACTGGGCGAAAGGCGCCGTCATGTACCAGATTTATATTGATCGGTTTTACAACGGCGATCTCTCGAATGATGTAGAGACGAACGAGTATTATTATATCGGTGATTACAGTAAAAAAATCACAGACTGGAACCAGTATCCTGATTCTTATATGGGAGTTCGAGAGTTTTATGGCGGCGACCTTCAAGGGGTAATTCAGAAGCTTGATTATTTACAGGATCTGGGCGTAGAGGTGCTCTATTTTAATCCGCTATTTGTCTCTCCGTCCAACCACAAATACGATACCCAGGATTATGATTATATTGATCCTCACTGTGGAGTGATCATTGAAGATGGCGGAGAAGTGCTTCCGGACGGAGTGACGGAGAATGCGCAGGCGTCCAAATATAAAGTTCGCACAACATCTCTTAAAAACCTGGAAGCGAGTAATGCGTTGTTTGCGAAGCTGGTAGAAGAGGCACACGAGCGGGGAATGAAAGTGATTCTTGACGGTGTGTTTAATCATTGTGGTTCTTTTAACAAATGGATGGACAGAGAACGGATTTATGAAAATGAGCCGGACTATCAGCCGGGGGCATATATTTCCAAAGATAGTCCGTATCGGAAGTATTTCCGCTTTTACAGAGAGGAAGATAAAGACTGGCCGTACAATGACGGCTATGAAGGATGGTGGGCACACAATACTTTGCCGAAGCTGAATTATGAAGAGTCGGAACAACTTAAGAATTATATTCTGGAGGTGGGACGTAAATGGGTTTCACCGCCGTACAACGTAGATGGGTGGAGACTGGATGTGGCCGCTGATCTTGGCATGACTAATGAGTATAATCATAACTTCTGGAAGGAGTTCCGTCAGGTAGTAAAAGAGGCGAATCCGGAAGCGATTATTCTGGCGGAGCACTATGGTGAATGCAGCGAATGGCTTCTGGGTGACGAGTGGGATACGGTTATGAACTACGATGCTTTCATGGAGCCGATTACATGGTTTTTGACCGGAATGGAAAAGCACAGCGATGAGATGCGAGAGGAACTCCGGGGAAATGTAGAGCATTTTGTAGGAGCCATGTCTCATCATATGTCTAATATGCTGACACCATCGCTTATGACAGCGATGAATGAATTGTCAAACCATGATCATTCCCGTTTCCTTACAAGAACCAATCATATGGTAGGACGTGCAAAAGATTTAGGCGCTGAGATGGCGGGCGAATTTATTAATCCTGCCGTTATGCGTGAAGCAGTCGTATTCCAGATGACATGGATTGGCGCCCCGACTATCTATTACGGAGATGAGGCGGGCGTCTGCGGATTTACAGATCCCGATAACCGGAGGACATATCCATGGGGAAATGAAGATAAGGAGATGCTGATGTTCCATAAAGACATGATCAGAATCCATAAAGAACATCCGGTGATTAAGACTGGAGCGGTGAAGCTGCTTCCAATGAAAGAAAATATTCTTGCATATGCAAGATTTGCGGGAGACGACCAGATAGTTGTAATTCTGAATAATAACAGTGAGCTTTTAGAGGTCACTGCTGAGGTCTGGAGAGGGGAAGTCCCGGTAAAGGCAAGAATGAAACGGTTGATGTACTCTTATGAAAATGGATATACGGTTGAGCCGGAAGAGTATCTGGTAAGGGACGGAGAACTGGTTGTGAATATGGGCGCATATTCTGCGCTGGTGCTCATAACGACTGAGGATGAGACGGAGTAGGCGACAAAAGGAGGCTGTTTTAACAACCTCCTTTTGTGTCTAAATAGTTACACTATTTTGATAATACTTCTGCGCCTGTTTCGGTGATCAGCACCATGTATTCCACCTGTGCGGATAGTCCATCGTCCATTGTATACACCGTCCAGTCGTTCTCCTCGTCAATGAAGAAGTCAGGTCCGCCTTCGTTGATCATAGGCTCGATGGTGAATATCATGCCCGGAACGAGAACCATCTCAGAACCTTTAGGCGTAACATAGCTGACGAAAGGTTCTTCGTGGAAGTCCAACCCGATTCCATGGCCGCCGATGTCTTCAACTACGGAGTAACCATGCTTTTTGGCA
>CAJTRE010000005.1:80325-97991 GCA_910578495.1 uncultured Dorea sp.
CCTCAACAACAGTGTAGCCGTTTGCCTGTGCGTGAGAGTTGATGGCATGGGCGATGTCGCCTAAGTGTCCCCATGGTTTGGCGTTTTGAAGCCCCAGTTCAACACACTCTTTTGTGACGCGTACGATTTTTTCTGCCTCTGGAGAGAGTTTACCGATGGTAAACATACGAGAAGCGTCGGAATAGTATCCGTTTAAAATTGTGGATACATCTACGTTAATGATGTCTCCCTCCTCTAAAATTTCGTGCTCATCCGGGATTCCATGACAGACGACATTGTTGATGGACGTACACACACTTTTGGGGAAGCCGTCATAACCAAGAGGAGCAGGGATTCCGCCATGCTCAGTTGTAAAATCATACACTAGCTTATCAATCTCGGAAGTGCTCATACCGGGGGCGATGTGCGCTTCCACATGATTAAGTACTGCAGTGTTTAAGTCTGCGCTTTTTCTGATTGCTGCAATCTGCTCCGGTGTTTTGAGGATAGAACGTTTGGGAACGATATGTCCTTTTGCTTGGAGCATCCATAATTTTGTGTCTAACTTATCCAAATCTATTACCTGCTTTCTATGTAAAATTTATATTAGAACTATTCAGCTATATATACTATATCACTTTTTAGGGTCTTTGATTGTTTTATATTAAAAAATATTGTATAATTTTCTCATGTGAAATAATTACAAAAAATACAATAAAGGAGCGGTCATATGTTTAGAATAGGTATGCTTACAAGCGGCGGCGATTGTCAGGCGTTGAATGCGGCAATGCGCGGTGTTGTAAAAGGTCTTTGTGAGAAACGTGACGATGTGGAGATCTATGGCTTTCAAGAAGGGTACAAAGGTCTTATTTACTCGAACTTTAAGATGCTGACATCCAGTGATTTTTCCGGAATATTGACGGTAGGTGGAACGATTCTTGGAACATCGAGACAACCGTTTAAGCTCATGCGCGTACCGGATGAAAATGGGCTGGATAAGGTAGAGGCGATGAAACACACGTATCATAAGCTGAACCTTAATTGTCTGGTGGTTCTGGGAGGAAATGGAACGCATAAGACGGCAAATCTGCTAAGAGAAGAGGGGTTAAATGTCATCACGCTTCCCAAGACGATCGACAATGACCTCTGGGGAACAGACATGACGTTCGGCTTTCAGAGTGCGGTGGATATTGCGGCGGATACCATTGACCGTATTCATACAACAGCTACGTCTCACAGCCGGGTGTTTATCATCGAGGTTATGGGACATAAGGTTGGTTGGGTGACTCTTCATGCGGGAATTGCCGGAGGAGCAGACATTATCTTACTTCCGGAGATCCCGTATGACACAGATGTCATTGCAGAGGCGATTAAAAAAAGAAAAGATGCGGGCAAGAGATTTACCATTATTGCGGTTGCGGAAGGAGCTATTTCTAAAAAGGATGCGAAACTTTCTAAGAAAGAATTAAAAGAGAAGAGAGCGAAACATTCTTACCCGTCTGTGGCATATGAGCTGGCTGAGAGAATCCAGAAAAAGACAGATCAGGAGATTCGTATTACTGTGCCCGGCCATACGCAGCGCGGCGGTTCTCCTTGTCCGTATGATCGTGTTCTTGCGACCAGATTGGGGGCGGCCGCGTCAGAGATGATTTTGGACGGTGACTTTGGAAATATGGTCGGTGTTAAGAACAATGAGATTGTGAGAGTCCCTCTTTCTGAGATTGCAGGGAAATTAAAATATGTAGATCCGGATTCTAGTATTATCAGAGAAGCGAAGATGACGGGAATCAGCTTTGGCGATGAACGGAATCCGGGAATATAAAGTATTAGAGTAGGAGTGTAAATAAGATGTCGTATATGGCACTATACCGGAAGTTCAGACCGGATGAATTTGAAGACGTGAAAGGTCAGGACGCCATTGTAAAGACGTTGAAAAATCAGATAAAGGCAGAGCGTATCGGACATGCTTATCTGTTCTGTGGAACAAGGGGGACGGGTAAGACAACGGTGGCAAAGATATTTGCGAAAGCGGTAAATTGCGAGCAGCCGGTGGAAGGAAGCCCCTGTGGTGAATGTCCGGTGTGCCGTTCCATTGCTGCAGGTACTTCTATGAATGTTATTGAGATTGATGCTGCGTCTAATAATGGTGTGGATAATATTCGTGAGATTCGGGAGGAGGTGGCGTATCGCCCCACAGAGGGAAGGTACAAGGTCTATATTATAGACGAGGTGCATATGCTTTCTATCGGTGCGTTTAACGCTCTGTTAAAAACGTTGGAAGAACCGCCGGAGTATGTGATTTTCATTCTGGCGACAACCGAAGCGCATAAGATACCAATTACCATCCTGAGCCGGTGTCAGCGTTATGATTTTAAACGTATTACCATTGATACGATTGCAGGCAGATTAAGAGAATTGATTGATAAGGAGCAGTGGGAAGTAGAGGAAAAAGCGGTACGCTATATTGCCAGAATGGCAGATGGCTCTATGCGTGATGCCTTGAGTCTTCTAGATCAGTGTGCGGCATTTTATATTGGAGAGACGCTGACATACGATCATGTGCTGGAAGTACTGGGGGCGGTGGATACAGAAGTGTTCAGCAGACTTTTGCGCAAATTACTGGCAATGGACGTGCATGCGGTGATTGAGACGGTGGATGAACTGACGATGCAGGGTAGAGAACTGTCTCAGCTTGCGGCGGATTTTACTTGGTATCTGCGTAATCTTCTGCTAGTGCGATGTTCTGATGATATGGAAGATGTGTTGGATGTGTCGACAGAGAATCTGGAAAGATTAAAAGAAGAGGCGCAGATGATTGACAATGACACGTTAATCCGTTATATTAGAATTTTCTCAGACCTTACGAATCAGTTGAAATTTGCAACGCAGAAAAGAGTGCTTCTGGAAGTTGCACTCATCAAACTGTGCAGACCTGCAATGGAGGTGAATCAGGATTCGCTTCTGGACCGTATACGGGCGGTAGAGAAGCAGTTGGAAGAAGGAGTGTTTTCACAGCCGGTACAGGAGAAAGTGGTTTATGTGAATGAAGAAGGAAATCTCGGAGGCATGGGGGCGGGAAGTATACAGAAGGAAAAACCAGAACTTCCACAGGCTCTTAATGAAGATGTGAAAGCGGTGGCGAAAGATTTTCGTATGATTGTAAATGACGCATCGCCCATGCTCAGAAATTATCTGAAGAAAGCGAGATTGAGTGCAGGAGAGGGAAATCGTCTTATGGTAGTGCTGCCCGATGAAGTAAGTGTCGGTGTGGTGGGAACAGATGAGCATAAGGAGGAGATTAAGACGCTGATTGCAGATAAGATCGGGAAAGAGATCGAACTGGATGTCCGGCAGACAGATTCCGGGCGGCGTTTTGAAGATCAGTTCGTAGATATTGAGAGTCTGATCCATATGGAACTGACCATAGAAGACGAGTAATGATAAATTTAGAAAATATTTAATAAGCAAACAGGAGGATATGAACTATGGCAAAAAGAGGTGGATTTCCAGGAGGCGGTATGCCGGGAAATATGGCAAATCTTATGAAACAGGCGCAGAGAATGCAGCGCCAGATGGAAGAACAGGCAAAAGAGATGGAGACAAAAGAATTCTCGGCAACTGCCGGAGGCGGAGCTGTTGAGGCGGTTGTATCCGGAAGTAAAAAGCTTGTGAAGCTTAAAATTGATGAAGCGGCAGTAGATCCGGAAGACGTTGAGATGTTAGAGGATATGATTGTTGCCGCAATTAACGAGGCGTTCGATAAGGTTGATGAAGAGTCTTCTTCTGCGATGTCTAAGCTGACAGGCGGAATGGGCGGCGGTATGCCGGGGTTATTCTAATGGATTATTACAGTAACCAGATAAGTAGATTGATTGAAGAACTATCGTGTCTTCCGGGCATTGGTGCAAAGTCAGCGGCAAGGCTGGCTTTTCACTTGATACATATGCCGCAGGAGGATGTGAAAAGGCTTGCGGATACTATGGTTGAGGCAAGGAGCAATGTCCGATATTGTTCGGAGTGCTGTACGCTGACAGATCAGGAGCTTTGTCCAATCTGCAGCAATGTGAAGCGCGACCATGGGACGATTATGGTGGTGGAAAATACGCGGGATTTGGCGGCGTATGAAAAAACCGGAAAATATCAGGGAGTTTATCATGTATTGCATGGTGCAATTTCCCCGATGCTGGGAATCGGACCGGAGGACATTAAACTAAGGGAACTCATTACCCGTCTGGAGGGAGATGTAGAAGAAGTAATTGTGGCTACAAATTCCAGTCTGGAGGGTGAGACAACGGCGATGTATATCAGCAAACTTATTAAGCCGATCGGTGTGAAAGCAAGCCGGATTGCAAGCGGAGTTCCGGTTGGAGGCGACCTGGAATATATTGATGAAGTGACACTTTTGAGAGCATTAGAAGGAAGAACGCAACTATAATATAGGAAGAAGTCTCTGCCTGAAGTTGCGCAGTACAGAGGTTAACAGCCTATGGGAAAGAAGAAAGTAACGTCCACAGATATTGCAAAAGCGGCCGGGGTTTCCCAGTCTACAGTATCTATGGTGCTGAATAAAAAATATAACGTTTCCTTTTCGAAAGAAACTGTTGAAAAGGTAGAGCGGGCGGCAGAAGAACTTGGGTATGTGCCACAGAAACGAAAGGCACACAGACAAAGTAAGAAAGAGAAATTACTGGTAGTATTTTGTTCTAATCTTACAAATCCTTATTATGTCATGCTTTTGCAGGGGATTGAATCCCGCGCTAAAGAGCAGGGGTTCGGTCTGTTTGTGTGTAATACACAGAGAGATCTCAGAATGGAGGAGCGTTATCTAAAGATGATGTGGGGGTTAAAACCATTGGGAATCATCTATACGTGTAATCCGAGCCATTGTTTTATGGGGCTTGTAGAAGAACTTTCCCGTCAGATTCCGGTTGCTATAATAAATAATCAGAATGAAAAGCTAAATGTTGACGCAGTGGAACTTGATAATTCAAAGCTGGGAAGAATGATGGCGAAGCATTTGCTGGAACTGGGACACCGAAAAGTTGCGTACATCGCGCCGCCTCTGACTACAAGGCAGAAACAACGCTCTAAACGAGTGGAAGGATTTTTGAAAAAGTTCGAGGAAGCAGGGATTAAAGAAGACGTCATTATTAAGGCTGCGAAAGAGGAGATTGATTCTGATGTAGCCCACATTGATTCGGAGTACAAGATTGGCTTTGAGTTGACGCAGGAACTTTTGAGTGAGACAAAAGACATTACTGCGATTGTAGGGTTAAATGATATGATTGCCTTTGGTATTTTGGACGCACTTCAGGAGATGAAGATAAAAGTACCGGGAGAGGTGTCTGTTATGGGTTGTGATAATACACTGTTTGCCCGTATGCATAAAGTGGAGCTTACAACGATCGAGCATTTTGTCATCTTCAAGGGCAGGGATGCCTGTGACATTATCATGAAGAAGATTGCGGCTCACTATGCTAAGTATTCGGATATAGAGCCGATTAGCACCTATCACGTAGAATACGAGCCAAAACTCATTGTGCGTGGAACGACAGGATATGTAAAAACCAGTGCAAAAAAGAGAAAAACAAAATAAAATTAATGTATTCAAAAAAATTATTATTAATAAATTTTCTTGCCTTTTGCCGGTGAAATAAAGAAAGGTCTATAGAACGAAAGATGGGAAGTTTATAAAAAATATAAAAGGTAAAAATTAGGATGAATATTAATTAATAATTGTGAATTATTAATTGTGAAAATTATTAATTAAAACAATCCACTATTGACCGTCAGACTACTGATAGGATATAATTTGGCTATATGAGTTTAAGGGAAACGGCATAGTTAAAAGGAGGAGCAAAACATGAAATTTTTCATTGACACAGCCAACGTTGAAGACATTAGAAAAGCAAATGATATGGGCGTTATCTGCGGAGTGACAACGAATCCCTCTCTGATTGCAAAAGAGGGAAAAGTATTCGAGGAAGTAATCGCAGAGATTGCCTCTATTGTAGACGGACCAATCAGCGGTGAGGTAAAGGCTACAACGGTAGACGCAGAAGGTATGATTGCAGAAGGAAGAGAGATTGCAAAGATTCATCCGAATATGGTGGTAAAAATCCCTATGACGGTAGAAGGACTAAAAGCATGTAAACAGCTTACAAAAGAAGGAATCAAGACCAATGTTACATTGATTTTTACAGCAAACCAGGCGCTTTTGGCAGCAAGAGCGGGAGCGACCTATGTATCTCCGTTCTTAGGACGTCTGGATGACATTTCAGTAAGAGGTACAGATTTGATTTCCGAGATTGCAGAGATGTTTGCGGTTGCCGGCATTGATACAGAGATTATCGCAGCGAGCGTACGCCATCCCGTACATGTGACAGACTGTGCACTTGCAGGTGCAGATATTGCCACTGTTCCATATAAGGTTATTGAGCAGATGACGAAACATCCGCTGACCGATGCAGGTATTGAGAAATTCCAGGCTGACTATAAAGCAGTTTTTGGAGAGTAAAACCAAGGTTGTCAGTCATAAGACGTGTCATGCCTGCATGTAAACGGATTAATGACTGAACAACCCGTAGGTTTTATATAAACGATATATATTTTCTAGGGAGGAACATCATGAACAAATTAGAGTTAATGAAGACAGCCAATGAAGTTCGTAAAGGTGTTGTCACAGCGGTTTACAACGCAAAATCCGGACATCCGGGAGGATCGCTTTCTGCGGCTGATATATATACCTATCTTTTCTTCGAGGAAATGAATATTGATCCGGCAGATCCGAAGAAGGCGGATCGCGATCGTTTCGTATTATCCAAAGGACATACGGCGCCGGGTTACTATTCTACACTGGCTAACAGAGGATTTTTCCCGGTTGAGGATTTGAAGACTTTGCGTAAGGTTGGTTCTTATCTTCAGGGACATCCGGATATGAAACATATTCCGGGAGTTGATATGTCAAGCGGTTCTCTGGGGCAGGGAATTTCTGCGGCAGTAGGTATGGCTGTTTCCGCAAAGTTGTCCGGAGATGACTACAGAGTATATACGCTTCTTGGTGACGGTGAGATTCAGGAAGGACAGGTTTGGGAGGCAGCGATGCTTGCTGCTCATAGAAACTTAGATAACCTTGTAGTTATTGTGGATAATAATAACCTGCAGATTGACGGCAGCATAGAGGATGTCAATTCTCCGTATCCAATTGATAAGAAATTTGAAGCATTTAATTTCCATGTTATTAATATTGACGGACATGATTTTGATGCAATTGATGCTGCGTTCAAGGAGGCAAGAGCAACCAAGGGACAGCCGACAGCAATCATTGCCAAGACAGTGAAGGGAAAGGATGTTTCCTTTATGGAGAATCAGGCTTCATGGCATGGAGCGGCTCCAAACGATGAACAGTATGAGACGGCAATGGCTGATTTAGAGAAAGTAGGTGAAGCATTATGTCAGAAGTAAAGAAAATTGCTACAAGAGAAAGCTACGGTAATGCTTTGGTAGAATTAGGAAAAAAATACGACGATGTTGTTGTATTAGACGCAGACCTTGCGGCAGCAACAAAGACCGGAACGTTTAAGAAAGCATTCCCGGAGAGACATATTGACTGCGGTATCGCAGAGTGTAACATGGTAGGTGTTGCGGCAGGACTTGCTTCCACAGGAAAAGTTCCATTTGCAAGTTCTTTCGCAATGTTTGCGGCAGGACGTGCGTTTGAGCAGATCAGAAATTCTGTAGGTTATCCAAAGTTAAATGTAAAGATTGGTGCAACGCACGCGAGTATTTCTGTCGGCGAGGACGGGGCGACACACCAGTGTAACGAAGATTTGGCGCTTATGAGAACAATTCCGGGTATGGTAGTGATCAATCCATCTGATGATGTAGAAGCAAGAGCGGCTGTTGAGGCGGCATATCATCATGTGGGACCAGTATATCTTCGGTTTGGAAGGGCGGCGGTTCCAGTTATCAACGATAATGCGGATTACAAATTTGAGATTGGAAAAGCTATCACTCTGAGAGAGGGAACAGATGTTACAATCATTGCGGCAGGCCTGACAGTGTCTGAGTCTCTTGCGGCAGCAGAGAAATTAGCGGCAGATGGAATCAGTGCGGCGGTGATTAATATGCACACCATTAAACCGTTGGATGAAGAAGCTGTTATCGCAGCGGCGGCTAAGACTGGTAAGATTGTGACAGTAGAAGAACATTCTGTTATCGGTGGACTTGGAAGTGCAGTCTGCGACGTTGTTGCTCAGAAAGCGCCGGCAAAAGTTATGAAGATTGGTGTTAATGATGTGTTTGGTGAGTCCGGTCCTGCGGGAGAATTGATCAAGAAGTACGGACTTGATTCAGACAGTATTTTTGAAAAGGTAAAAGCGTTTGTATAAAACTTGGCGGCTGTAAAAAATACCCTTAAAGAGTTGACACCGAATGCGTGTGCATTCGGTGTCTCTTTGATTATATGCCGGAAGAAGATTATCCACAGTTCCTTATTCATAGTTGTTTATTTGCAATTACATACAACATGTCTCCTGGTTCCACGCCTCCATGAACTACCATGTTTGTCATCAATCCATCGCAAGGACAGATGTCGCGGGAGATAACTTCTCCTTCCCAATTTACGGTATATCCAAGTTCCTGTCCTTCGTATACAAGATCCCCGCTTTTAATGTTGATATAATGAAGTCCGCCTTGCTGGGCAAAAAGTACATTTCCTCCAGAATATACGACTGGCTCTACATATACCGGATTTCCCTTTAACATTCCGACACACATCATCATATTTCTTAATGCATCACATGATTGATCAACCAGATCTTTATCAAGTCGTCCTTCCCCGCCGATTTCAAAGAATACAGAAGGAATTCCTCTGTGATTTGCCTCTGCAACCGCAGAACCTCTGCCCGGATAATTCGGCATCTGCGGGATCGTTCCCTGTGGAACTTCCCATATCTTTTCTGACTTAAACATACGCGCCAGCATTCTGGTCTTTTCATCTACCTCTGTACCAATTGGAAGAATCTCAATATTAAAATCCAAATCTTCAAATAATTCTCCTCCATGCATATCCACATGCCAGTCTGCAAGACTGATAAATGTATGGAAAATTCTTTCTGCCGCCTGCTTCGTCGGGGAAATCCCAAGATGAAGACTGTCTTTTCCCATATCCTCCCCAGTCTCCATTCCGGTTGGAAATACCGAATTCATATTGACATTATCAAGTGGGGAGCGATTCGCGTATTTAAACTGAAGTCCCATTGGATTCTCAATATGAACAAAAATCAGTGTTCCTGCAATATCTTCTGGTTCCAACTCCTTTGCCAGACGTACTGTCGCTGCCTGTCCGATCAGTTCGTTGGGATGAACTCCTGCTGTGATAACTACTGTCGGTCCTTCTTCTACACCATTAATCACCGTAACCGGAACCTCAATCTTGTTTACTGTCATTTCTGCCGCCAAAAAATCCCATCTTACTTTGCTGCCTTTTGGAATATCCTGATTATCAATTCTCATATTGATTCCTCCTTATGCTCCAAACAATGTGCCGATTAAAATACCAAAAAAGTTTCCAATTACATTACCCAGGGTTCCTACCAAAAGTCCCGGAATAATAAGTTCTGTCCAGTTTTTCGCGATTGCCAGCGCCATTGCTGTTGACCCGCCGCCAATATTTGCATTAGAGCATACCATTGCTTCCTCAATACCAAAATGCATGAATTTCGCTCCGAGCAATACAAATACGATATTGATGATAACAATGATCATACATGCTACAAAAAACCAAGGTGCATCTCCTACAAGAAGTCTGATTGATACCGGAGCGCTCATTGTTGCAAAGAATAAGTATATAAAATATGTACCAAGTTCCTGTGCGCCGCCGATTTTTGAAAGTTTATCACTGAAAATAGTGGCCAGCGCAACTGAAATTACAGTGATGATAAGATATTTGCTTCCAAGTAATGCATTAAAGAAATTAAATACAAAATTGCTTGTTGGAATCGTTGTAGAGAAAAATTCGGAAATTGGAGTTGCTGCTGCAACGATTACCAATGCAAGACCTATTTCAAATGCTAAATCAAACAGTGAGATTTCTCTTTTGCCCCAATAAGCGCCTGCACTTGTTGCTGCCTTTGTGCCGTCTTCCTTCGCCGTCACTTCTGCGATCTTATCTTCATATGGATGCAGCCAATGTTTTCTGAAAAATTTAATAGACGGAATTACCATAAGCGCAAAGAAGAAAAACATCATTGTAAGTGCGTCTGCCACATTGGCCGTAGCAACTGTTGTTCCGCTTGCCCCGTAATTATCAGCCATTGCAACAAAATTAATTCCGCCTCCAATGTAAGATCCTGTTATCATTGCAATAAATTTCGGCGCTTCGTGAATATGTCCTGATGTAATCAAAAATGCAATCACAGAACCAACACAAGTTCCGACTGCTCCAATCAAAAACAATATAGTCAAACGTCCACTATCTTTTAAAATTGATTTAATATCTGCCTTAAACAACAATAGCGGCAGTGCCATCGGAACGAGATAATTTCCAACAAAATCGTACGCTGAGGCACTTTCCGGTATCACTCTTAAATTTGATAATACT
Source organism: uncultured Dorea sp. (assembly GCA_910578495.1). GTDB lineage: Bacteria > Bacillota > Clostridia > Lachnospirales > Lachnospiraceae > Dorea_D. The sequence continues at coordinate 90,908 of CAJTRE010000005.1, forward strand.
AAAGTAATTAAAAGAACCATGATACAGCCTGTTATCTTGGCTGCCCATTTGTAATTTTGCTCTAAGAAAATAACAATTGCGCAAATTGCACATAACAATGCGAATAAAGCAATATGATTATCTGCTGAAATTAATGTTGTCATAATGAAGTCCTCCTCTCATCATGTAATAATTGATTTTTCCTTTGCTAACTGTAACAATGCCTCTGCAATCCGTCTGTATCTTTTAACCGCTTCCTCCTCTTCTCTGAAACATGCTGTCACAATTCTAATATATCCTTCTCCTTGTTTTCCGTAAGGAGTTCCTTGGTTTACTAAGATCTTCGCATGTTCTGCAATATAATCTGCAACTTCTTGTGATGTTCCAAGCCTGCTTATATCAAGCCACGACAATATACCGCTCTCATTCATATTCATGTTGACTCCCGGCAGATTACCCAGTATCTCATATGCCGCGCGACGCCGCCTATCCAAAATATCCCGATAATAAGGAAGTATGGATTTGTCCTTCAGTGCTGCGATTGCTCCATAAGTAGACACTGTACATGGGGCGCCTACTACATTCACTGCACTTCCATAATATATATCCATGATATGGTCATCTGCATATATGTATCCAATTCGATACCCGCTTAATCCATACCCTTTTGAAAGAGAACATACAGTTACGGTTCTTTCCCACATTCCCGGAAGTGTACATGGACTTACAAATTCAATATCATCAAACACATGGTCTTCAAATGCCTGATCACATACCAGTATTAAATCATTATCCACGATAAATTCTGCCAGTTTCTCAAGATTTTTCCGTCTATAAACAACCGTTGTTGGGTTATTCGGATGTGTCAGAACAACCATTTTCGTCTTTTTGCTTACTCTCTTTTCTAATTCTTCTATTCTTATCTGATAATTATCCTCCTGATAAGTAGGTACATGAATTGCTTTCGCTCCTAACAATTTACAGTTTAGATAATTGTTAGGATAACTTGGATCCGGTACTAGTACCTCATCTCCTGCTTCCAAAAAGGGCATCATCGCAAACAACAATCCTGAATCGGAGCCCGGTGTCACAATGATATTTCTGCATGGATCTAGCGTGATCCCGTCTTTTTCCCTGATATGTATTGCCAGTTCTCTCCGAAGTTCCGGAAGCCCGACTGGCAGTGTATAATGTGACGACATTCCACTTTCAACAACAGCCATGGAAGCCCTTTGCACAGACTCTGGAAGGGATGGGTCAGGATAAAACATATCGGCCCATGCCATATTGTCCCCGCCATCTTCCTGGAACTTACTTGCGCCCTCACCTACATCTGCTTTTTTCTCTTCTGAGAACAAACCTCCTGATAAAGAGGCAAATCCTGAATTTACTTTTTTTCTGATAGAAATAATAATCTCTCCTTTTCTTACCGCCTGCTCTCAAAGTTACTGATATGCGACTGCTTCTATTTCAATTCTGGCTCCTTTTGGAAGTGCGGCAACCTGCATGCATGCTCGCGCCGGAGCTGTTTCTCCAAAAAATTCTGCATATGCTTCATTCACTTCGGAGAAATCCTTCATGTCCTGAAGATAAATAGTTGTCTTTAATACTTTGCCAATACTACTTCCGGCTTCATCTAAAATTGCCGAAATATTCCTGATGGACTGTTTTGTTAATTCGCCAATCCCGCCTTCGGCAAACTCACCTGTTTCCGGGTTGACGGGCAATTGTCCTGACACATAAATGATATTGTCATGTTCGATTGCCTGTGAATAGGGTCCAATTGCTGCCGGTACATTGTTTGTGTTGATTCGTTTCATTGTCTCTTCTCCTTTCCTCTTGAATGAAATATATTTCATTTAATAAACTAATTTTTATTATATACTGTTTTTTAAATTGTAAATACATTTTGGGAATATATTTATAGCTTTACAAATTTTTACAGTTGTGATACTATTTTTTTAGTTATATCTACATTAATTTGAAAGAGGTCATATAAATGAAAACAAATTGTATCTTAACTGAAACAGACAGAATGATTCTGAATTCTTACAAAAATCTACTGAAAGGACTTGCTGATTATCTCGGACCCGGTTACGAATTAATTCTTCACAATTTGGAATCCTATGATAAATCTGTAATCGCAATTGCAAATGGACATTATACAGGAAGAAAAGTCGGTGCCCCTATTACTAATATGGCACTTAACATTCTAAAAGACATTGAGGATAATACCTGTGGCGACAATATTACATACTTTACAACGAACAAAGATAATAAACCGATGAAATCTACCACCATTACGATTCGCGGAGAAGAAAATAAAATCATCGGCCTACTGTGTATCAATTTCTATCTCGACGTTCCTTTTTCAAGTATATTGGACAGTTTTGCTTCTCGCTCACCACAAACTCCCGAAACCGAAACTGTTAATGAGGAATTTTTCGAGGATTCCCATGAGCTTATCACGCATCTTGTAAATACAACAAAAGAAAAAGTTATGAACGATTCGTCCATTATGTCTGTGAATAAAAATAAGGTTATTATTTCAATACTACATGAGAAAGGAGTCTTTGATTTCAAGGATTCTATTCAATTTGTGGCTGATATATTGAACATTTCCCAAAATACAGTATACCTACATCTTCGAAATTTAAATTAATAAGTCAAGCATCAAAAAAGTGTGACAAGCACACTTTTTTTACAGCCCTTTTATATATTTCGACTAGATATAGTAGAAAAGACATTTATCATCCACAAATTATGGGAAAAGACACCATCTGCCATATATAACCGGGGAAGCCGTCGAAAATTCCGTAAAGCACTCGTAAACTTCTAAAGACTTGTCCCACCAACTGCTAAAATGCGCAAAAAGTATATGCTATCATAAGCAAAAATATGCAAGATGAGGTGAAGAGTATATGGAAAAACAATTTCCCAAAAATGTTAGACAGATAGGAAATGTCTGCGATGAACCTAAAATATATGTAGAAGACTATGTGGATACCTATCTGAATCAATTACGGCAGAAAGCGGTGGATCATCCCGCAGGAGCAGCACTTACAGGGGAGATTCTGTGCGTGGAAGGACAGGATGCAGTATACATATCAGGAGCGGTTCAGATTAAGGAACTGGAAATCGACGGGAATAATATAGTTATAAAAGAAGAAGTATGGAGCAAAATGGAAGATGATAAGAAAGAATATTTTCCAGAGCAGGAACTAGTTGGCTGGTGCCTTGTGGAAACCGGACATCCGTTGGGGCTTAACAAAGGAATTAACCGGTTTCATAACAAATCATTTGGAAGGGAAAATACTGTATGCATCTGGAGAGACGCATTGGAGTTGGAAGAGATCTTCTATGCTTATAAATATGGAGAGCTTATGCAGATGGGCGGGCACTATATTTATTATGAGAAAAATCCTGCCATGCAGAATTATATGATCAATACACGACGAACGATTGGCGTTACACCCAGTGAAGTGGTTGAGGATCGAGCTGCAAAGAATTTTCGTAGTGCCGTAAAGGAGAAGATGGAATATAAGGAGCAGAAACAAAGTTCCAGTTTCGTCTATGCCATGAGCGTATTTCTTGTAGTGGTGGTACTGGCGATCGGTATCTCGACCATGAATAATTTTGATAAGATGGAAGCTGTACAGGATTCTTTGGAGGCGTTGTCTATGGCAGTATCCGGTCCGGGGAAGGAGAAAGACAGTTTAGAAGAAAATAAGGAAGTGAAGGAGGCTCAACAAGAGGTTGGCGCTGACAGCGAAACGATTGGGGAGTCGTCGGAAACGGCGCAGGCTACAGGTGGAACCATGCCGGATGTATCTACGGTTCAGGAACAGTTGAGTGATGAAGATTTTTATGTGGTTGAGAAAGGAGATACTTTGGATACGATCAGTGTAAAATTATACGGAGACGCCGGTCATGTAGAAGCGATTTGCAAGATGAATGGATTGTCCGATGGGAACCTTATTTTCATCGGTCAAAAATTATTGTTACCATAATAAGAAAATATGGTATACTGTACACAAATGACGAAAAGGGGAGAGCGGATGTTTAATCGTAATGGAATGCCTTCAGAAGGGACGAAAGAACAGAGAAAGAAATTCAAGCCCGCACCCGGACGCCGTAGGATATTAGCCTGTGTCGGCGTTCTGGCAGTGGTAGCAGCGTTTATGCTGTTTATTACTTTGCAGACATATAGCACAGCAAGAATTTCAGATACATATAAGATCAGTGGGGGAGCCGACGGCAGATATGAAAAATTTGCAGAGGGAGTATTGAAATACAGCCGGGACGGTATTGCCTATTTGGATCAAAAAGGAGAAGAAAAATGGAACCAGTCGTGTCAGATTAAAAATCCTTTTGTGGAAATAAATGATGTGTCGGCGGCGGTTGCAGATAAGGGTGGCAATAATATTATGATTTTTCAGGAAGAGGGGATGATAGGAGAGATTGAGACCGCACTTCCGATTGAGCGCATGGCGGTATCTGAGCAGGGAATAGTCGCCGTTATTTTGAAAAATGGTTCGACCCCGAGTATTGTCTGCTATGATGTGAAAGGCAATATTCTGGTAGAACATCAGGCGTCTTTTGACGGAACGGGGTATCCGTTGGATGTGTCAATTGCACCGAACGGCGAAGTTATGCAGGTAGTGTATATGCAGGTGAAGAGCAGTGGGATTGAGTCTAAAGCGGCTTACTATAATTTCGGCGAGAAAGGAGAAACAGCAACAGATCATGAGGTTGCATCAAAGGAGTATAACAACAGCGTTGCCGTCTCGGGATTTTTTATGACGCAGCAGGTTTCGGCGGTTGTTGGAGATAACTGTCTGACATTGTTTAAAGGAAAGGAGGTTCCGGAAGAAGTAACGACGGTTACAATAGAAAAAGAGATACAGAGTGTTTTCCATAATGATGCCTATATCGGGATGATCTTGAAAAACGAGGGGAGCGGCGGCTATGAACTGCGTGTTTATAATAAATCCGGAAAAAAAGTAATGTCAAAGGATTTTTCCGAAAGTTATAAGAATGCAGAAATATACGGCGGCCAGATAGTCATGTATGACGGTAAGCAATGTTGTGTGTACCTGCGCAGCGGTATTTTGAAATTCAAAGGGGAACTGGATAATAATATTTTAGAGATATTTCCAATTAAGGGGGTAAACAAGTACATTGTGATGAATGCAAATGGTATGGAACATATGCGATTTGTGAAATAAGGAGACAATATGGACTGGATAGTATTTGTAATAGGCGGCATATTTCTGATTTGCTTTGCAGTAGGAATTTATAGAGGGGCGATTAAAATAGCAGTGTCCCTTGCCACAACTTTGTTGACAGTGCTGATCACATTTTTTGCAACTCCGATGGTTGCGGATTTGATCATGGAAAAGACTCCGATGGATGATATGATTAAGGAGCAGGTAGTGTCAGCCATGGTGGGCACGGCAACAGAGCAGGTGAAAGAGGGTGTGGGACTTACAGAAGATAAGGTGAAAAAGGTTCTGAATGCGGCCGGTGTTACGGAAGAAATGCTGGAAGAACATGGAGTTTCAATAGAAGATATTGTCAATGGCAAGGTAGATCGTGAGACTCTGGCTGAATATGGCGTGTCCCGAAATCTTCTGGATGGTCTTGGAAATAAAGGAAAAGAAGAAGCCAAAGAGAATATGGAAGAGGCGGATATACCAAAAGATCTGCAGTTTGAAGCAATTGAAATGGCGGAGCTTCCGGACGTTTTTAAGTCTATGCTGATAGACAATAATAATGATGTGATTTATAAAAAATTGGGTGTAGAAACATTTGCGCAGTATGTAGGCGCCCTCTTGTCTCATTTGATCATTCGGATTGTAGCGTTCTTGTGTACATTTTTGATTGTGACGATTATATTGCGTGCGGTTGTGTTTGCGCTTGATATAGTGGCGAATCTTCCGGTGCTTGGACTTGTAAACCGTCTCGCCGGTGGTGCGGTGGGTATCGCTGTTGCACTTATAATTGTGTGGATTCTCTATATTATTATTACGCTGCTCTACGTAACGGAGTTTGGGCAGGAGATGTACCAGGTTATCCAGAATAACGAGGTCTTGAAAATGATATACGAATTTAATCCGCTTATGAAGATAGCAATGAATATTATGTAGTGTGAAATGGTTGCATTTTCCATGATCTCATTTTATAATAAAAAGAGACGAATATTTCTTATTGTAGGAAGTGAGTATTTAAAATTCCAAAGCTTTCTATAAGGAGATTGAAAGGAGGGGGCAATTATGGATGTGGCAGCGGCAAGTATGAGTCTGGCAAATTGGAAACTGGGAATGGCAGTCGGAACTTCTGTAACCAAAAAAGCAATGGAGTCGGCTGAGATGAACGCAGAGGCACTTGTAGAAATGTTGGAAGTGGTGGATCAGATAGCTGTTTCGGGCGATAATATTATTGACGTTCGGGCTTAGAATACATATTTTATATTGAGAAATGTGTTGAAGTGAGGGTGTTGTGCAATCATCTGAAAAGGTAATTGCGCAATGCCCTCGTTCTATATTTGAATAGCACGTTAGTGCGGTTTTGCGAGCGGCGCAGCTGAATAGTTACAAAAAAATCTAAAAAATATATTGACAAGATGAACAGTGTATGCTATTCTAATTTAGCTGTCGCGGAAACACATTAAAAAGCGACAGGAAAAATAGAAGAATAAAAAATAAGGCGAAAAAAACTTAAAAAAGTTGTTGACAAGATGAAACGCCTGTGTTATTCTAATATGGCTGTCGCAAGAGACGGCAAACAACCAAGAACCTTGATAATTAAATAATAGACAACAACCCTGAAGATTTCTTTAAGAGATATTCAGAGAACAGTTTTGAACTGTGTGAATGAAACAGTTCAAACAACCTTATAACAGTAAAAGGGATAAGAAAGCTAGTAGTTTTCTTGGACTGGAACGAACGAAACAAATCCATGCGAATGGGTTTGAAGTAAGCTCCTGCGGCATAAGGCAGAGGAAGCTCCGACAGCGCTAAGCTCGTGGGGGACCTCGCTAAGAGCTGCGGAGCGTATACGAACTAAGGCCTGTGAAAGACCAGACCTGAGTTCTTTATACGAG
>CAJTRE010000006.1 GCA_910578495.1 uncultured Dorea sp.
CATAAAACTTTTTCAAAAAATATTCAGTTTTCTATTGACTTTTTATTTGCAGGCTATTTAGTATAATTTTGCGCCGATTTCTCTTGGACGGAATCCACCGTCTTCAAGCGCCTGCAAAATTGCATTTTTATGTTCCGTTCCAAATGCCTCAATCGTGATACGAAGTTCCACCGCCGCATTACGATTAGTGCTGACGAACTGGTTATGATCCAGCTTAATAACATTTCCTTTTTCTTCTGCAATGAGACTTGCCACACGCACAAGTTCTCCTGCTTTATCCGGCATCAGTACGGATACGGAGAAAATACGATCTCTTTGGATCAGTCCATGCTGAACGACAGAGGACATGGTAATGACATCCATGTTTCCACCGCTTAAGACCGCAACTGCTTTTTTCCCTTTCAAATCCAACTGTTTTAACGCCGCTACCGTAAGAAGCCCGGAATTTTCTACCACCATTTTGTGATTCTCTACCATATCCAGAAATACCCCGATTAGTTCATCATCCTCCACCAAAAGGATGTCGTCCAGATTCTCTTTTGCATAAGGGAAGATTTTTTCTCCCACTCTCTTGACTGCTGTACCGTCTGCAATCGTATCTGCGCTATCCAAAGTTACAGGCTCACCAGACTGAATTGCCGCTGTCATACTTGCCGCCGTCTTTGGCTCTACCCCGATCACTTTGATCTTCGGATTGAGCATTTTTGCCAGTGTTGCTACACCGGTACTAAGTCCGCCGCCGCCAATCGGTACTAAGATATAGTCTACGGTTGGAAGCTCCTGCACAATCTCCATAGCAATACTGCCTTGCCCTGTCGCAACATCCAAATCATCAAATGGATGTACAAATGTATATCCGCACTCTTCTGCCAGTTTCAGCGCATATGCGCAGGCATCATCATACACATCTCCATGAAGCACAACATCTGCTCCATAGCTTTTTGTACGGTTGACTTTGATAAGAGGAGTCACTGTAGGCATGACAATAGTCGCCTTACAGCCGAATCTCTGCGCTGCGTAAGCAACTCCCTGTGCATGATTTCCTGCGGACGCTGTGATTAGTCCACGCCCTCTTTCTTCTTCACTTAATGTACTAATCTTATAGTATGCTCCGCGAACCTTATAAGCTCCCGTATTCTGCATATTTTCCGGTTTCAGATAGATTCTTCCACCAGTCTGCCGGCTGAAAGATTCACTGTACACCAGCTTGGTCGGAAGTGTTACTTTCTTTACAAGTTCACTGGCTTCCTCAAATTTTTCCAATGTTAATTTCTTTACTTCCTCACTCATCTTCGCTTCCTCCTGTCTCACAACTCATTTCTCACTTGCTGCTCTTCCCGGCTTCCCAAATCAAACAAAGCGTTTACAAATGTATCTGCGTCAAATTTCTGCAAATCTTCGATACCCTCTCCCACGCCGATATATTTCACCGGAATCCCAAGCTCTGCCTGGATAGCAACGGCAATACCGCCTTTTGCAGTACCGTCCATCTTGGTCAGTACAATCCCGGTAATATCCGCTACATCGTTAAATTCCTTCGCCTGCTGCAATGCATTCTGTCCGGTTGTTGCATCCAATACAACTAACGTCTCTCGAAACGCCTCTGGAAATTCACGATATATAATGCGGTTCATCTTTTTCAACTCTTCCATCAGATTCTTTTTGTTATGAAGGCGTCCCGCAGTATCACAAAGCATAACATCCGCATGTCTTGCTTTCGCTGCCGCAACTGCATCGTATACAACAGATGCTGGATCAGAACCCTCCTGACCGCCGATCAACTCTGCCTGAGAGCGGTTTGCCCATTCCTTCAACTGCTCTCCTGCCGCCGCACGGAACGTATCCGCCGCCGCAAGAACAACTTTCTTATTCTGTTCTCTCAGCTTTCCTGCAAGCTTTCCGATGGTCGTTGTCTTTCCTACACCGTTGACACCGATAACCAGCACCACTGATGTCCGCTCCTCAAACTCATAAGCCGACTCGCCTACATCCATCTGCTCCTTGATGCTTTCAATCAACAGCTCCCGGCAGTCTAACGGCTCTTTGATATGCTGTTCTTTTACTTTGGCTTTCAGATCGTCCAAAATATTATAAGTTGCCTGAACGCCCAAGTCGCCCATAATCAGAACTTCCTCCAGCTCCTCATAGAAATCATCATCAATATGAGAAAATGCATGAAAGATACTGTCCATTCCAGATACAATATTATCTCTTGTCTTACTTAACCCCGACACCAGCCGGCTCCAAAACCCTTTCTTTCCTTCCTCTGCCATATAAACCTCCTTCTGTCACTTATCACATCACTGTTGCCTTCTATTTTAATTCATCTTCCAAAAGACTTACAGACACAAGTGTAGACACACCTTTCTCCTGCATGGTAATGCCGTACAGTCTGTCTGCCAGCGTCATCGTTCCTCTTCGGTGGGTAATTACAATAAACTGCGTATTCTCTGTCAGCTTATGCAGATACCGGGCAAAACGGACAACGTTATTATCATCCAGCGCCGCCTCAATCTCATCCAACAGACAGAAGGGAGACGGCTTCAAATTCTGAATGGCAAATAATAACGAAATGGCCGTCAGCGCTTTCTCGCCTCCGGATAGCTGCATCATGTTCTGCAGTTTCTTTCCCGGCGGCTGGGCTATAATCTTGATACCGGCCTCCAAAATATCCTCGTCCTCCATCAGTTCCAGCGTTCCTTTACCGCCGCCAAACAGTTCTTTAAATACACTGTCAAATTCTGAGGATATTCTGTCAAACTGCTCTCTAAACTGCTTTCTCATAGCCGCATCCAATTCCTCGATGATCTGTTCCAGCGTTGCCTCTGCCTCCACAAGATCATCATGCTGCGCCCTTAGAAAATCATAACGTTCCGACAGATTTTTAAATTCTTCAATGGCATTCACATTGACATCGCCGAGACTTCTGATTTCGTTTTTCAACTCCGAGATTCGTTTTTTCATTTTCGATAAATCTGTCAGATTTGTATCTCGTATTTCCAACGCATGATTATATGTAATCTCGTATTCCTCCCACATATAATTCATCTGCTTCTCAGAATTCTCTTCATAATTTTCTTTCTGACTCTCCAGACGAAACACTTCCTTGTCAAGGTTAGACATATGTTTCGACATGTCCTCTCGCTTCTGTAAAAAAGATTTGTGTTTGTTATTCAGTTCTTCTCTTTCTTTTTTCAACCGCTCAATCTCTTTTTGAATCTCCTCAAACAATTCTTTAGAGTTGTCAATAGTCTGTCTAAGATCTGCAATCTGCTCTTCTTTTTCCTCAATCTCTCTGGAAGTTCCACCCTTGTTCTCTTCTAATTCCCGCATCTCGGCAGTGAATTTCAACACTTCCTCTTCAATACGCGTGATATTTTCCAGAATAAATGCATCCTTTTGCTCCAAACTGGCACTGATCAGATGAAGTTCTTCTACCTTCTTTTGTTTCTCGCTCTCTGTCTCTCTCTCCCGGTCCAGAACTTTTTGTTCTTCCTCAATACGACCGGACAATTCTACCTCTAACTGCTCGGAAGTATCCAGTTCCACATTGATAGACTCTTGATTATCTACAATGTTCGTAATCTGATCATCCAAATCATTTGCTTCTTTTTCGATATCCTCCAGAGTGTTTTCGACGCTTCGGATTTTTGTCTTTGCCTGATCCAGATTCATTTTCGCCGTATTCTGAATGACGTACGCTTCTTGAAGCTCACTACTAAGCCTCGTCGTCTCATCATAATACCCGGCGCGCTCTTTTCTAAGACCGTCTGAATAAACTTCTAACTCATCCAGTTCCCTTTTTAACTGTTTAACAGTCCTCTCGAACTCCTCAATCTCGCGGCGCCGGCTCAATAGATTGCTGGAATTTTTGAATGCTCCACCCGTCATCGAACCGCCCGGATTAATCAGTTCGCCCTCTAGCGTCACAATGCGGAGAGACTGCCTGTACTTTTTGGCAATAGCCGTTCCATTGTCAATATGGTCAACCACCAGCGTCCTTCCAAGCAGACTTCCCGCCAGTTCTCTATATCGTTCCTCCACTTTTACAAGCTTGTCCGCCGTTCCAATCACACCGGGCTCATGGAGAGCCTCCGGTTTTGTCAGACCTCCAAACGATTTCATACTTGTAAGAGGTAGAAATGTAGCGCGTCCAAATTTATTCTTTTTTAAGAAACCTATCATGCGTTTTGCAGTATCCTCATCTGCAGTAACAATATTCTGAATATTACCTCCAAGCGCTGTCTCTACTGCAATCTCATACTCTTTATCTACCTTAATAATATCCGCTACAACACCGAGCAGCCCTTTCTCGTGGTCTCGATTATCCATGACTTTCCGAATACTGTTGCCGTAACCGTCATAACGCTCTGTAATATTTTTCAGAGATTCCAGTCTGGACTGTTCTCTGTGGTAAGCAGTCTGGCCAATACGAAACTTTTCCGTCTGCTGTGCAATCTCTTCCTGAAGAACTTTGATTTTCTCTTCATAACTTTGATTTTCATCATGAAGAGACCGAATTTTCGATGAAATATCCTCCAGAGCGGCGCTGTATTCTTTCTTCAGTGCTTCCTGCTCCTGCACATCATTTTTTGCCTCAAGCATACGCTGGCTAAGCTGGTTTTTCCGTACATGGATCTGCTCAAGCATGGTATCATATTTCTGAATCTTTGCCTTTGTGGAAGCGCGGTTTCCGAGAATCTCCATAATATCGCTTTTGCTCTTCTCAATCTTAGAAGACAATTCCGCAATCCGGCTCTGTACTTCAATTAATTCTTCCCTCGCTGCGTTTTCCAAGGTCTGACGTTCTTTCAGTTCTTTTTGTATCGAACTTTGATCTTCCTGAAATTTTTTCAGATTCTCTTCTCGTTCTCTTAATTCATATTCAATCGTATGCGCGCGCTGTGCATAGTGCTCATCATTCATATGGGCGCTGTGGATCTGCTCCTTAAAAAGCTCAATCTGATTTTCCAACTGCTGTTTCAGTATTGTAGTCTCACTGAGCTGGCTCTTCGCTTTTTCAATAGACTCGTCAATTCCATCTACCTGTTCCTCCACAGTCTCGTATTCTGCTTTCATACCGTCATATTTTTCACCTGCATTTGCAAGTTCTTCTTTCGTAACAGAAAGCTTTCCTTCAATTTCCTTAATCTGGTCTCGAATACGGTCTGTCTCCACTAAGAACATATTGATGTCATATATTTTCAACTCTTCTTTTTTCTTCAGATATTCTCTTGCTTTCTCCGACTGCCTTTCTAACGGACCGATCTGTTTCTCAAGCTCTGACAAAATATCCGTAACACGCAGAAGATTCTGACGCTCTTCTTCTAACTTCTTTACAGATACATTTTTACGCCGCTTAAACTTCACAATTCCTGCAGCCTCGTCAAAAAGTTCCCGTCGTTCCTCGGGTTTACCACTTAAAATCCTGTCAATCTGTCCCTGCCCGATGATAGAATAACCCTCTTTCCCGATTCCTGTATCATAGAACAGCTCATTGACATCTTTAAGCCTGCATGCACCGCCATTGATCAGATATTCACTTTCTCCGGAACGGTACAATTTTCTGGCAACCGTCACCTCTTCGTAATCAATCGGAAGCTGATGATCTGAATTATCCAGTGTAATTGCCACAGACGCATAACTTAACGGCTTTCTGTTCTCTGTTCCTGAAAAGATCACATCCTGCATACTTCCGCCTCGAAGCTGCTTTACCCGCTGTTCGCCCAGTACCCAGCGTACTGCGTCCGCAACATTACTTTTCCCACTTCCGTTAGGACCTACAATACCTGTAATTCCATTGTGAAAATCGAATTTCAACTTATGTGCAAATGATTTAAACCCTTGCACTTCTATACTTTTTAAATACATGGTTCACCTACTTTTTTCTATTCTTGAGCAGTAAGATTGTCTGATAAGCCGCCTCCTGCTCCGCTGCTTTCTTCGTACGTCCCGTTCCTGTACTATACTTCTCTTCTCCAATATATACGGCAGTCTGAAACAGCTTATCGTGATCCGGGCCAAACTCTGCAAGCATTTTATAAGTAATACCTTCCTTAAATTCTGACTGTATCATCTCCTGAAGGATAGTCTTGCTATCAAAAAAGAGTTTTTTGTTGTCCATGTCATTCAATACAAATTTATGAACAAACTCTTTTGCACTAGCAAAACCACCATCGACATAGATTGCCCCAATCAATGCTTCAAATGCATCGGAAGTGACAGAATCTCTTTTTCTCCCTCCGGTTGCCTCTTCCCCTTTTCCAAGCAGCAGATAATCTCCAAGATCGATCTGCCTTGCACAAAATGCGAGAGACGGCTCACAGACCATACTTGCCCTTGTCTTTGTCAGTTCCCCTTCCGGTCTCTTACTGTTTTCGAAAAAGAGGGCTTCGCTGGACACCAGCTCCAACACTGCGTCTCCTAAAAATTCCAGTCTCTCATTACACTCATATTTTGGCAGGTTCTTTTCATTGACATAGGAACTGTGGCGCATGGATCTTATAAGCAGATGAAAGTCCCGGAATTTATATTCTATTTTCTTTTCTAATTCTTTCAAATCTTTACTCATACCATTTACCTCATAAAATGAAAAAGCCCAGACGGGCTTTTTCTCTTTTCTACTGAATCTCTAGTCGTTGATTGCATTTTTTATCTGTTCTACAGCATCCCCTACTATTGCAATCTTCTCAGCTTCTTCGTTATCAATCTCAATATCGAAAGTCTCTTCGATTCCCATGATGATCTGAAAAATATCTAAAGAATCAGCTCCCAGATCATCTACGAACTTAGATTCCATGTGGATCTCCTGTTCCTCAATATTTAATACATCTGCAATAATTGTTCTCAATTTTTCAAATTCCATTCCCTTTTCTCCTTTTCAAACTTATAATTTCCCTTCCTTAAGCAGACACCTGGGATATCTATTCAGCGGATGCTAGTCCGATTGAATACTTTCTCTGATTTTTTCATTAATCCTCTGATTTTTAAATGTCACACATTGTACCAATGTATTACGGATTTCCTTTGCCTTAGAACTTCCATGCGTTTTCACGACCAGCCCATTCAGTCCCAGAAGCGGCGCTCCGCCATGTTCTGCTGTATCAAAGGTTTTCAGTGTTTCCTTTAGCGCCGGTTTCACAAGTAAAGCTCCGATCTTGGTCCTGAGACTGTTCATCATTCCCTTTTTGATCTGATTAATCAGCGTCATTCCCACACCTTCGAACAGCTTCAAGATAATATTTCCCGCAAATGCTTCGCAGACAATCACGTCTGAATGTCCATGCGGAATCTCTCTCGCCTCTACGCTTCCGATAAAGTTAATACTCTTTTCTTCTTTGAGAAGCGGAAATGTCTCTTTGACCAGTGCATTTCCCTTTTCTTCCTCCGCACCGATATTTACGATTCCAACCGTCGGATTCTTAACGCCAAGAATATGTTCCATATAGATAGAACCCATCTTTGCAAACTGAACCAGATGCGATGGTCTGGCATCTACATTTGCCCCACAGTCTACAAGCAAAGAAACACCCTTTTCTGTTGGAATCAGAGGAGCCAGCGGCGGCCGCTCCACTCCTTTAATTCTGCCGACAATGACCTGCCCTCCTACCAGAATCGCTCCGGAACTTCCTGCAGATACAAATGCGTCTGCCTGACCATCTTTTACCATCTTCATGCCAATAACAATGGATGAATCTTTTTTCTTACGGATAGCGTTCACCGGCGGTTCTGCCGTCTCTATAACTTCTGTGGCATTCACAATTTCTATACGGCTCTTGTCATAATCAAAAGCAGACAGTTCTTTTTGAATCTCTTCTTCTCTGCCGACCAAAAACACATGGATACTGCTTTCTTCGCGAAGCGCATTCACTGCTCCTTTTACAATTTCGTGAGGAGCATGATCTCCTCCCATAGCGTCAAGCGCCACTTTGGTAATTTCTGACATGTTCTTTCCTCCCAGTCTACTAGGATAATTCTACTAAACATTACCATAAAAATCAACAACAAGTTTAATGATACGACTGGTTCCAAGACGGTCTGCACCAAGTTTCAAAAATTTTTCCGCATCTTCCAGAGAAGAAATCCCTCCGGCAGCCTTAATCTTCACACCGGAACCAATATGCTTTGCAAACAATTTCACATCATCAAAAGTTGCTCCTCCATTTCCGAATCCAGTAGATGTTTTGATATAATCCGCTCCTGCCTTCGTTACAATCCTACACATCTGAATCTTCTCTTCTTCTGTCAAAAAACAGGTTTCAATGATTACCTTTAGAATCTTATCTTGACACAAAGCCTTTAACACACGTATTTCCTCTTCGATCAGATTATATTTACGGTCTTTAAGCCACCCGATATTAATCACCATATCAATCTCAGAAGCTCCGTTCCTAAGTGCGTCTTTCGTCTCGAATTTCTTTGACTCTGTAGTCATATAGCCATTAGGAAAACCGATGACCGTACATACCGCCATCTGTCCCTTCACATATTCACTGACTGCCTTAACATAGCTTGGCGGAATGCACACCGACGCGGTATGGTATGTCAGTGCATCATCACAGATTTTTTTAATCTCTTCCCACGCAGCGCCCGGAGTCAGTAACGTATGATCTACATGTTTTAATATCTCATTTACATTCATGATTCTTTCTCCTTATGTATCAGATTGCGGATTGCCTCTACCGCTATCTGTATCGCGGCATCTGTGTCATGTACGACCGGATTGTGAAGCCCCAGTTTTTCCCGCTCTTGATTTGCAACAACAAGGAAACATGCTCCTGCTCTCACCCTAAGATGCGATGCCACAATAAATAATGCCGCCGACTCCATCTCCGAAGCAAGACAGCCCATCCGCTTCCATGCCTCCCATTTATTCATCAGTTCATAGTATACCGGCTTTACCTCAGGCTCATGCTGCCCATAAAAAGAATCCTTGCACTGCACTACTCCGGTGTGAAATTCACACTTTCTCTCACCTGCCGCCTGTACCAGTGCATTTGTTACGGTAAGATCCGCCACCGCCGGAAATTCAATAGGCGCATACTCACGACTGGTTCCCTCCATACGTACAGCGCCTGTGGCAACAACCACATCACCGCTTTTCACCTCCGGCTGCATACCGCCGCAGGTTCCAATACGCACAAACGTATCTGCACCGCACCGATACAATTCTTCCATAGCGATAGAGGCCGATGGGCCGCCAATTCCTGTGGATGTAACACTCACCCTCACACCGTCTAACTCCCCTGTATAAGTCACATATTCCCGGTTATCAGCAATTAGAACCGGATGTTCAAAATACTCGGCAATCTTCGCACAGCGTTTCGGATCTCCCGGCATGATCACATAGCGTCCGACTTCTCCTTTCGCCACTTGTATATGATATTGTCTGCTGGCATCTTCTGAATAATTTTTCATACCCATTCTCCCTTCCGCTATAATATAAAAGTATGACACAAATTCCGGAAAATGGACAGTATTTTTTTTTTTAAATGTAACTATTCAGCCATAACAACTCGAGCTTCGACTGTTATACAGTCTTTTACGCTGCTTACGCAGCTAAAACTCTCGTTTATGGCTAAACGCCATATGCTGATTATATCATACAGGCTGTTGCAAGCAGGCTTGCACATCCCGTCTGCTATATCAGCGCATGGCTGAATAGTTACAAAAAAATCAGAGGATACAAAAAATGCATCCTCTGACCAAAACTGTTCTGATTAATCCTGAGCAATAATTTCTTTTTTGTTGTAAGAACCGCAAGCCTTGCATACTCTGTGAGGCATCATTAACTCGCCGCATTTGCTGCATTTCACAAGGTTTGGAGCACTCATCTTCCAGTTTGCTCTTCTTTTGTCTCTTCTTGCTTTAGAAGATTTATTCTTTGGACAGATTGACATAGGTTACACCTCCTTAAAATTCTTAAAAACATCGCGGATCACTGACATTCTTGGATCAAGTCCTGTATCTTCACAGTCGCAGGTACCTTCGTTTAGGTTTTGACCACATACACTGCAAATCCCTTTACAGGACTCGCTGCATAGAACTTTCATCGGCCACCCTACCAATATCTCATTATAGAGTAATTTGTCTACGTCAAGGTAATATCCGTCAATATAGTTTGTTTCGTCTGATTCTTTATCCTCTGCTTCCTCATCCAAATTCACACGTTTCTTAAAATCAAGATAAAAAGGTATGTCTATGCCTTTCAAACATCTGTCACATGGAATTTCCACTGTCACTTTAGCCTGTCCGGTAATATAGAGTTCTTTCACCTTTGCTTTCCCATGCTCCACTTTGATATGGCAGCTTTCCTTATCTTTCACTGCAAATATTCCAACTTGAGATTGAAATGTTTCCATCTCCACCGGAACATCTTCTTCAATGATGCGGTAAGGTTCAGATAAAGCGTCTGATAGGTTTAAAATCATAATATCTACTCCTATTCACACTTAAACTATTATAGCTGTGTAAGTAGTGTTTGTCAACCAATATTTCAGGATATTGTAACTATTCAGCCTTGCGTCATTTACAAAACCATGTAAATTATACAAGCGCTACCGTCTCTCTTGCAATTGCAAGTTCTTCGTTTGTAGGAATGATTGCAACTTTTACTTTAGAGTCCGCAGTAGAAATTACAAGGTCTTCACCACGTTTCTTATTAGCCTCAGCATCTACTGTAATTCCAAGGTATCCAAGATAAGAAAGAACATACTCGCGAACGATACATGCGTTCTCTCCAATACCTGCTGTAAATGCGATAGCATCTACACCATTCATAGCGGCAACATAAGAACCTATGTATTTTGCCACACGATAGCAGAATACTTCCATTGCTGCTTTTGCATATTTATTTCCGCTTTCCATACCTTCCTCAAGGTCTCGGAAATCACTGGATAAGTTTTTAGAAAGTCCAAATACACCGGATTTTTTATTCAGTACGTTCATAACGCCTGCAATATCCAAATCCTCTTTTTTAGCGATATACTCCATAATCGCCGGGTCCATATCCCCGGAACGTGTTCCCATAACAAGTCCCTCAAGAGGTGTAAGTCCCATAGAGGTATCAATACATTTGCCGTTTAATACAGCGCTTATGGAAGCGCCATTTCCAAGATGCGCAACAATGATCTTAGAGTTATTAAGATCCAATCCAAGGAACTCAGCCGCATGTTTCGATACGAAGCTATGGCTTGTACCATGGAAACCATAACGTCTTACAGCATATTTCTCATAATACTCATATGGAAGTCCATAGAGGTAAGCTTTCTCCGGCATTGTCTGATGGAATGCGGTATCAAATACTGCAACCATTGGTGTGCCCGGCATTAATTTCTGACAAGCGTTGATTCCGATTAAGTTTGCAGGATTGTGAAGTGGTGCAAGATCATTACACTCTTCGATTGCTTTTAACACTTCATCTGTAATCACTACAGAATTTGCAAATTTCTCACCGCCATGTACTACGCGGTGTCCTACTGCGCCAATCTCATCAAGGCTCTTAACAACGCCTGTTTCAGCATCGGTAAGTGCATCGATCACAAACTGAATCGCTTCTGTATGTGTCGGCATAGCCAGTTCAGATACAGCCTTCTCCCCACCTTCCGGCTGATATGTGAGACGTCCGTCAATTCCGATTCTCTCACAAAGTCCTTTTGCCAGAACTTCCTCTGACTCAGAGTTGATTAACTGGAATTTCAAAGATGAACTTCCGCAATTGATAACTAATACATTCATTTCTTTATACCTCTCTTCTTAATTTACTATTAACGAAGTTCGATACCCTAATCGGCTATCGAACAAGCTTCACTCTAGGTTCGACAAAACCTTACCAAGTGTTTATCTTTCCTCCATACACTGAACTGCTGTAATTGCTACAACACCTTCAATATCTTTTGCGCTGCAGCCACGAGACAAATCATTCACAGGAGCTGCAATACCCTGTGTCAGTGGTCCGTAAGCTTCCGCTTTTGCAAGTCTTTGAACCAGTTTGTATCCGATATTTCCCGCATCTAAGTCAGGGAATACTAATACGTTGGCTTTACCGGCTACCGGGCTTCCCGGTGCCTTAGACTGTCCTATCTCCGGTACAATTGCCGCATCTAACTGGAACTCTCCGTCAAGCATAAGACCTTCCGGCGCATTCTCCTTTGCGATACGTGTTGCTTCTACTACTTTATCTACGTCTGCGTGTTTTGCGCTGCCTTTTGTAGAGTGTGAAAGCATAGCTACTACAGGCTCTTTTCCTGTCAGTGTTCTGAAAGACTCTGCGGAAGAAAGTGCGATAGCGGCAAGTTTCTCCGAATCCGGATTCTGCTCAAGACCGGAATCCGCAAAGACAAATGTTCCGTCTGCTCCCATATCACAATCCGGAACTACCATTACGAAAAATGCAGATACTAATTTTGTTCCCGGTTTTGTCTTTAAAATCTGAAGACATGGTCTTAATGTATCTGCTGTAGAGTGGCATGCTCCGGATACCATTCCGTCAGCGTCTTTCATCTTAACCATCATAACTCCATAGTACAAATAATTTGTAAGAAGAAGTTCTCTTGCCTGCTCCTCTGTCATACCTTTCTTCTGACGAAGTTCTACTAATTTTGCAATGTACTCCTCTGTTTTAGGATTTGTTGCAGGATCTACGATAACAGCTTTGCTGACATCAAATGAACCTTTGTTTTTTGCAATCTCCTCCTCACTTCCAACCAGAACGATGTTCGCTGTTCCCTCTCTTAATACAGCCTCTGCCGCTTCATACGTTCTGATGTCTTCAGTCTCTGGAAGAACAATTGTCTTTTTACATGTTTTTGCTTTTGCTTTAATATCATCAATAAATCCCATGAATCAAAAGCTCCTTTCCATTTTTTCTCATAGTATCCCCATTATAATACAAAGAGACCTTGCAGACAAGGTCTCTTGATAAAACTTACTTGTATTTTTTTAAGTTCTTTTTTAATTATAAATGGAACACATAACTTACAATGGCAAAATAAACACTAATCGTGCTTATATCTACCAGTGTGGAAATCAGAGGCGTAGCCATAATCGCCGGATCAAGCCCTACTTTCTTGGCAACCAGAGGCAGTGTACATCCGACTACCTTGGCAATGATAACTGTACATGCCATCGTGACACCGATGGTAAATGCCACAAGACCATCGCCCTGACCCATCAGTACGATGCGGACACCGTTAACTACTGCAAGAATAATACTGATACATACAGCAATTCTTACTTCTTTCCAGATAACTTTAAACAAGTCCCTAAACTCAATCTCTCCAATCGCCAGACCACGAATAACAAGTGTAGAACTTTGCGATCCACAGTTACCTCCTGTTCCCGTAAGCATCGGAATAAATCCTGCAAGCTGCGGCATTACTGCAAGTGCAGACTCATAGCTTACCATGATCATCTGTGTGATCGTTGCCGACAACATCAAAAACAAAAGCCATGGAATACGACTCTTTACATGTTCCGTCACCGTTGTCCCAAAATACGTCTCTTCATTTGGGTTGACACCGGCCATGATACTCATATCTTCCGTTTCCTCTTCCTGCAAGACAACCATAGCATCGTCAACTGTAACGATTCCAACCATACAGTGCTCATGGTCGACGATCGGCAATGCAATCAGACCATATTTCATAATAGTTCTCGCCGCTTCCTCTTGATCGTCCGTCGTTTCAGCATAGAGCATATTCGTATCCATAATCTCTTCAATCACTCTGGATTCTCCGGTTGTCAGAAGGTCTTTAATATCCACAACGCCAATGAGCCGTCGTTTCTCTGTAACATAACAAGTATAGATTGTCTCACGATTTAATCCAACCTGGCGAATCTTCATAATGGCATCTTCTACCGTCATCTCTTTATTGAGTGCAATATAGTCCACATTCATAACGCTTCCGGCACTGTCCTCCGGATATTGCAGAAGCTGATTTATCTGCACACGTTTTTCCTCATCCGTAACCATGAGAAGACGATCCACCACATTGGCAGGCATTTCCTCTAAGACATCAACAGTATCATCAAGATACATTTCTTCCATAACTTCCTCAAGCTCGGAATCTGTAAGTGCCCCGATCAATATCTCACGCATATCGCTGTTCATATATGCAAATGTCTCCGCCGCTTCCTCTTTTACAAGCAGACGGAACACCATTACGAGCTGCTTTTGTCCAAATTCTTCCAATATCTCCGCAAGATCGACAGGGTATATATTGTTTTCCAGTTCTTCTTTTAACTCTTTGAACTGACGCTTATCAAGCATTTCCAGAATACGCTCTTCTGTAAGTTCCTCTCGTTCTTCCAGACTGTCATAGTCAAACTCACTCTGCGCAATAGCATTTCCCCACTCTTCTGCCGTCATGTTTTCAAATTTATTTTCAGCCATACATACCCCTCCTTTCTGATATTTGCGAACATAACTTTTCTATAGTATAATCAATTTAGAATAGATATACAAGGAGATTCTAAATGAAAATTGTCGGACTGATCACAGAATACAACCCATTTCACAATGGACACTTATATCATTTAAAAAAAGCCAGAGAAATTACAGGGGCAGACTCTGTCATTGTTGTCATGAGCGGAAACTATGTGCAGCGGGGGACTCCCGCCATT
Source organism: uncultured Dorea sp. (assembly GCA_910578495.1). Taxonomy (GTDB): domain Bacteria; phylum Bacillota; class Clostridia; order Lachnospirales; family Lachnospiraceae; genus Dorea_D. The sequence continues at coordinate 14,623 of CAJTRE010000006.1, forward strand.
ATCCCCAAACATTTGAGAGCAAAATCTGCCCTCTTATCCGGCGCTGATCTTGTATTAGAACTTCCTGTCTGCTACGCTTCAGGAAGCGCAGAGTTTTTTGCCGAAGGCGCAGTATCGCTGCTGGACAGCCTTGGATGTATAGACTCCATCTGTTTTGGAAGTGAATGTGGAGATTGTGACACACTGGGAGCAGCTGCGCAGATTCTGGCAGAAGAACCGCAAGACTATAAAACCGCTTTACAAAACGTACTTCGAGAAGGGCTGTCCTTCCCACAGGCAAGACAGAATGCACTGAAAGAATACTTGACCAAATTTGTGGCCGCTTTCAATGAAGAAGCCCCAAAAAACGTTGGTAATTTAACTGAAATTCTAGCGCAGCCCAACAATATTCTCGGTATCGAATACATGAAAGCGCTCGTCAAAAGACAAAGCAATATAAAGTGTTATTCCATCAAGCGCATTGGTGCTGGCTACCATGACCATGAACTGACAGAACAGTATAGTTCTGCCTCCGCCATCCGTCAGAATATCGCAGCATTCGATCAGAACATCAGGTCTACGGATAAACCAAGTCTACCGGAACATCTGAAACACCAGCTTCCATCCTGCGCTTGGAAACTCATGGAAGAAACTTACGGCACACGCTGCCCGGTCTATGCCAATGATTTTTCATTACTGCTAAAATACAAGCTATTGCAGGAGACGAAACAAAGTCTCGCGTCATATATGGATATTTCCGAAGATCTGGCAAACCGAATTCTGAATCTAAGAAACGAATTTGCCGCTTTTGATGATTTCTGTGATATTTTAAAAACAAAAGACACGACCTATACACGAATCAGCCGGGGACTGCTTCACATCCTGCTGAATATCAAAACAGAAGATTTTGAAACATATAAAACAACCGGATATTGTCATTACGCACATATTCTCGGTTTCCGAAAAGACAGTGCGAAGCTTCTTTCTCTATTAAAAAAGACATCCAAAGTTCCGCTTCTTACAAAGCTTACAAAAACCGGGGAACTATCGGATTCTGGACGAAAGATGCTCTCTCAGGATATCTTCGCAAGCGATCTGTATGAAAGCGTGATTACTGAGAAATTCCGTACGCCGTTTATCAATGAATATAAACAGCAGATCATTAGAATATAACCTTAAAACCGCTTTGCCTGTTCTTTTAATCAAAGAAACCTTTGATTTGATTCAACAGATTCTCCCCTCATAGTAACTCATAGGCGGTTCTCCCGGAAAATACCGAAACATCCGATAAATATAAAACACACACATACCGCTTAATAGAATTACTGCAAGAAACTGTATCCACTTCATATCTTTGTTCAGACAGATATAACGGTTCCACACGAACAGAACCACCAACAGGATTATCGCATAGATAAACGGGTGAAGCTCCCATGCTCCTTTAAAATCCAACTGAAGCACCTTGAGCCCCGCCCGAGTAAGTCCACAAGACGGGCAGGGAACACCCAGAATTTTTACCGCAGGACAAAACCCCATGATAAATTTTCTTATGAATACAAAATAGGTGATTATCGCAATAATCACCCATTTTGCTGACTTTATATCTTCTATGAATAATTTCATCCTATCGGACATTACATTCTTCAAAGATTGTTTCATGGAAGTCCTCCAAATTACTGAATTATCTTCTTAGGACACTTCTCTGCACATTTTCCGCAGTTTGTACACTTCTTAGGATCAATGTGTGCGATGTTGTCAACCACTGTAACAGCGCCGTCTTCACATACTTTTTCACACATCTTACATCCGATACATCCTACAGAACATGCCGCCATAACGTCTTTTCCTTTGTCTCTGGAATTGCACTGTACCAGATGTTTCTGATCATATGGTACCAGTTCGATCAGCTTCTTCGGACATGCAGCAATACATTTACCACAAGCCTTACACTCTTCTTTATCTACAACTGCAACTCCGTCTACAATATGAATTGCGTCAAATGGACATGCCTTCACACAGCTTCCCTCACCGAGACAGCCATAATTACAAGCTTTTGGTCCGCCATCCTGCATCATATTTACCATGATACAGTCACCGATTCCATGATACTCATATTCCTGTTTTGCTTTGTCACAGGTTCCTGCACATTTTACAAATGCAACCTGACGAGCCTGTTCTCCTGCTTCCTGTCCCATGATCGCACCGATTTTAGCAGCAACCGGAGCGCCTCCGACCGGACAAGCGCCAATCTCTGCCTCGCCTTTTACGATAGCGGCCGCAAGACCGGAACATCCGGCATACCCGCATCCGCCACAGTTATTACCAGGCAGAACTCCAAGGATAGCTTCTTCTCTTTCGTCTACTTCTACTGCAAATTTCTTGCCTGCAACTCCGAGGAATACACCAATGAATAATCCGGTGCCGCCTACGATTACTGCAGCAATAATAATACCTGTTATACTCATAGTCTGTCTCCTCCTAAATCAGTCCAGAGAATCCAAAGAACGCAATAGCCATAAGGGCTGAAGTGATCAGTACGATCGGTGTTCCCTGGAAAGACTCTGATACGTCGTTGTATTCCATTTTTTCACGAATTCCCGCAAGGATTACGATAGCGATCGCAAAACCAACAGAAGTTCCGATACCGTTAATTACGCCCTGAAGGAGTGAATACTCTTTCTGTACGTTTGTAAGCGCTACACCAAGCACTGCACAGTTTGTTGTGATAAGAGGCAGATACACACCCAACGCATTATAAAGGGATGGCATAGCTTTCTTTAAAAACATCTCTACAAACTGAACGAGAGCTGCGATAACGAGAATAAATACAATGGTCTGTAAATATTCAAAATGTAATGGCGCCAAAATAAACTTATAAATCAAACCTGCAATAAAAGATGCAATAGTAATAACGAAGACAACCGCGCCGCCCATACCGGATGCTGTCTCTACCTTTTTAGAAACGCCAAGGAATGGACAAATTCCAAGGAACTGGCTGAGTACAACGTTATTAACAAGTGCGGAACCGATTGCAATAAGTAATAAATCTGTCATCTATGTACTCCTCCTATTCTTCATTTCCTGCTGGAAATACTTTGCCGCCACATGCACTATTTGTACAGGATGCACAGCCTTCTCCACAGGATGCTGTCTCTACTACTTTTTTACCTTTTCTCTTTGCATTGTTCTTAACCTTGTTCTGCAGAGCAGTAAGTCCTGCAAGTACAAGGAATGCTCCCGGCGCAAGAATAAAGATCGTCACCGGCACATACCCGGATTTTCCTGCCGCTACATCTGCAATTGGAAGGAGCTGGTAACCAAATGCCTGCCCTGCTCCGATGATCTCACGAACAATACCAATGGCTGTAAGACCAACCGTAAAGCCAAGCCCCATACCGATACCATCGAAAATAGACGGAAGCACCGGATTCTTGGACGCGTAGCTCTCTGCACGTCCTAAGATAATACAGTTTACTACGATCAGTGGAATATAAAGTCCCAAAGCCGCATAAAGCGACGGAATAAATCCTTCTAACAAGAAGTCCACAATCGTTACAAAAGATGCCACAATTACGATAAACGACGGAATACGAAGAGAATCCGGTATAATCTTTCGCAGCATGGAAATTAACATATTTGACATTACAAGTACGGCCGTTGTAGAAAGTCCCATACCAAGCCCGTTGATAGCTGATGTTGTAACCGCAAGCGTCGGACACATACCAAGCATCAGAACGAAGGTAGGATTTTCTTTAATTAAACCGTTATATAATCTTTCACTACACTGATTCATTTTCACTACCTCCTAAAACGCATTCTGATAATAAGCAAGCGCCACATTGACTGCGCCTGTTACCGCTCTTGTTGTGATGGTAGCGCCACTGATTGCATCGATTGGTTCACCCTCGCCGCCGTCTTTAGACACTGCAAACTTCTCTGCCTGTTTTCCTTCGTACTGGCTATAAAATGCCGGCTCCTTCGCTTTCATACCAAGTCCTGCCGTCTCACTGATAGACAGAATGGAAATACCATTCACTGTACCGTCCGCTGTGATACCAACTGTAATCTGAATGTCACCGCCATACCCTTCTTTGTCTGTAGTCGTGACAACATATCCGTCCTCGCCTGCTTTACAAACTTCATCTACGGTTGCATTAGCTCCCACTGCTTTGACTGCATCTTTCGCCGCTTTTTCATCTACGGAAACTGCTTCAAACGAATTAATGTCCGTATCCGGGAAGACTGCCTGCCACGCTTCTTTTTTAGCCGCTTCCTGAGCTTGGGCAATCGGATCTTTTGTAATCTCATATACCAGTCCAAGACCAACCCCGGAAATGACTGTAATCAAAGTAAGGATAATTGTATTTTTAATAATTTTATTCATTATTTCTCTCCTCCTTTACCAAATGGTTTTGGAAGAGTAACCCTCTCGATCAATGGAACTAAAAGGTTACTGATAATAATTGCATAGGACACACCTTCTGCTGAACCGCCAAAAAGACGGAAAAGTCCGGTTAAGATACCAAGAAGGATACCATATACATACTGTCCCTTTTTCGTAATCGGAGATGTTACATAATCTGTCGCCATAAACCATGCTCCGAGCATAAGACCGCCTCCGCAAAGGTGGGCAGTGATGTACTGTAGATCGAAAAATCCCGGTTTAGCCGCTGTAAACTGTCCGAAAATACCGACAAAAATCACAAAAGACACAATATATGTTCCCGGAATTTTAAGATCGATAATTCCCATCATAATCAAGAATATTGCTCCGATAATGAGTGCAATAACGGATGTCTCACCAATCGTTCCCGGAATTGTACCAATCAGCATATCCATGGAATCCACCATACCGCCCTCTTTTAATGTTGCAAGCGGTGTAGGACCTGTCACACCGTCATAAACAAATCTTGTCATCGGTCCTGTAAAAGAGATTAATAAGAAACATCTTGCTCCGAGCGCCGGGTTCATAAAATTCTGTCCCAGTCCTCCGAATAACTGTTTTACAATCAAAATACCGAACACGCTGCCAAGCGCACCCATCCACCATGGAGCGGACGCTGGCATATTAAGTCCAAGTAAAAGTCCGGTAACTACTGCACTATAGTCGTTAATCGTAACTTTCTTGTGCATTAATTTTTCATATATGTACTCTGTCAATACCGCTGTTACCGTCGTGCTGATCAACATGATCAGCGCCGGTAATCCAAAGTTCCATACTCCAAACGCTGAAGCCGGCAAAAGTGCAATGGTAACCATGAGCATAATATTGCCGGAGGTAACTTTATCACGAATGTGTGGTGAAGATGACAGTTTAAATTTATTCTCACTCACGTTGATTCACCTCTTCCTCTCTCATATTACTTTTTCTTGCGATTTGCCATCGCAATCTTTCTCATAGAACCAATCGCCTGCTTCAGATGACGTTTCGCAGGACATACAAAACTACAGGAGCCACATTCCATACACTCTAATCCATCATGACTTGTAAATTTCTCTTCATCATGATGCTCTGCATAATCTGCAAGTCTTGACGGAATCAGACGGCTCGGACAGGCATCCACACAGCGTCCACAGTTAATACATGCTGTTGGTTCATATTTCGCAACTTCATCTTTTGTAAAGCCAAGAATAGATGAAGAAGTCTTTGTAACCGGCACGTCCAAAGTGAACATTGCAAATCCCATCATTGGTCCGCCGGAGATAAGTTTCTCAGGCTCAGTCTTAAATCCGCCCGCAGCCTCTACAAGCTCTGCCTGATTTGTTCCAAACGGTACTCTAAAGTTCCCCGGTTCATTTACCGCCTCACCACTGACCGTAACGATACGCTCCATGGACGGCTTTCCTTCTGCCACAGCCTGATAAATGCTGATCAGTGTCGCAACGTTATTTACCACACAGCCGGCATCTGCCGGAAGCATCGCAGAGTTAATTGCTCTTCCTGTTGTAGCGTAAATAAGCTGACGCTCTCCACCTTGTGGATATTTTGTTTTAAGAGCCATGACTTCCATGCGCGGATTATCTTTCGTAAGCTCTTTTAACTTAGCGATACAATCCGGCTTGTTATCCTCAACGCCAAATACACCTTTCGCATGATCAAATAATTTCAGGACAATCTCCATACCGCCGACTAATTTCTCCGGCATCTCCAGAATACTTCTATAGTCTGCTGTAATATACGGCTCACATTCTGCACAGTTTGCAATAATATAATCAATCTTGTCTGGTTCTTTCGGAGAAAGCTTCACCCTCGTCGGGAAACCGGCTCCACCCATACCGACAATACCCGCTTGTCCGATAGCATTCAAGATTTCCTCTTTTGTCATCTCCTCAAGCGGTTTTACTGCCGGGTATTCCACTTCCTGATACTCGCCGTCATTCTCAATAATAATACTGTTTACTGTTCCTCCGGTCGGATTGAGTTTTGGAGCAATCGCTTTAACTGTTCCAGAAACCGAAGCATAAATCGGCGCAGACACAAATCCGCCCGCCTCTGCTATCATCTGACCTTTTAAAACATGGTCGCCAACCGCTACAATCGGATTGGCAGGCGCCCCGATATGCTGTGAAACAGGATATACCAGATCACCCTTTGGCGCCACATCGACAATTGCCTTTTCTTTTGCAAGGCGCTTGCCATCATCCGGATGAATACCACCCTTAAATGTCAACAATGCCATCCCTTTTTCCTTCCTTCCTCTTATCTCTTTCTATACTATACATGAAAACACCCCAATTATCCAGTAATTAACGGCATTTTATTGTATATTTCCATAAACAGCTCGTTGTTTTTTTAACACATAAAAGATAGAGACCTACATAGTCTCTATCTTGTTATCAGTCAAATTATGAAGTTCCAGATTATTCTTCTGTAACATCCTCATTGCTCTCTTGGGTAACCTCCTGGACAGCTTCCTCTACAGGCTCTAATGCCTTCATGCTCAGGCTGATCTTCTTATCAGCTTCGTTCAGATCAACAATCTTCGCCTCAATCACCTGTCCTACTGACAATACGTCAGACGGTTTCTCTACATGACTTCTTGAAATCTGTGAAACATGAAGCAGTGCATCAACACCCGGCGCCAATTCTACAAATGCGCCAAAATCTGTCATTCTTGCCACTCTTCCTTCGATCACATTACCAACTGCATAAGTATCAGCAGCATTCGCCCATGGATTTGTCTCCGGGAACTTTAAGCTCAATGCAATCTTTGTCTCGCTAATATCTTTAATCAATACTTTCAGTTCATCGCCAACCTGGAATACTTTCTTTGGATTTTCTACACGTCCCCAAGACATCTCGGAGATATGTAATAATCCGTCTACGCCGCCAAGATCTACGAATGTGCCAAAATCTGTCACATTCTTAACGATTCCTTCTACTGTATCGCCCACTTCAAGCTTTTCAAATAATTCTTTCTGTTTCTCTGCTTTCTCAGCAACCAGAAGCTGTCTTCTGTCACCAATCACACGATTTCTTCTCGGATTGAACTCGCTGATCACGAACTCAATCTCCTGATCCTGATATTTGCTCAAATCTTTCTCATAAGTGTCAGACACAAGGCTTGCAGGAATAAATACTCTTGCCTCCTCAACTACAACACTCAATCCGCCGCCGAGAATCTGTACTACAGGCGCTTTTAATACCTCATGGTTCTCATAGGCTTCTTTTAATCTCTCATTGCCTTTCTCGGCTGCCAGTCTCTTGTATGTTAATAACACCTGGCCCTCTCCGTCGTTCACTTTTAAGACTTTCACAGTCATCTGATCGCCGACAGATACCATTGTTGTCAAATCTGCATTAGAATCATTGGTGTACTCATTTCTCATGATGATACCATCTGCTTTATAGCCTATATTCAAGATGATCTCATCCGGTTTCACATCAATAACAGTACCGTCTACAACCTCTCCATTTCTGATAGTCTTTAAAGAATCTTCTAACATTTGTTCAAAAGTTAATTCTGACATTATTTTGAACCTCCTCAATTATATTCTTGGGCGTGGATGCCCCTGCTGTAATACCTACTGTTTCCACGGACCTTAATTGATTCATATTCAAATCGCCAAGTGTCTGTATATAGTACGTATCCGCGCACGCATTGCTGCAGATTTCAAATAGCTTGCGGGTGTTGGAGCTTCGCGCGTCACCAATAACAATCATAGCGTCTACTCGCTTTGCAATGTCATATGCCTCTTCTTGCCGCTCCTTCGTTGCACTGCAAATCGTATTTAAAACAATTATATCATACCCCTTTTTGTCTATAATTTCAACTAATTCTTTGAATTTATTGTAATTAAATGTCGTTTGAGACACGACGCAAACTCGTTGTTTCTCATTGTTTAGGAAAAACTTTCCTGCTTCTTCGTTGGTCTGTATCACCGTAACATCTTCTCCGGACCACCCGCGGATCCCCTTTACCTCTGGATGTTCAGCATTTCCGATGATTACAATATGCGCTCCTTTATCGCTCTCTTCATGAACAATCTTATGGATCTTCTTCACAAAAGGACAGGTGGCATCCACATATGAAATTCCTTTATGCTCCATCAAATCATATACCGTTCTTGGAACTCCATGGGAACGGATGATCACGATTCCACTCTCAAGCTTCTCCAGTTCTTCGAGACTATTTAACACTTTAACGCCCCGGTTCTCCATATCTTTAATCACTTCTTCGTTATGGATGATCGGCCCATAAGTATAAATCTCTGTATCTGCTCCTGTTTTTTCCACTTGTTCATATACGGTATCTACCGCTCTCTTAACACCAAAGCAAAATCCCGCCGTTTTTGCAAGTTCAATCCTCATATCTTCTCCCTTTCGTCCGAAAAGTTTTGCTCACAATCTACTTGCAAAGTTTTACAATCGCTTCTACAACCTCTGCAATACTCATCTCAGAACTATCTACCAAAACAGCGTCCTCCGCCTGTTTAAGCGGAGCCGTCTCGCGGGAAGAATCTCTCTCGTCACGCTCTTTAATGTCATTTGCAATCTCATCAAAATCACAGGCGATTCCTTTTCCCGTAAGCTCATCATAACGACGTTTTGCCCGAGTTTCTACACTTGCAGTCAAGAATACCTTCACATCTGCATTCGGAAGAACGCACGTTCCAATGTCTCGTCCGTCCATAATCACATCCTGCTCCCTTGCAAGTCCTTGCTGAAGTTCTAAAAGCTTTGCTCTTACCTGTGGAATTCCGGAACTTTTAGAAGCCATATTGCCCACTGCTTCATCACGAAGCTTATGAGTAATATTTTTACCATTCAAATACACCTGCTGCTGTTCGTCTTCGTATTTAATCGTAACTTCCGCGTCTTTACACGCTTCAATAATCTTGTCTGTCTCCCCTGCCTCAATACCTTTCTCTAAAAAATGAATGGCAAGTCCACGATACATTGCCCCTGTATCTACATACACAAATCCTTTTTCCTTTGCAACTAATTTTGCAATGGTACTTTTACCCGCTCCCGCCGGTCCATCAATTGCTACATTATATCCCATGATCTTATTGCCTCCCTTTCTAATACACCTGTTTAAATTTATTAACATAAATACATTTTTCAATAAAAAATGCTTTGAATTCCTCTTCTGTCATATCGCCAAGCTGTGATTTCGGAAAACATACAAGCTGTGTATTGCCATGCTCAATATTAATTAAAACAGCAAAAATCTCAGCACTTTCAAACAGCTTTGTGATACGATTGTAAGAATACTCTATTGTTTCTCCATGGCTTGTCACACTAAATTTCTCGCCGGCGGTGCCTTTTACTATGACTTTCATGTCACCCTTAAATGCTTCTTTCCTTTTTTCGTAGTATCTCTTTCCACGTTCTTTTGCAACTTGTCTGTTCAGTTTCGCAAACATAGTCTTATTTAAATGGTGCCCCGCAACAAAACAAAGCGCCCACACAACGCCGAACTTCATCATAAAAGCAATTCCTGACGGCGTAAGCAGTTCCGCCCACTGTCCCCATTTAAACACAAAAAAGATAAAAGTGCCAAAAATGAGCAGTATCATCTTGTATGTATAGGCACTTTGTTTTTTCAAATACAGATTTTGCATATCCGCCAAAATCGTCTCTGTCTCATTGTACTCTATCTCAAACTCGTTTTTCATTGTAAATATTCCCTCTTTTCACTTAAATTTATACCAAATACCATATTGTTCCATTCAGTCTCTATTCGATAGATATACCCGCCGCATACGCCGTAGACCATGCAATCTGCAGGTTAAATCCTCCGGTCAGAGCATCCAGATCAAGCACCTCTCCCACAAAATAAAGCCCCTTTATCAACTTTGACTCCATCGTAGACGGATCAATCTCTTTCACTTTTACACCGCCTTTTGTAACAATGGCCTCATTGTAATCTCTAAGTCCCGTCAAAGTGACCGGCAAATGTTTTATCAATCCTACGAATTGCTGCCGCTCCTCTTTCGAAATTATATTAACCTTTTTCTCCGGATCAATACCACTAAGCCTGATCATTATCGGAATCAGCTTTGCGGGAAATAATTTTCCTACCGCATTTTTAAACTGTTTATTCTGGTTTTCACCAAAATCCCGAAGTACCCGCTGATCTAACTGCTCTTCTGAAAGCGCAGGCTTTAAATCAATTTCAAGCGTTAATTTTTTACCGTCTGACTTCTTCCCTTGAAACTTCTTTCCTACAATACTGCTTGCACTTAACATCAAAGGTCCGCTGACTCCATAGTGCGTAAAGAGCAGCTCTCCAAAATCTTCAAACAGCTTTTTCCTGCCATCCCAGATGATGGCTCTCACATTGCGAAGAGACAGCCCTTGAAGTTCGGGGACCCATGATTCTTCTGCGGTCATGGGAACCAGTGCCGGTATACACTCTGTCACCTGATGTCCCAGCTCCTGAGCGAACTTATATCCATCTCCCGTAGAACCAGTCGTTTGATAAGACAGCCCTCCGGTTGCAATAATACAGGCATCACCCGAAACCTTTGTCCCATCTTTTCGCACAAGACAACAAAACGCTCCCTCTTCCTCCTGAATCTGTCTTACCGGAGTATTCAAAAAAACCTTTACTTGTTTCCGTCTTAATTCTCGCTCTAAAGCGTGTATCACATCCGAAGAATGATCGGACTGAGGAAACACCCTGTCTCCTCTCTCAACTTTCGTCCTTACACCGATACGTTCAAAAAAGTCAATCGTATCCTGATTCGTAAATCCATAAAAACTGCTGTACAAAAATTTAGAATTGGTCACCACAGACGCAAGTAACTGCTCCATATCGCAGGCATTGGTGATATTACATCTCCCCTTGCCTGTAATAAATAACTTTTTGCCAAGCTTTTCATTTTTCTCATATAATTCAACCTGATGTCCACATTCTGCGGCTGTAACCGCCGCCAACATTCCGGCAGCCCCGCCGCCGACTATCAGAACTTTACTCATGTTTTATATCCTCATCTTCATCTGCCGCATAATTTCCGGACAGTTCCACTTTATCATCCACCAGGTTCAATTCATCCTTACTGTACACTTGGTACTCATCCCAGATTCGCTCCAATGTTTCAAGTGTCGTAACAACTTCTTTCTGCTTCTTCATACAAAGCGCAACCACAAGCGCATTTACCACACTAAGCGGCGCTACAAGAGAATCCACAATAGACGCCATATCGCTTCTGGCAATTAAATTACAGGAAGAATAAAGAGTCATCGGCGAATGTACACTGTCTGTTAATGTGATTACTTTCGCTTTCCGGTTACTGGCAAACTCCAGTGCTTTTAACGTCCTCATAGAATATCTTGGAAAACTGATTCCGATGATCACATCATTTTCATCAATCCGGATTAACTGCTCAAAAATCTCACTAGAACTGTTCGTATCTACAATCTTTACATTTTCACAGATCAGATTCAAATAGAAACCAAGAAAACTTGCAAGCGGCGCACAACTTCTGATTCCTACAATATAAATCTTCTTTGCATTTAAAATCGCATCCACTGCCAGTTCAAACGTTCCATGATCAATAGATTCCATCGTCAGTTTAATCTTATCAATATCAGAATGAAGCACAGATGTAAGAATTTCACCTTGGCTGACTCTTCCATAAGTCACTTCCATACGCTGGATAGAATTCAGTTTCGTACGCACCAGTTCCCCCAAAGCTTTTTGAAATTCCGGATACCCCTCATATCCAAGCGCCATTGCAAACCGTACCACAGTAGACTCGCTGACGCCCACTTCCACGCCCATCTTAGCCGCCGTTAAGAATGCGGCTTTGTCATATTCCTCGCGGATAAAATTTGCAAGTTTCTTCTGCCCCTTACTGAATTTAGAATATCCTTCATCAATTTTCTGAAGCAGTTCATTTTTATTTCCCATCGTCAATATTTCCTTTATATAAAAAACTTCAATATCTGCTCTATTATATAGCGAAACAAAATAATATTCAAGAAAACAAGTTGAAAAAATTAATTTATGAAATTGTATATAAGAAAAAGCACCTTGCAGCTATCAAACCACAAGGTACTTTTTAATATAAATCTAAACCGGATAACTTCCATTCTCTGTATCCGCCACAGTCTGATCTACTTTCGTCTGCTGTGCCTCACGATACTTAAAGAAGTCTGTCGCAACCTGCGGGAACAGTGCATAAGAAAGTACGTCCTCATCCTGCTGGCTCCATTTTTCCATCTCAGCGCGAAGAGTATCAAGCTCGTCCGGAATCAAGTCTGCCGGACGGCAAGTAATAATCTGTGCATCCTCGCCAAGAACTTTCTTTCGAACTTCCTCATTGAATGGTTTTACAGTCTCACCGTATTTTCCACTCAATACGTCTTTCGTCTCTTTCGTAGCCATCTTATAGCGCTCGCCCATCAACACATTAAATACAGCCTGTGTACCAACAATCTGAGAAGATGGTGTAACAAGCGGCGGCTCTCCAAGATCTTTACGTACTCTTGGCACTTCCTCCAGAACCTCGTAGTATTTATCTTCTGCATTCTGCTCTTTTAACTGAGAAGTCAAGTTGGATAACATACCGCCCGGTACTTGATAAAGCAAAGTCTTAATATTAACGCCCATGTTCTTTGGATTCAGAAGCCCGCTTTCCAAAGCCTCATCACGAATCGGACGGAAATAATCTGCAATTTCAGCAAGCAGATTCTGGTCATAACCTGTGTCATATGGCGTTCCTTTGAACGTCTCAACCATAACCTCTGTTGCCGGCTGACTTGTCCCAAGGGCAAACGGTGACATTGCTGTGTCGATAACATCCACACCTGCCTCTACCGCTTTTAAGTAAGTCATCGAAGCAACACCGGATGTATAGTGTGTATGAAGCTGGATCGGAAGACTTGTTGCACTCTTAAGAGCCTCCACAAGTTCCGTCGCTTTATATGGTACCAAAAGTCCGGCCATATCTTTAATACAAATAGAGTTTGCACCCATATCTTCAATTCTCTTAGCAATATCCACCCAGTAATCTAAAGTATACGCATCTCCAAGGGTATAAGAAAGAGCTACCTGAGCCTCTCCCTTTTCTTTATTGGCTGCCGTAACTGCCGTCTGCAAATTACGAAGATCATTGAGACAGTCAAAAATACGGATAACATCAATACCGTTTGCTACAGATTTCTGCACGAAATACTCCACTACATCATCCGCATATGGACGGTATCCTAAAATATTCTGTCCACGAAACAGCATTTGAAGCTTTGTATTCTTAAACCCGTCGCGGAATTTACGAAGTCTTTCCCATGGATCTTCTTTTAAAAATCGAAGAGATGCATCAAAAGTAGCGCCGCCCCAACACTCTACAGAATGATAACCCACTTTATCCATCTTTTCAACAATCGGGAGCATCTGCTCGGTTGTCATACGTGTAGCGATCAAAGACTGGTGCGCATCACGCAAAATGGTCTCGGTTATTTTGATTGGTTTTTTTTCAATTTCTGCCATTATATCTTCCTCCATTATCTATATAATATATACGGAATTTTCCCTTGCAAGCAAGCAAATCGCTTTCCGTTGTTACATCACTCCAAAAATAGCCATAAATGTTCCGGCTGCAACCGCCGTACCGATAACACCGGCAACGTTCGGTCCCATTGCGTGCATTAAAAGGAAGTTGGTCGGATCTGCCTCAGCTCCAACTTTCTGTGATACTCTGGCCGCCATAGGAACTGCGGATACTCCGGCAGAACCAATAAGCGGATTCACTTTGCCGCCTGTTGCCACGCACATGATCTTTCCGAAAATAACCCCTGCCGCAGTACCAAACATAAATGCAACCAATCCCAGACCTACAATCTTCAGAGTATCCCAATTCAAGAATGCCTCTGCACTTGTAGTCGCTCCTACCGATGTACCAAGCAGAATAACTACAATATACATCAATGCATTAGAAGCAGTCTCTGTCAACTGTCTTACCACGCCGGATTCGCGGAACAAGTTACCAAGCATCAGCATACCGACAAGCGGCGCTGTAGTTGGAAGAATCACACACACCACGATTGTAACGATAATCGGAAACAGGATTCTCTCCAATTTCGATACCGGTCGGAGCTGCTCCATCTTAATCTTACGTTCCTTCTCAGTAGTCAGTAACTTCATGATCGGCGGCTGGATTACCGGCACAAGCGCCATATAAGAATACGCCGCCACCGCAATCGGTCCCATGATCGCCGTCTGCTGCAGTTTACCTGCCAAAAAGATAGAAGTCGGTCCATCCGCTCCACCAATAATGGACACAGCAGCGGCCGCTTTATCAGAGAATCCCCACGCCATCGCTCCAAGATAAGCCGCAAAAATACCAAACTGCGCCGCCGCTCCCAGAAGAAAACTCTTCGGATTGGCGATCAACGGTCCAAAATCTGTCATAGCGCCTACTCCAAGGAAGATCAGAGACGGAAGAATCGCCCACTCATCCAGCTTGAAGAAATAATATAGAAGTCCCCCTGTTCCGTTTGCTGAATCTTCTGCATGCATCATAATATCCGGATAGATATTAACAAGCAGCATACCAAACGCAATTGGAACTAAAAGCAGAGGTTCAAATCCGCGTCGAATTGCTAAATACAGGAAAAAACATGCCACAGCAATCATCACCAGATTCCCCCATGTGAGGCTGAAGAATGCTGTCTGTTGCACGAGGTTTCCCAATGTCGTTGTTATATATTCCATTTTTTAACCTCCAGTCGTGTTCATTCCTTACGGAATCTGTTTCCCAAATTAGTTTAATGTAGCTAACACTGCACCGGACTCAATTGCGTCGCCGACTGCCACATCAATACTTGCAACGGTTCCATCTTCCGGAGCTACAACTGGAATTTCCATCTTCATTGCTTCAATAATTACAACCGCATCGCCCTTTTTTACACTCTGTCCTACACTGGCTTCAATCTTGAACACTTTACCTGCCGCGCCCGCTTTTACTTCTACAGAACCTGTACCAGCCGTTTTCTTAGGAACTTGGGGAGCCGCTTTTGGCGCCGCCTTAGGAGCCTGTGCTCTTGCCGCCGGAGCTGCCACGCCCGTACCATTTTCTTCTACTGTTACATCATATACATTTCCATTTACTGTGATCGTATAGTTTTTCATTTTATAAATCCTCCTCGTTTTTCACTATGCTTTCCATTTATTCGCCGGACGGCGTCTGATACTTCTTACTACAAATCCGTCTGTGGTTGTTCCTTCATACGCTGCAATCGCCGCCGCAATAACTGCAACAAGTTCCGTATCGTCTGTTACGTCCTCTGAAACAACATCAGAAACACTCTCCTTTACAGGAGCCGGAATTATTGTCACCTCTGATTTTGGCTGTTTCTTAAATGCTCTTTCAAGTGCCGGAATAAATCTAAATAAAGAAATGATCAGACAGATAAAAATCAGAACCGCAAATACTGTGCCCATTCCGAGTAACGTATTTAAGCCTGCTTTCTGTAAAATCTCACCTGTTGTATATTCAGCGTCCACCGTCATACTACTCATAAGCAGTTGGTCGTCAAAGATAAATGTAAGCGCTGCATCTCTTTCGGAAAATTCCGCCTTGGTAGTTACTTTCAATTCACTGCCGGAAACCTCATAAGAATAGTCTCCATGACCGACATATTGTCCACAGTCTTTCTCTCCTGCCTCCCAGCTTTCAAGGGCGCCTTTGAAACTCTCAGGAGTAAACGGAAGTCCCGCCTGCATAAGCTGATATTCCATTTGAAACTCTGACAGATTCTTCCACTGTTCGATCGTCGCTTCGTCTGTAGACGTACAGTAGCTGATCAGGAAATCTGTGATCTGCTCCACCGCAGCCTCATCATACTTAAGTTCTGCTTTTTCACTGGCACATCCGGTAAAGCACAGAACTGCTGCGAGCATGCAGATTAATAAACTGATTTTTTTCTTCACTTTGCCTCACCTCTCTAAACTGTTCCATGTTTCTTCATCGGGCGCTCTTCTCTCTTTGTAAACAACATCTCAAACGCGCCGATCACGTATTTTCTTGTATCAGCAGGAGTGATGATCGTATCTACATATCCTCTTCGTGCTGCCGAATAAGGACTTGACTGAAGTTCTCTGTATGCTTTCGCCTTTTCATTTACCGTATTTGCATCAGCGTCTGCATACATGATCTTTGCCGCCAGAGAAGCATCCATCATTCCAATCTCGGAACTCTCCCATGCATATACCATGTCTGCACCGACAGACTTACTGTTCATGGCAATATATGCGCTTCCAAACGCTTTGCCAATCACTACATTTACTTTCGGAACAGTTGCATTAGCAAAAGCATATGTCAGCTTTGCAGCCGACTTGGCAAGACGTTTCTCATCACATTTACTTGCCGCAAATCCGGATACATTCGTTAGAGAAAGTACAGGAATGTTAAATGCATCACAAAATTCAACAAATTCTGCCGCTTTTTCTGCACCTTTTGCAGAAAGTGAACCGTCAAACTCTGCTGTCACTTCTGCTTCTTCGTTATAAACTTTAGAACGGTTGGCAACTGCGCCTACAGTCATTCCATTTAATTTAATAAAGCCTGTTGCCATGTCTTTTGCAAAATCTCTCTTTGTCTCAAAGAAAATCTGCTCGTCCGAAATCTGTGCAAGAGCAATCGTCGTATCTTCCACTGCATTTTCGATTCCTTCACACACTCTGTTAAGATCATCATTGCATTCCTCATAAGAAGCATTCTCTTCATTATTACAAGGAAGCATACATACCAATGAGCGGATGTCCGAAAGAATTTCTTCTGATGTTCCCACTCCATCCACAAGGCCTGTCTGCTCACTTTGAAATTTTGCACTGGCAGTATCGCATTTTGCCACATCATTTCCTGGAATCGCATTCGGTGAGTTCACGAATAATTTTCCGCATGTCTCCATAAACGTAAAATCCGCAAGAGCCGGAATTACAGACAATCCACCGCCACAATTTCCAAAAACCGCCATAATCTGCGGAACCACACCGGAAGCCATCGCCTGCTTATAATACAGTCCTCCGAATGCCTCCAGAGCATCTGTTGCTTCCTGAAGTCTCAGCCCCGCACAGTCAATAAGACCAATGACAGGTGCTCCCATCTTCATTGCCATATCATAGATATTTACAATCTTCTTCGCATGCATTTCACCAACTGCTCCGTTTAATACGGAAACATCCTGACTATACACATACACCAGATTCCCATCAATCACTCCATAACCGGTAATTACACCGTCTGCCGGAGTTTCTTTCTCCTGCATGTTGAAATCTGTCGTTCTTGCGGTTACTGCTCCGCCGATTTCAACAAAGCTTCCTGCATCAAGCAATTCATTAATACGATTGCCCGCCGCATTTTGTGTTGCCATGTTGCTCATAGTCCAGCCCTCCATTTTCTTATTTTAAATTGGATTAAAAAGCAAATCCAAATTCTCGCCAATTATATTATATCCCTTTTTTCTCTGTCCGTCAATTATTTGTCAGACTATTTCTATATTGTATTGTACTGCCGTTTTACCACACTAAAATACTAGAGCACACTCCGAAATATTATTAACTTTTTCTTAACTTTTTATTGTGTAATCATAATTTTTATGATATAGTTGAAAAAGTGAATCTGCACATACATATTGTTGTTTTTTCAACAAACATGATGTAGATTACACAAAATATTTTCATTTTCAATATTGGAGGGATAAAAAATGGAAAAAGGAAAATTCAAATGGCCATTTGGTTTCTATGTATGTTCTCTTTCTTTCACATTTGAAAGATGTGCATACTACACAGCTAAATGGTTAATGGCTATCTTTGTTGTAGCTACTGCTGCAGAAGGCGGACTTGGCTTAACAAAGGCAGACGGTGCCATGATGAGTTCTTTCATCGTAGCATTCACTTACATCACACCGGTAGTCGGTGGATTTATCGCTGACCGTTGGGTAAGCCCAAGACTCTTAGTACCAGTTGGTGAAATCATCATGGGTATTGGTTACTTATTTGCTTGGAAAGCAACAGGTAAAGCAAGTCTTTACATCATGATCGTTCTTGTTTCTATCGGAACAGGTTTATTCAAAGGAATCGTATCTGGTGTAAACGGACGTCAGTTCCCGAAAGCAGACGAAGACATGCTGAACTCAGTATTCTCTATTCAGTATTCTTTCGTTAACATCGGTTCTTTCTGTGGAACAACATTCTTAAGCTTACTGGCAATCAATGTAGACTACCGTCTTACATTCCTTGTCTGTGCACTGTTAGTGTTCTGGGATGCAATCTGGTGGGTATTCGGACAGAGATTTATCGCTAACGATGCCGGTAAAGTACCATTCCTCGTTGATAACCGTGTAGAAGCTGTTGACGAAAGCGCAAAAGAGAAAGACTCTGCTCCACTTACATCTAATGAGAAAAAACGTGTTGCTGCTATTCTCTTATGTACATTCTTCTCCGGTGTATTCTGGTTAATCTGGTACATGGTATACCTTCCGGTTTATTACGAGTTCGGTCCTGTAAGCCAGAAAGGTCTTGGATGGGCTAACTGGACTATCGGAAACTTCGAAATGCCTACAGCTTGGTTCGACTCTATGAACGCGCTTACATGTATCGTTCTTGGACCGATTCTTGCAGTAGTATGGGCTAAAATGGCTGCTCGTCCAAAGGGAGATATGAGTATGTTCAAGAAGACAGCTCTTGGAATTATCTTACTTGGACTTGGTGTAGCAGTTATGGTTGCGGCTGGTGTTATGAGTGGTGAAGGTGAGAGACCGGTTGGTATCTGGCTCATCATCGTAGTATCCTTGTTAATGTCTGTTGGTGAGATGCTCTTCTCTCCACTTGGTAACTCATTCATTAACAAATTTGCTCCTAAGAAACTCCTTGGAACACTCCTTGGTGTATGGCCGCTTATCATTTTCTTCTCCGGCCTTCTTTATGGACCACTTTACAACTGGTTACAGAACTTCAGATTCCTTTACGCTTTTAGTGGTGTAACTGCTGCAATCCTTGCTTGTGGTATTATCCTGTGGGTATTATCTCCAAGATTAGATGCTCTTGTTGTAAAAGATGAAGAGTAATTAATATTTTAACTGTCAGAACTTTTGGTGTATGACCGAAAGTTCTGATTTTTTTTGCAAAACTTTTAGATTTGATATATAATAGAACTATATTTTACATTAGGAGGTTTTTTTAAAATGACTGTAGCAGAAAGAATTACTAAACTTCGCTCTCTCATGGCAGACAAGAACATCGATGCATACGTTGTTCCTACTGCTGATTTCCATCAGAGTGAATATGTTGGGGAACACTTCAAAGCAAGAAAATTCATCACCGGATTCAGCGGTTCTTATGGTACTGCTGTGATTGCAAAAGATGACGCCGGACTGTGGACAGACGGAAGATATTTCTTCCAGGCTGAAAATGAAATGGCAGGAAGCGGCGTGCGTCTCATGAAGATGTTTGTAGGTGATACGCCTACTGTTACGGAATATCTGGCTGATACCATTCCGTCAGGCGGAACCGTTGCTTTTGACGGACGTGTTCTCTCTATGGGAGAAGGACAGGAATACGAAGAGGCTCTGTCTGCAAAAGGAATCAAGATTGATTACTCTGAAGATCTGATTGATGAAATCTGGACAGACAGACCGGTGCTTTCTGACAAACCGGCATTTTTCTTAGAGGAAAAATATTCTGGTGAAAGCACAGCTTCTAAATTAGAGCGCGTGCGTAAAGTTATGAAGGACCATAGCGCAACAGTCCATGCGATTGCATCTCTTGATGATGTATGCTGGCTCTTAAACGTTCGCGGCGATGATATTGATTTCTTCCCATTAATGCTCTCCTACGCTATCGTTAAGATGGACTGCGTAGAACTCTATGTGGACGAGACAAAATTAAATGAACAAATTCTTGCTGAGTTTGCAAAAGCAAATGTAAATGTACATCCATACAATGATATTTACGAAGATATTAAGAAGTTAGATGCTTCTGAAACTGTACTTATTGACCCAATGAAAATGAACTATGCTCTTTATAAGAACATTAATTGTAAAATCGTAGAAGCTGCAAACCCGACAATTCTCATGAAAGCTATGAAGAATCCGGTTGAGCTTGAGAATATCAGAGAAGCTCACATTAAAGATGGTATTGCCGTTACTAAGTTTATGTACTGGATTAAAAATAACTATGACAAGATGACGATTACAGAGTTAAGCTCTATTGAGAAATTAACTTCTCTTCGCGCTGAGCAGGATGGATATATTCGTGACAGTTTTGAGCCACTGTGCGCATTCGCAGATCATGCGGCTATGATGCACTACTCTCCGTCTGAGGAATCTGACGTACAGTTAAAAGAAGGCAAATTCTTCTTAACTGATACCGGCGGCGGTTACTACCAGGGTTCTACAGATATTACAAGAACATTCGTATTAGGTTCTGTAGACCAGCAGATGAAGAAATATTTTACTGCAGTGGCACGTGGAATGATGAATCTTTCCAGAGCTAAATTCTTATATGGATGCTATGGATACAATTTAGACGTTCTTGCAAGAGGACCTATCTGGGATCTTGATCTTGATTATCAGTGCGGTACCGGTCATGGCGTTGGATACCTTGCTAATGTACATGAGCCGCCGACAGGTTTCCGTTGGTATGTAGTTCCAAGTAAGAATGAGCATCATCAGTTAGAAGAAGGTATGGTAATTACAGACGAGCCTGGTATCTATGAAGATGGACAATTCGGTATCCGTATTGAGAACGAATTTATTGTACAAAAAGGTGTTCAAAATAAATATGGACAGTATATGCACTTTGAGACAATCACATTCGCTCCTATCGACCTTGATGGAATCGATCCGGAAGAAATGACAAAGCCGGAAAGAGAATGGTTAAATAACTACCATAAAGATGTATATGAGAAAATCGGACCACATCTGACTGATGAAGAAAGAGAATGGCTGAAAGAATATACAAGAGCAATCTAAACCATATAAAACAGAGACAAGCGCACATTTGCACTTGTCTCTATTTTTTTATAACCGTTAAAAATAGCTCCCGTAACTCCTCAGAATGCAGTCTTTTCCCAGTCAAGCTTCCAAAGCGATATCACAAACACAATAGAACTAAGTGTCCATGTCAAAGGATACGCCCATGCAATCATTTGAAACTCCGGTATTACCTTGAGAATCAATGTCACGTATACCACACGCACTCCACACCAGAAGGCAAGCATCGCCGACATAGGAATAATAGATTTTCCACATCCTCTCAACACTCCTGCCGCACAATGGGAAAATGCTAACAAGAAGAAAAAGAAGCTTACCGTTCTTCCATGCAGCGTTCCAAACTTAATAGCCTCTGCTGAATCCACAAACAGGCGAAGTCCCACAGGGCACCAGATATATAAAATAACACCTACCACTTCTGCCATGATCATACCGGAAAACATCCCAAAGGACGCTCCCTTTTTTGCTCTTTGATATTTTGCGGCTCCCAAATTCTGACTGACAAATGTCGGGAGAGCCATAGACATACTTGAAATCGGCAGAAATACAAAGCCTTCTATCTTGCTGTATGCGCCCGATCCCGACATGGCAAAAGCTCCGAAAGAATTAATATTTGTCTGAACCACAATATTTCCTATACTGATCACTGAATTTTGAATACCTGACGGCAGCCCCTGCTGAAGCACGTCTTTCATCATCCTACTGTCATATCTCAACTGCTTAAAATCAAGCTTCGTATAATCTGTCTCCCGGCACATACGGATCACACACAGAACCATGCTTAGTCCCTGTGAAAATACTGTGGCAATAGCAGCTCCTTTTACCCCCATATCCCATCCGGCTACCAGCAAAAGATCCAGAACAACATTTACCACTGAAGAGATCAAAAGATAATAAAGCGGATGCAGGCTGTCCCCCAAGGCACGCATGACAGCCATACAGATATTATACATAATCACCGTCGTCACACCTGCAATATAGATCTGAAAATACGTCGTGGACTCTGGAAGAACCTCCTTTGGTATCTTCATAAGCGTCAAAAGATACGGCAGACCGATAAGTCCCACAATGGTAGCCGCGACAGAAGATATGATTCCAAACAAAAAATTCGTATGTATGGCACAAGCTACACTTTTCTTATCTCTTGCACCAAAATAATGTGATATAATGACACCTCCGCCCATTGCAACTCCATTAAAAAAGCCCACAATCAAAAATACCAGACTTCCGGAAGACGCCACCGCCGCAAACGCATTGTTATCTGCGAAATTACCTACAACCCATGCATCCGCCACATTATAAAGCTGCTGTAAAAGCTGCCCCAAAAATATCGGAATCGCGAATATCGTAATACCACCGGCAATGGAGCCCTCTGTAAGATCTGTATTTGTCAGAGATATCTTTTGAAATTTCATCCTAACTTTACCTAACATAGACATATGCCTTTTCCTCACTACAAAGCAGTGCAAACCTTATGTTTCCACTGCTTATATTTATTGTTATGTTTGATTTTACATATTCATATTAACAGTTCCCACATACCGGATTCCATCCTCAAACACTCTCTTACCGCCAAGGGTTACAAGCTTCACATCATTTAAGCAGGTAATATCCTTGCTCAAGTCTCCGCCTACAACGAGAAGGTCTGCATCCAGTCCTTCCTTAACAAGTCCTCTCTCATTTTCCACACCTAGAACTTTTGCCGGGTTAGAAGTTGCCGTCTGGATTGCCTGTACCGGAGTGATTCCGTACTCTACCATATACTGAAGCTCTCTTGGAAGCGGCAGAAATGGTGATCCATACATTACCATATCTGTTCCTGCGAGCACTGTCACACCTGTATCATAGAACGCTTTAAAGTTATCTCTGTATGCTTTATAGGCAGGCTCAAAATACTGATAATCATTGATCTCTTTCTGCATCACCGGATCGTTTACCGGCATACCCGCATGTTTCTCCATCTGTTTTTTACAAATATCATACAAATAAGTATATGCCATAATCGTCGGCGTCCATGCAATTCCCTTTTCCTTCATCTGTCTTGCATGATCTACTGTCATGAATGTACCATGTTCAATCGTATCAAATCCTGCGTCAATACACATCTGGATTCCCGGATTAGTTCCTGCATGTACTCCACACTTGATTCCTCTTCTATGGCATTCATCTACCGCCGCGTCAAGCTCTTCTTGCGTAAACTCTGGAATATGAGAACGATGTGTTGTCAGAACTTTTACCCACTCTGCACCGTCACGCACCTGTCTGCGAATTTCTTTACGAATTTCCCAAGGTCCGTCAACCTGCGCTATTCCATCATCATAGCCATGTCCGCCGGTCATGCACATGCCAAGATCTACATGTGTAATTCTCGGAACTGTCACATAACCCTTTTCTGCCGCAAGTTTCAGATTTTTACAAAGCCCTTGCGGTGACGTCATATCGCGTACAGATGTAATTCCTCTCTCAAATGCAGACTGTGCATGTTGAAGTGCGTACAATGTAATTAATTGATCATTGTAATTAAAGCTGTCTGGTTGAGAAAACCAATAGCCGATATGTACATGCATATCACAAAGTCCCGGAAGTAACGTAGCGTCCCCGTACTCTTTTACTTCCTCATCCGGAAACTCTTTTACAAGCTCGTCCTTGGAAGCGATTTTCTTGATCTTTCCATCCCTTCCGGTAAGTACCGCCTTGTTTTCAAGAACCGTTTCTCCATCTCCGGTCATTAAATATTTTGCACTGATTATCATAGCCGCCTCTCTCCTTTGCCAATAATTTAACTTATTTCATTATAACACAAAAGGCATTTCCAAACTACCTAAAATCATTTGAAAATGCCTCCATTCTTGTATGAATTTGTAATATCCTGCTTATTCTAAGCCGCCTTCCTCCATACGTCTCAGAAGATCATATACTTCAATCCTCTTAGCATTCATTTCTGGAAGTCCGATAAAAATAGTTCCACAGACATAACGCTCTTCCTCTGTCTGTTCAATTCTTACTACTTTCAAAAATGCATGAATGATATCATCCGACCAGATCTTCAAAAAAGTCTCGTATACTGCCCCGATAGACAGCGGCACATCACAGATAAACCCCACTCCTGTTTTCGATACATCCAGGACTTCAATCACTGCCTCTTCTTCCTTCTCCGAACCTTCGTTCATATTCTTAATCAATAGCCGGGCCGATAGGCTCATACGCGTGCTGTTTCTCTTTTCAATCATTTCCGCCCACTCCTTTCACAGCAATTCTCTCTAAATATTTTAACCTATTTGCCTAATTTTGTAAAGTAGTGCGACACTAAGCTTTTATTTCTGGGTAACAGTTCAGCCATAGTCGGCAAAATAAACGAATCATGCTTGCATGAATGAGTGTATTTTACCGACTATGAGCGGAGCGCCAAATTATGAGCAAAAATAGTTGCACAGCAACGAATAGCACGTTAGTGCGGTTTTGCGAATGGCGCGGTCTGAATAGTAACTATTTCTGATTTCTAAACTGCATAGGAGTCATATGATAAGCTTTCTTAAACAAACGATTAAAATGCTCTACATTCTGATATCCTACGCTAAGCGAAATATTTTCTACCGTCATATTGCTGCTCTTTAATAAAGTTTTTGCTTTTTTCATCCGGACTTTTTTCACCAATTCTCCAAAAGTCATGCCGGATTTTTCTTTAACATACTTGGAAATGTACGGCTTAGATAAGAAGAATTTTTCTGCTATATCCTCCAGTGTAATATCTGTATAATTTGTCTGAATGTAATTCATGATCTCGATCATCCTTGCATCCTTGCATGCCTCAGTGTCTCCAAGGTCCTCAAGCTTATTCACCGCCACAATAAGCGCCTCAATGGAAGCTTTGATAATATCCGCATCAATTCCTACGCCCCAGAAAACCTTGCCGCTTCGCACAATTCCTACATAAGCTACCGCCTTCGAAGAAGAACCTTTTGTCAGAGAATGTTCCTCATAAAAACTAAGTTCATAGCTGATATTAAAATACTGTTTCATCGCATTACTCACTGCATCCAGTCGGCCATTTCCAGTAGAAGTAATCACTCTCGTCTCTCCACCATGATTGATCGTAACCTCGGCGGTAATTCCGTCTGTCTGTTGGAAATGACACTCGTCAATGTGAAATACCGGTTTCGTATTAATATAATTATCCGAAAAAATTTGATATACCCAGTCAGGCGTCAGTTCTTTGTGCGCTTTATCGGATACGTCCTTCACCAGATAACCGACTTCTGCTCTCATATCCTGCGGAATGTTAATACCATAGCTCTGTTTTAGAATATAATTGACTCCGCCTTTTCCAGACTGGCTGTTAATACGGATCACATCCGAATCATATTGTCTGCCCACATCCTGCGGATCAATCGGAAGATACGGAACGCTCCATGTATCACATTTCTTCTCCTCTCTCCACGCCATACCCTTAGCGATCGCATCTTGATGAGAGCCGGAAAATGCAGTAAATACAAGATCTCCTGCATATGGCTGACGCTCATACACATGCATTCTTGTAAGTCTCTCATAAGTTTCCCGCAGATGCTTCATATCAGAAAAATCAAGTCCCGGATCTATACCATGTGAAAACATATTCATACCCATTGTAATAATATCTACATTACCAGTTCGTTCTCCATTTCCAAATAATGTTCCCTCAATACGGTCAGCGCCTGCCAGAATACCGAGTTCTGCCGTCGCAACGCCACATCCTCTGTCATTGTGCGGATGTAAGCAAAGAACTACATTGTCTCTGTATTTCAAATGTTTATGTACGTACTCTAACTGACAGGCAAATACATGAGGCATTGCATTTTCTACAGTTGTAGGAATATTGATAATCGCTTTCTTGTCTTTCGTTGGTTTCCAGACATCCAGTACCGCATTACATACTTCAACCGCATAATCTACCTCTGTTCCCGGGAAACTTTCCGGACTGTACTGAAACGTGAAATTACCGTCTGTCTCAGAAGCCAGCTTTAAGAGAAGTTCTGCACCGTCAATTGCAATTTTTTTAATCTCTTCTTTGTCTTTCTTAAACACCTGCTCTCTCTGTGCCACAGAAGTAGAATTATACAGATGTATTACCGCATGAGGCGCCCCTTTTACAGCCTCGAATGTCTTCTTAATAATATGTTCTCTCGCCTGTGTCAGCACCTGTACCGTCACATCATCCGGAATCATATTCTTCTCAATCAATGTTCTCATAAACTGATACTCTGTCTCGGAAGCCGCCGGAAAACCAACCTCGATCTCCTTAAAGCCTACATCCACTAACATCTGGAAAAACTCCAGTTTCTCCTCCAGACTCATAGGCTCAATCAACGCCTGGTTTCCATCCCTAAGATCCACACTGCACCAGATTGGAGAATGATCGACATGGTCTTTTTTCACCCAGTCGTAGGTGACCTTGGGCGGCATAAAATACGTTCTTTCATATTTCTGACAATTCTTCATGGTACGACACTCCTTTTCTATCACATTTTCTGCCACACACCAATAATATGACATATTCCCTTGAATAATAATCATCAACTATATTGTCTTTTTTTAACACCTTCTTATCCTAACACATGTATTTCAAAAAGAAAAGTGACAATATTAATCACTTTTCTTGATTTATTTTAATCCATATTATTTTATTTTACTTCCAGAGAACGCCTTTTCGTAATTGTTACTTTTTCCTCATAGCACTGGAAAATATCGTCCATCTTCTCCCTATCCATCTTTGGCGTAAGGACACTTACAATCGGTACAATGACAAGCCCTGCCACCATGGCGATGGCGCCTGCATTGATCGGAGACGCAATGTAATGAAGAAACATATTGGATACGGTAATGCCGACACCACCTGCAAAGCTTGCCCATACCGCTGCCTTTGTCACTCGTTTCCAGTACAGACCATACAAAAACGGCGCCAGAAACGCACCTGCAAGCGCTCCCCATGAAATTCCCATAAGCTGTGCGATAAAGGTAGGCGGATCAAGGGCAATCACTACCGATACCACAATAAAAAACACGATCAGCAGCCGCATAGTCCGTACCTGTTTTTTCTCGCTCATCTCTTTCATCACATTGTCTTTCAGGAAATCCAATGTAAGGGTAGAACTTGACGTCAATACCAGCGATGCCAGTGTGGACATGGAGGCAGATAACACCAGCACTACTACTACTCCGATCAAAATATCCGGCAGAGACGACAGCATATGCGGAATAATACTGTCAAAAATTACATTTCCGGCCGCATCATAGATGGCTTTGTCGTCGAATAACCGCCCAAAACCTCCAAGAAAATAACTTCCGCCTGCCACAACACAAGCAAACAATGTGGAAATAACAGTTCCCGTATTGATTGCTTTCTCGTCCCTAATCGCATAGAACTTTCCAATCATTTGTGGAAGTCCCCATGTGCCAAGTGATGTCAGAA
Organism: uncultured Dorea sp.; assembly: GCA_910578495.1. Lineage (GTDB taxonomy): Bacteria > Bacillota > Clostridia > Lachnospirales > Lachnospiraceae > Dorea_D. The sequence continues at coordinate 42,492 of CAJTRE010000006.1, forward strand.
TAACAACCCCCAACAGATTTAACGGATCTGGTCCGAAAAAGGAAGTAAACGCTCCCGGCTGTCCTGCCGTAATCGGTACATCACTCGGAATTTCCGCCATCTTTCTGATTGCATCAAGAAATCCCCCCTGTCCGCTTAAGACTGCGCCAATCACTGCTACAATCCCAATCAACATAATAATTCCCTGTATAAAGTCATTAATAGCTGTCGCCATATATCCGCCCAAGATAACATAGATCCCTGTAAATACCGCCATGCCGACAACACAGTATGTATATGGAATGTCAAACGCCATCTCAAACAATCTGGAAAGACCGTTGTAAATAGACGCTGTATACGGCACTAAAAAAATAAACACAATGGCAGATGCCGCAACTTTAAGCGGCTTGCTTCCATACCGCTCTCCAAAGAAATCAGGCATCGTCTTAACATTTAAATGTTGTGTCATAACCTTGGTACGCCTTCCCAACACAACCCATGCCATCAAACTTCCAATCACCGCATTGCCAATACCGATCCACGTACTTGCCAGCCCATATTTCCATCCAAACTGTCCTGCATAACCTACGAAAACAACTGCAGAGAAATAAGAAGTTCCATATGCAAAAGCAGTCAGCCATGGACCTACAGAACGTCCGCCAAGCACAAATCCATCTACACTTGTCGTATGTTGTCTGGAATAAAGTCCTACGACTACCATTACAGTAAAAAATACAACGAGCAGCATTAATTTCATCATCATAGTAAAATCCCTCTTCTTTCCACTGTCTTATTTTCTGGTTACATTTAACTTCTCGCTTTAAACCGTTGCGCTTTAAAGCATTAAAGTTTACTGTTATAAAATAACACACATACAACTGTGTGTCAATAAAAATTTCAAAAATATTAAGAAAAATGGGTAACTATTCAGCCATGCACTGAATAGTTACCCACGCTACTTCATCTGTTTTACGCGATCTTGTACTGTTTTATTAAAATTCTCGACTCTTCTGCTATATGTTTCATCCATATACTGAGAATGAAGCATGAAATCTGCCGTCGCCAGATTATTTGCAATCGGAATATCATACACAACGGCAATACGAAGCAGCGCCTTCACATCCGGATCGTGTGGCTGCGCCTCTAACGGGTCCCAGAGGAAAATCATGAAATCAATCTGTCCCTCTACAATCTTAGCGCCAATCTGCTGATCACCGCCTAAAGGACCGCTGTTATATGCTTTTACCGGAAGATCTGTCTTATCCGCAATCAATCTTGCCGTCGTTCCTGTTCCACATAAAAAATGACTTTTTAAAATCTCTTTGTTCTTATCACACCACTCTACAAGTTCCTTTTTCTTCCCATCGTGCGCTACTAACGCAATATGTTTTGTTTTTCCAATTTCAAACGTTACGAATTTGTCGTCCATCGTCTACTCCTCCTTTTCTTCTGTCTCATTTACAGTTTCATAATATTTATAAAGTGCCTGAGTTCCAAGTTCTCCATATCCTTGTGACTCTAACTGCTCATAAATAGAAAGTACCAGACTCAAAACCTCCAAAGAAAGATCGCTTCTATTCGCCTCAATAAGTGCCAGACGCATATCTTTAATAAAATGTTTGATAAAAAATCCCGGATCGTAATTTCCAGTCAAAATCTTTGGTGCAAATATGTCTAATTGTTTACTTCCTGCCGCGCCTGTGGATACGGATCTAATTACCGTATCAAGATCCAGCCCTTTTGCTTTCGCATAAGTGAGCGCCTCGCATACCCCCGAAAGTGTTCCCGCAATCATGATCTGGTTCGCCATCTTCGCATGCTGACCGCATCCTGCTTTCCCCTGATAATTAATATTCGTTCCCATAGCTTCAAATACTGGAACGCAGACTTCGTAGTCCTCTTTCAAACCTCCCACCAGAATAGATAATGTTCCCTCTTTTGCTCCTGTATCTCCTCCGGTAACCGGTGCGTCTAATACATGGAACCCACGTTTCGTTCCTTCTTCATAAAGCTTTTCTGCAAGCATCGGACTTGTCGTCGTCATATCAATAAGATACGCACCTTTTTGAGCGCTGTCCAAAATATTTCCCGCCTCAAAATACACTTCCTCTACATCCGCTGGAAAGCCTACAATTGTAATCACCACTTCACAGTCTTTAACACAGTCCTGAATCGTTTCATGGAAAACTGCTCCCTCCTGAATCACGTCTTCCACTTTCGCCTTTGTCCTTGCATAAATATGAAGTTCGTGTCCTGCTTTCATTAAATTTCTCACCATGGACTTCCCCATGATACCTACGCCTATAAAAGCTATTTTTTTCATAAAATACTCCTTTCTACCACTTCACCCTGTTTTTTGTAAATGCTGTTTGCAGGTACATATCCTCTCACGCTGGATAATGGATATATATTAGTCTGTTTTCCTACAACACTGCCTGGATTTAAGACTGTTCCACATCCAACCTCTACTTCATCGCCAAGCATAGCCCCTAATTTTTTCATTCCTGTCTCAATCTGTTCTTCCAGAGCCTTTACTACCACCGGTTTTTTGTCAGATTTCACATTCGATGTAATAGAACCGGCGCCCATATGCGCCTTGTATCCAAGAATAGAATCTCCTACATAATTATAATGCGGAACCTGTACTTTATTAAATAAAATAACGTTTTTAAGTTCTGTAGAATTTCCTACTACAGCGCCTTCGCCTACGATAGCATTACCGCGAATAAATGCACAATGTCTTACCTCTGCGCCTTTTCCAATGATCGCCGGTCCGTTAATATAGGCAGAAGAGAACACTTTCGCTGATTTTGCAATCCACACATTATCTCCTACTTTATCGTATTCATCTGCCGGAAGTTTCTCACCAAGCTCTATAATAAAACTGCTGATTTTAGAAAGCACTTCCCATGGATAAACCACTCCTTCAAAAATATCTTTTGCAATCGTCTCATGTAAAGTATATAGTTCTTTTACTGTTAATTCTTTCATTACTGTCTCCTTCTTTGCCATACGAATTTACATATCTACATTTCAAGAATAGCACTTCTTCGCCCGTACGGCAACTTATTTCCCTTTGGATTTTCTGGCATTTTTATAAAACTGCGCAACATAGTCGTAGCAAGATCTAAGCTGACCCTCATTGTAAAGTCCTTTTACTCCCTGTGTGCGGCTCACAATAAAATGGTCCAGTTTCTGCATATATTCATCTGGTGTAATCTCTCCATCCGCCACATAGGTAAGTCCTTTCTCCCAACTCGCCGTAAGTTCCGGATTCAAAAGCGATTTAATAGAATGTTCTACCACATCATAAATCATTTCCCCTAACATGGACGGAGTTACAATCTGTGTCTTTTTATTAAGGGACAAATATTTGATGTTAAATAGTTTCTTTAAAATCTCTCCCCTTGTAGCGCTTGTTCCAATACCACTTCCTTTTATCTGTGCCCGAAGTTCCTCATCCTCAATAAGCTGTCCTGCATTTTCCATAGCAAGGATAAGCGAACCTGAATTGTAGCGTTTCGGCGGCGAAGTCTTTCCCTCTTTAATGTCTAATGACTGCACCATTAATGTCATTCCTTTTCGCAAAGATTGAATCTTCTCAAAAAAATGAAGATCTGCAGACTTATCCTGTCCGTTTTCTTCACTGTCTTCTCCCTCTCCAATCTTCCCTTCATTTCCGGCATCTGCTCTTTTGGGCTGTGGGATTCCCGCCACTTTTAAGTATCCTTCCTCTGTCAGCACTTTGAAGCTTGAAAAGAATGACTCTTCTTTTATCTTCGTTGTAATGGACACTTTCTGATATACCGCCGGTGGATAAAAAATACTAAGGAAACGCCGTACAATCACATCGTATACTTTCGCAGATATGGCAGACAGAGAGTGAATGGCTCCCAGTCCCTGTCCGGTAGGAATGATCGCATAGTGATCTGTAATCTGCTTATCGTTTACATACCTTGTCCTCTCCAGTCCCTTGTGGCTTCCAAATCCTACGATTTCCTGAAGATACGATACTGCCGGCTGATATTTCATAAGCCCGTTTAAGTTCTTATGAATTTCCTTTGCCACTGCCGTAGACAATACTCTGGCGTCGGTTCTCGGATAAGTCACCATTTTTTTCTCATACATCTCCTGCACGATGCGAAGCGTCTCGTCGGGACTGATCTTAAAACGCTTAGAACACTCATTTTGAAGCTCTGCCAAGTTAAAAAGAAGCGGGGGATTCTTCTTCTCCTTTTTTTTCTCTATGGACTCAATCTGACAGGCAGGCACACTTCCATCACTCAAATACTTGATAAGCTCTTCTGCCTTTTCCCGTTCTTTAAATCCATTTTCTTTATACAATTCAAAAGACTCAAACCATCGGGAGCCTTTGACCGCCCTCCATTCGCCCTCAAATGTCTCGCCTGCTTCTCCAACAGTACTTACCACACGGTAAAACGGTGTTTCCACAAACTCCCGAATTTCCCGTTCTCTTCTTACCACCATTCCAAGCACACATGTCATGACACGGCCTACGGAAATAACAGAGTATTTGGTTTTTAAATAGTTAGATATACTATTTCCGTATTTTAATGTAAGCAGACGGGAGAAATTAATTCCCATCAAGTAATCTTCTTTGGCGCGGAGATAGGCAGACGCCGACAGATTATCGTATTCTTTTAAATCCTTCGCTTCTTTGATGCCTCGCAGAATCTCTTCCTCTGTCTGGGAATCAATCCAGACACGGCGCCTTTCTTTTCCGCACACCTCTGCCTGCTGTTCTACCAGACGGTAGATATATTCTCCCTCCCGTCCGGAGTCTGTGCACACATAGATCGTATCAATGTCTTCTCGATTGAGAAGTCCTGCCACAATCCGATACTGCTTTGCCACTGCCGGGATAACCTCATATTTAAACTGATCCGGAAGAAAAGGCAGCGTCTCAAGGCTCCATCTTTTCAGTGCCGGATCGTATTCTTCCGGATAACTCATCGTTACAAGATGACCAACGCACCAAGTCACTACCGCTTCTTCTGATTCTATATATCCGTCTCTTCTTTTTGTCGTCAATTTCAGCGCTTTTGCAAATTCCTGCGCCACGCTAGGCTTTTCAGCTATATATAGTGATTTCCCCATATCAATTTCCTAACTTTTTCTTATTTTATACTCCGCCATAGGCAGACATTTACCGTTGAAAAAGGCCGCGGAGCTTATCCTTAATCCCGGATTTTCTAACTTCCGGCTCTTTTCTTACTGCACGAACGGCTTCATCCATAAATACTTCCTGAGAATCAATAAACGGTTCTTTCTGCTCCTTTTTACAATAATTCCCATCACTTTGCAAGACTCTGGCCTTAATATTGTCGTTCAGCATTACTTTCAGATAATGGTTGATCTGTCTCTTAATATCAGCATCCAGAATCGGACAGGCGACCTCCACACGCTTTTCCGTATTCCTCGTCATCATATCTGCAGAACCGATATAGATTTTCTGAGCGTTCCCTGTTCCGAAGCTAAAGATTCTCGGATGTTCCAGATAACGCCCCACAACGCTCATAATCTGCAGATTATCTGTATATCCCGGGATTCCCGGAAGCATACAGCAAATACCTCTTACGATCAAGTCAATCTTCACGCCTGCCCGAGATGCCTCTGATACTTTCTCAATAAAATCTGTATCTGTCAGCGAGTTCATCTTCATAATGATCCTTCCGTCCTGCCCTTTAGCGATCTCCTCATCCATAAGGGCAAGAACCTTTTGTTTCAAACTGACAGGTGCAACGATCAGATGTTTATACATGCCGTCCAGATTACTGATAGACATATTTTTAAAGAACTCCACAGCATCCATGCCAATTTCCGGATTGGCAGTGATCAAAGATAAATCCGTATACATTGCGGCTGTCTTTTCGTTATAATTTCCTGTACCAATCTGTGTAATATACTGAATCTCTCCGCGGTTTCGATACGTAATCAGGCATATTTTAGAATGTACCTTATAATCTTCAAACCCATAAAGTACCCGGCAGCCCGCCTCTTCCAGACGCTCAGACCAGTCGATATTATTCTGCTCGTCAAATCTTGCGCGAAGTTCAATAAGAACCGTTACTTCCTTCCCATTTTCTGCGGCCGCACATAAGTATTCCACCAGTCTCGCTTTCTTCGCCAGCCGGTAAATAGTAATCTTGATCGTCATGACATTCGGATCCACAGAAGCTTCTTTCACCAGCTTCAAAAATGGATTCATGCTCTCATAAGGATAAAATAGCAGCAAATCTTTCTTGCGAATCTGCTTTATCATACCGCCCTCTTGGACTCTGGCACAATTCTGCGGTGAAAATACCGGATAAGCCAGAGACTTCTTCAAAGGCTCTGGAAGATTTCCACTCATAGTAAAGATATAGGAAAGCTTCATTGGTACTTTTGTGCGGAAGATCTGGCAAGGTCTAATGTCAAATTTCTCACAGAAATATTTCTGCGTTTCTTCGCTTAATTTTTCTGCCACCTCCAGACGTACCACAGACATTTTGCGGCGTTTATGAATGGTTTTCTGCATCAGTTTCCGAAAATCGTCCGTTACCTCCAGCGCCTCGTCATCCGGAGAAACATCGCCGTTTCTCGTCACGCAGATATAATTGGCGTCTGAAACCGTGTATTTTTCAAATACCAGATTCAGAAATTCCATAATCACTTTTTCCATCCGGATATAACGGATGTCATGTCCCGGCAGATACAGGACGTCAGAAATATACTGAGGCACCGGCACAATCCCCATCATAGATTTATCCTTCAGCTTCAAATTTGCCGTCACATAGATTTCTTTATTCACCAGATGCGGAAAAGGATGGTTCGCATCCACAATCTGCGGAGAAAGGACTGGAAGCACCTGCTCTTTAAAATATTTTTTTACATATTTTTTCTCTATCTGCTCTAATTCCTTAAAATCCAGGCCGCACACGCCATATGGGTGAAGCTGTTTCTTAATATCCGCATAAGTCTTGTCACGCTCTTTGTAAAGTGGCGCCACCACCTCGTAAATTTTCGCAAGCTGCTCGTCTGCAGTCATGCCGGAACGACTGTCCACTGCTTTCGCGTCCGTATGTGCCATATCATACAAGCTTCCTACACGGATCATGAAAAATTCGTCCAGATTGCTCGTAAAAATTGCAACAAATTTCATGCGTTCCAAAAGCGGCACCGTAATGTCTCTTGCCTCTTCCAATACCCGCTTATTAAATTTCAGCCAAGATAATTCCCGATTCTGCGTATAGTTTAAAATCTCATTTTTCATGCTCTCATGTCTCACTTTCATGCTTTGAAAGTATTTTATCACATCGACCTCTTACTTCCAACATAAAATCGTTAAATTATGGTTAAGTACAATTACAAAAAGAACTGCGCAACATAGAAAAATACTCATCTACATTATAGCAGTTCCATTTATATATTATATTTCTTTTTTCTGCTTTTCCGAATAAATCTTTTTCAGAAGAAATACAAACGTAGAAAGCGCAAAAATCAAAAGAAGTGCTGTAACTACAGTTTTTACACTTCCAGTCAACATTCCACCCACATAAGAGTAAACCAAAGTTGCAGGAAGCTGTCCTATTCCGGTGGCAATCAAAAATGGGACCACCCCCATTGCCGTCAGCCCTGCCGCATAACTTACAAAATCAAATGATACAAATGGAAGAAGTCGACAAATAAGAATCGTATGTTTTCCGTATTTTTGGAAATATACATCAACACTGTCCATAGCCAGCTTGGAAGTCAGTTTTTCTACCACATCACGGCCTGCGATTCTGGCAATCATGAAGCATAAAAGCGCACCTGCCATAGCACTGCCCCAAGAAAGAATTGCTCCTTTCCACCATCCAAAAATTGCTGCATTCGCAAACGTAATTAAAAATGCCGGAAGCGGTGCCGCAACTGATTGAAATACCATGAGGAAAAATGATATTACGCCTGCATATACTCCAAACGAGCGAATATATCCTATAATACTTTCTACACTCATAGAACTGAACAGCATGAATATATAATTTATTTTAGAATTTACAACCGGAATCCAAAAATATGACAAAACAGCCGCCACAACAACAAGTAATAATATTATTTTAGCTATATTTTTTTTCATCAAATTATCCTTAAACTCTTCTACTTATTCTACCTCTTCTACCGCACACCATCTATAATAAGATTCATCATAATTTTTAGAATTTTCAAATCCACACATCTCTAATATAAGCTGCATATATCCTGAACGAATTCCTGCTGTACAATATGTGACAATCTGATCATTCTTTGAAAGTCCGGCATCCTCAAACATTTTTGTAATCTCTGCATTGCTCTTTAGTGTGCCGTCTTTTTGGAATAAATCTGTAAAACGGATATGAATTGCATCTGGCAGATGTCCACCTTTTACTTCTCCATACAAAGTCTGACCATCATATTCTTTATCAGCACGAACATCAACAACTTTATAATCGCTATAATTCTCTTTCAACTCCGATGTATTGATCACATGTGTTGTATCAATAACATCAACCGTAACATCAACTGCTTCAGGTTCTGCTCCACCTTTGGCTGTTTCAAGTCCAGCCGCTTTTAATGCTGCAAATCCTCCATCAACCATCTTGACATCTTCGTAGCCTGCTGCGATTAACTCCCATGCAATCCTTCCATCATCTCCCCAGCCATCTTGAGATGATGCAAAAAGAACAATCTTCTTATCTTTCGCAAAACCTTTCTCGCCCAGTCTTTTACTTAATCGCTCTGTATCCAGAATGCAGCCCCAATTTTCATCGCCAGAAGCTCCATCCTCACAAGTAGCCAGATACTGCCACATAACCGGAACTGCACCTTTAATTGTCTCTTTTGCCGCCGCCTCATCACCTCTTGCGTCAATCAAAACAACCTTATCCATATTATCTTTTACATAATCTGCATCAACTACATATTCTCCGCTAAATGCTTCTGTTTTTGTTCCATCCTCGCTACTTACGCTTTTATTTCCAGATTCTTCCTCTGGGGCACTGCAGCCGACAAGTCCAGCAGTAAGCATGAATGCCAAAAATATCGCTAGTTTTTTCATTGTTTTCTTCCTTAAAAATAACATCAATACATCTAAATATCCGGATGTATTGATGTTATCAAAAACGAAATTCATTGTCAAATCGGTGTTTTCTATATATAAACATTTTTATAGATTACATCTATATTTCACTAGTTTATTTCGCCTGAATATATCCTTTCGCCGCCAGCGCCTCTGCACAGAGCACTGCTCCGCCTGCCGCACCTCTCACTGTGTTATGAGAAAGTCCAATAAACTTAAAATCAAACATAGAGTCTTCTCTCAGCCTTCCAATGGTAACACCCATGCCATTTTCATAATCTACATCCAGCGCAGCCTGTGGACGGTTATCGTCTTCTAAATACTGAACGAACTGCTTTGGTGCGCTAGGAAGTTTTTCTTCCTGTGGAAATCCTTTAAAATTGACAAGTTTTTCAATAAGCTGTTCTTTCGTTGGTTTTTTCTCAAAATTAATAAATACTGCAGCGGTATGGCCATTTAATACTGAAACACGCACACACTGACAGGTAATCTTTGGAAGCTCCGCTTTCACGATCTGTCCATTCTCCACTTTACCAAGAACACGAAGCGGCTCCTGTTCACTCTTTTCTTCCTCTCCGCCGATATACGGAATAATATTTTCTACCATCTCCGGCCAATCTTTAAAGTTCTTACCCGCTCCGGAAATCGCCTGATAGGTTGTAGCTACTACTTCTTTTGGACCAAACTCCGCCCATGCAGCCAAACATGGCGCATAACTCTGAATAGAGCAGTTTGGTTTTACTGCAATAAATCCCCGCTTCGTTCCAAGACGTTTTTTCTGATCTTTAATCACATCAAAATGATCTGCGTTAATCTCCGGCACTACCATCGGTACATCCGGCGTCCAGCGGTGCGCACTGTTATTCGATACAACCGGCGTCTCTGTCTTTGCATACGCTTCTTCGATAGCCTTGATCTCATCTTTTGTCATATCAACCGCACTGAATACAAAATCCACAGAAGCCGCAACCTGCTCCACTTCATTTACATTAGCGACTACCAGATTCTTTACGGCCTCCGGAATAGGAGTCTCCATTTTCCAGCGGTCTCCGACTGCCTCTTCGTAAGTCTTTCCGGCAGATCTTGGACTTGCCGCCACAGTAACTACCTCAAACCACGGATGGTTCTCCAAAAGTGCGATAAAACGCTGTCCGACCATTCCGGTTGCCCCTAAAATCCCAACTTTTAATTTCTGATCCATCTTCTTATCTTCCTTTCTTTATCGGTGCCTTTTCATACTCAGACATATATTTTTCATAAATTTCTATCACTTGTTTCATTGCGTCCTGCCCCGGAGCGCCAATCGTTCTCCGTTTATTCACACAGGCATCCAGACGAATCGCCTCGTAAATATCCGCTTCAAATACAGGACAGATTTCCTTATATTCTTCCAAAGACAACTCTTCCAGCGCAAGCTTCTTCTCAATACAGATTAGCACGAGCTTTCCTACAATACCATGGGCATCTCGAAACGCCACGCCATGATTTACCAGATAATCTGCCACATCCGTCGCATTTGTAAATCCATGTTTTGCACTCTCCGCCATTCGGTCAATATTAAACTGCATCGTCCTTAACATTCCCGTAAATAAAGCAATACAGCCTTTCACAGTATCAATGGCATCAAACACCCACTCTTTATCTTCCTGCATATCCTTATTATATGCCAAAGGAATGCCTTTCATCGTTGTAAGCAGAGCATTTAACGCTCCATATACTCTTCCGGTCTTTCCTCTTACAAGCTCTGCAATATCCGGGTTCTTCTTCTGCGGCATAATGCTGCTCCCAGTACTGTACGCATCGTCAATCTCCACAAACTGATACTCATTGGAGTTCCAGATGATCACTTCCTCTGAAAAACGACTCAAATGCATCATAATTATGGAAAGAGCCGACAATAATTCTATCAGGTAATCTCTGTCAGACACACCATCCATACTGTTTAAAGCCGGCCCGTCAAAGCCGAGAAGCTCTGCCGTATACTCTCTGTCCAGCGGATAAGTCGTTCCTGCCAGCGCTCCCGAACCGAGAGGGCAGGTATTCATTCTGCGGTGAATATCCTGCAGTCTCTCATGATCCCTCTTAAACATCTCAAAATAAGCGCCCATATGATGCGCCAATGTAGTCGGCTGTGCCTTTTGCAAATGAGTAAATCCCGGCATATAAGTGTCCAGATTCTCTTTCATAATAAAAAGAATTGCACCCAGCAGCTCCCCTGTCAGTTCATCCAGAAGCTCTGTTTGTTCTCTCGTATAAAGCTTCATGTCTAAAGCCACCTGATCATTTCTGCTTCTTCCTGTGTGGAGTTTCTTCCCTGCCTCTCCAATACGATTGATAAGCGTTGCCTCCACAAAGCTGTGAATATCCTCATACTCCTCTGTAATTTCAAGCTTTCCGGATTTTACATCCTGCAATATTTCCTCCAGCCCTTTTATAATCTGCTCTTCCTCTTCCTGCGTCAAAATATCCCGGCTTCTAAGTATCATCACATGTGCAATGCTGCCCTGAATATCCTGTTCGTACAATCTTTTATCAAACGATATGGATGCATTAAAATGATATACTAACTGATCTGTTTCCTTGGTAAAACGACCACCCCATAATTGTGCCATCTATATTTGTCCTTTCCGGTTTATAATACCTCTAATAATTTAGTACGTTAAAACAAAATACCGTATTTGATTTTACCACATTTCTACGTAAAATTAAATCTTATTCTGATTTTCTTATGGAATACTTACACCCACAATAATCTTGACGATATAATCCATACATTTTCGATAGTTCTATAGAACGTTTATAACCATTTTTCTTTTTAAAATCCGACATCAGATAAGAAACTCCGTATTCCACTTCTAGTTTCTGTCCAATCTCATTCAATTTCTGTGTTTTTTTCAATGGACTGATGCTGAGCGTAGTTGTAAAATAATCAAAGCCTGCGTCCTTCGCAATCCGAGCCGTCTCCCGTAAACGCAGCTCATAACATTTGAAACAGCGTACGCCTCCTTCTTTTACATCTTCCAGTCCGGCTGTCATTTCACAAAAGAGTTCTTTATCATAAGGACCTGCAATAAATGAAATCGGATATTTTGTCTGAAGATCATCAATCAGCTTCTGCTGCTCCCAGATACGTTTCGTATACTCGCTCTCCGGATAAATATTAGGGTTATAATAAAGCACCGTAATCTCAAAATAATTACTCAAATATTCCAACACATAACTACTACATGGCGCACAGCAGCTATGCAGTAGAAGACGCGGTACCTTCTCCTCTTGTACCAATTTTTTAATCAAAATATCAAGCTCTTTTTGATAATTCATAAATGCTTCTTCTCCTTTGTCCGATACTGCTTCCTCTGAAATTATATACTTTCCTATATAGAATGGCAAGCCTTTCCTATGCACTTATTTTCTATTCTTACATAAAATATAGTAACCGTTCGGCTAAAGAGCCAGACTGTTACACTATATTCCCAGATGGAGGCTGATTATGGACCAAGTATTAGAACTGAAGAATATCCACTACGCCTATCACACGCTCGAGGGGGAAACTTCTGCACTTACAGACATCTCTTTTAGTCTCAAAGAAGGAGAATTTATATCTATCGTAGGCCCCTCCGGCTGTGGCAAATCCACCCTTTTATCCTTAATCTCCGGATTATTGGAACCAGAAAAAGGACTCATTAAGATAAATGGAAAATACCTTCGCGAAAGCACCACTAATGTCGGCTATATGCTGCAACACGATGAATTGTTTGAATGGAGGACCATTTACAACAATGTCCTGTTAGGGCTGGAGATCCAGCATATGCTTACCGCAAGAACAAAAGAAAAGGCTCACGAACTTCTAGACACCTATGGGCTTAAAAAATTTGAAAACTCCAGACCATCTGAACTTTCCGGCGGTATGCGCCAAAGAGCCGCCCTTGTACGTACCCTTGTATTAGAACCGGATCTTCTATTGTTGGATGAACCGTTTTCCGCTCTGGACTACCAGACGCGGCTAAATGTTGGAGATGATATTGGTCAGATATTAAGACGGGAGAAGAAATCAGCCATCCTTGTCACTCATGATCTATCAGAAGCCATCTCTCTTGCGGACAGAGTCATTATCTTGACCAAACGCCCTGCAACCATCAAACAGACAATCCCTCTTATCTTTGATCTGGAGGAAGACACCCCTCTGAATCGGCGTAACGCTCCGGAATTCAAAACATATTTTAATCTTATATGGAAGGAGTTGAATACAGATGAATGAATTATCGAAAGGGCAGAGGCTCTATCTTAAAAATCACAAAAAACATAAGCGCATTGTTCACATTTCCAGAGTTTTCATTTTGTTAAGTTTCCTGTTTATCTGGGAATTTACCGCCAATGTAGGAATCATTGACTCCTTTATTTTCAGCAGTCCATCCAAGATTGCCTCCTGCTTCTGGGAAATGGTACTGGACAAAAGTATTTTCCTGCATATAGGGATCACACTTTATGAGACTATCGTTAGTTTTCTGCTTGTCATTGCCATCAGCGTACTGGTGGCAGTACTCTTATGGTTCAGCACAAAACTTTCGGAAATCCTTGACCCTTATCTGGTCGTGTTAAACAGCCTTCCGAAATCTGCGCTTGCCCCACTGCTTATCGTATGGCTTGGAGCAACAAAAACTACCATTATTGTTGCCGGAATGTCTGTCGCAATCTTTGGAAGTATTCTAAACTTGTATGCCAGCTTTACTACCGTAGATTCCGGTAAAATTAAACTCATCTACACCATGCAGGGTACAAAATTCCAAGCGCTTCGAAAAGTGGTACTTCCAAGCTCCCTGCCCGCTATCATCAGTAATATGAAAGTGAACATCGGACTCTGTCTGGTGGGAGTCATTATCGGAGAATTTCTTGCCGCCAGAAATGGTCTTGGGTATCTCATTATCTACTCCAGTCAGGTATTCAAAATGGATTGGCTCCTCATGAGCATTGTACTTCTGTGTATTATGTCCATGGGACTCTACGCCATCATTAACCTACTGGAACGTTGGTGCCAGAAACGATATTAAATCTGTTCCGACACAAAAACAGGAGATGCACTTTTTGCACATCTCCTGCCTACATATCCATTCTTTTCTTTTTCTATCCTGTCCAATTAATCTCTTTTATCCGCAATCATAAACCGGGCTATCATCTTCTCCCAAAATTTTTTAATACAATTTTACAAACTCGCAAAACTGCTTTTTTTGAAGCTCCACGAACTGTTCTGCCGGAACAGCCGGGCTGCACAAATATCCCTGGAAAATACGGCAATCCGCCTCATACAATACTTTGAATAACTTTTCTGTTTCCACATACTTCGCAAGTACTTCAAACCCCAAATCTTTTCCAAGAGAAATAATCGAACGTACAATATCCAAACTGCGTTCATTATCCAACAGGTGTTTGACAAGCTCTCCGTCCAACTTCACATATTTAAAACCGTCTTCCTGCAAATAGTTAATAGAAGTCGCACCCATGCTGAAGTCATCAATTGCCGCCTCCACACCTGCTTTACGAAGAATCCTGAGATGTTCTATAATATTATCGTGATTTTTCATAGAGTCATCTTCCACAAGTTCCACATAAAATCCTTCTCTGATTCCCGCGTCCTTCAATATACTAAGTAATTTGTCAATGAATCCACGCTTGCTAATCTGACCGGCAGTCACATTTACTGAAAGAGAGAACCTATCCCTGGCGTGTTTCTTAAATTCTTCCATATTTCCTGCAGCCAGTTTTATGACCTCATATGTAAGTTGATCGAATACTCCTTCTTCTTTCGCAATCTGCCTGACTATCGGAGGCGCTACTGACATTCCATGATATTTCCAGCGCAGCAAAGTCTCCGCACCTACAATCTGACGTTGGGCATTAAACTGTGGCTGAAACCAAACCTGAATCTGCTGGTTCATAATGTCTTTCTTTAACTGCATCGCAAGTCTTTTTGCCATGACACCGTTTCTATCTGACGTCCCAGATATGGCGCTGCGTCAGGCGTATTATATTCTTTCCAGAATACACCGCTGAAATCATCCAGAAGTATCTGCTCATAGTTTGCCTGAAGTTTTTCAGAGAGCCGGATAAACGGAACATAAAACAATGTTCCTGCTACAACGATCACAATCTGTACGATTACTCCCCTATAAGAGCCTGTAGCTTCATATCCGCTGAACAATACAGGCACCGTCCACGCTACCGTCACATGTACAACCGGAAGGAATCCAATAACCGTAGCAAAATATGCGATACAAAGAGACAACACCGGCGTAAATAAAAATGGAATCAACAGAGCCGGATTTAAAATAACTGGAAGCCCGTACACAAGTAGTTCATTCATATTAAATATAGAAAATGAAGCCGCTGACCACGCCAGCCGTTTTCCGCTTTGGTTTCTGGCAAAGAAAATTAACGCAAGAAGCAGACAAAGTGACGTTCCCGAACCACCTATCAAAGCAAAACTGTCCAAAAAACTCTTATTTACAATTTTCTCAGGATCTTTTATTGCTTCAACAAAGAACGACTGAGCCACCGGCTCCATAATATTTCCACCATGCATTCCAAAAAACCAAAGGCCATTTAAAAGAACTACGAATAAAATTCCCCTTAATAACTCTGCCGAAATATTCTGGAACAGATTCACAAACAGATTCGATAAAAAATAATTCAGATTCTGTTCCCCGGTTGATAATTGCACTGCTTTACTGAACAGTGCAAAAATCACCAGTGTAAACATCATAGGGAAAATCATAGAAACAACAGCTTGAAACTGTTGAGCCGCCCCGTCCGCATAGAATGAAAACTGAAATAGCTTCCACCTTGAAAACCAATATAATAACGTTGTAGCTGCAAGTGCACAGATAATGGCCGACGCAATACCGAGCGCTCCAAAGTCCGCAAAGCGAAAAGAACCCATAGGCGCTCCAAAAGAGATAAGAAAACATCCCAGTGAAGCAATGACAGCCGTAATCTTAAAATCGCTTTTTACATCATGAAACGTAGATGCATAACAATACGTAACCGTACATGAAAGGTAGACCGACATAAGCCCCATTGTGGAGTCATAGAGCAGATCCAGGATTCCTACTATGTGTCCGTCAAAAGCATTCTCAAGAAACGACGTAAACGCCGGAATCGGAAAGTTTTTGACCGCAATCACTATAGATCCTATAATCAAAACCGGAATTAGAAAAACCAACCCTGCTTTTATAGATGTAAATACTCTATTCTGCTCAAGCCTATATGACAAATGAAGTATTTTATTATACACTTTCACACCTCCTGCATTACATTGTAACGCTTCTTTCTTCTAATCGTTATCTAAATCTCATACCAGATAATCTCATTTGCATCGAGTTCCACTTCAAATCCCGTTCCGTCTCCTTTATATACCGTTGTTTTCTGAGGCTCGTACGTATTGTTTACAACACAATACTTTCCATTTTTCACATACGCATGTACTTCCACATTAAAGTTCGTGCTGAACCATTTATGTAAATTATCCTCATCATGAGTCGACCATATAATAGACCGGTATAAAATACGGCTGTTTTCAAAACTATACGGAAGCCCGCTGATATATACACAGCGGCCTTTTCCAAATTCACTCACCGCCATCTGCACCTCTTTATCATGATGTACAAGTACCTTAGTTCCATCCAAAGCAAAAATATTCTTCTGCCCTTCCCCGAAATCAATATCCTTCGTACAATCTTCTTTGATGAAATGATCGTGTTCTTCCCAATTATATTTATCTACATTCAGTGTGAATCCTGTCTCTTTTTCTACGCCTATCGTAGTGGCAAGCTGGAAAAAACGTCCCTCAAATTGATGTGCGGAAGGTTCTCCGATTCCGATAAACCCACCACCGTTGTAGATAAATCTCTTAACTGCGGTAATGATTTTTTCATCAACCCAGTCTGCTCCGCCGGAAAATGCAGTATCTGCACCGCCCACATTGATTACAACATCAATATCATCAAGAACTTTCGGATTTTCCCTAACATCGTCAAAGCTTATAAACTGCACATCAAAAGGTGCGCCGCTCAATGCCTCGATTACTCCTGCATAAGAATAGTTCTGCTTATGATATATCGCGTGATGTACCATATGATTTCCCCATGCACGCATCTTACCCCAACTGTTTAATACTGCCGCTTTTTTTATGCAGTACGGAGTTGTTCCCTTAATATTATCGTAGAGCACACGAAATTCCTCACATACACTCTCTACATAATCAACAAATTCCGGGAATTTAGTGGCAAGCTTTAAGTACCCGCCGTAGCCGATGCGATCGATTGGTTTTCTAAGAATCGCACGTCTTGCTGTCACCCAGTTTACCTTGGCTTCTTTTACCGGATCTCCTCCCTCATGGAATACATCCGGGAAGAAATATGGCAGAAGTCGTCCTTCTGTATATTTCACGCCTTCAATGTCACTGATCAAGCGAAGAGTACAGCCGTTTCCAACGCTTCCTACTACAGCATCTAATCCTACAGACTTAAACTCCTCTAAGAATGGCTCCATACCAATCCAGTGATCTCCTAAGAACATCATTGCCTCTTTACCACACTCATGGGTAATATCTACCATCTCTTTGGCAAGTCTTGTCACTTCCCGCCTCTGGAAAGCTTGAAAATCACGAAATTCTTTACTCGGAATACGATAAATATTGTTCATATAGCCCTGATCAATAATATACTCCGGACGGAATTTATACCCTGCCTCTTTCTCAAACTGCTCCAGAATATACGGACTGACAGATGCAGAATATCCATACCAGTCTACATATTTTTCTCTTGCCAGTTCATCAAAAATCAATGTAAACTGGTGGAAAAATGTAGTGAAACGGATAACGTCAATATGCGGATTTTCCTCAATATACTTCCGCAGACGGCTCATCGAATAATCTTTCGTCTTAGGCTGGCGCACATCAAACGTAATCTGTTTCTCAAAATTGGTCCAGCCATTCGTCACAGCATTATACATATGCACTGGATCCCACATAATATAAGCAAGAAAACTTACCGTATAATCATGAAACTCCTTTGTTCCATGAATCGTAACATCACCTGTATTACCGTCATAACTCCACTGAGAAACCGGCACAACTTCTCCTGTTGTGCGGTCGATCACTTCCCACCATCTTGTAATATCATCTCTATCATTGACTTTCAACATATCCGGATAGAGATGATTCATCAAATGAATAGACAATTCCTCACCTACTGCAGTATAAAAAGGCGTCATTATATACATCTGCTGAATCTCGTCCGGGTTTGCTTTTGCCCATTCATTATCCTTTCTCGTAGTATAATATGTAGAGTAAACTTTAGCATCTACATGTTTAAGTTCCTCCGGGTAATCTGTTCCATCACAGTCGCGGATTGCATCCGCTCCCCAGCGTTTTACGAGTTCCAATGTCTCTGGAACTACATCCACATCCGTAGGGATTGTTACTCTTCCAATTGTACGTTCTTTCACTGTTTTTTCTCCTCTCTTATGCCACAAGGCATACGAAATATTTTTATTTGTGATACCTTAAAATAAGCTTTCCGAATCCGGAAAGCTTATTATCTTTTATTTGATAAAGCTGGAAATCGGACTTGAACCGACGACCCCTTCATTACGAGTGAAGTGCTCTACCGACTGAGCTATTCCAGCTTATATAATGGTTGTGGCTTCATATAAACCACAACTATTATTATAACTAATTTGTAAATATTTGCAAGCTATTTTTTCATTTCTTGTCTACATTTTTTCATCTTCCCTGTACATACCAAATTGCTGATACGGAATCTGAATACCGCTTACTTCCAGTTTCTCTTTTATTTCTTCTAAAATCCTCCATTTCGCCGGCCAGAACTCCTCGTTTTTCGTCCACGCTCTCGCACCAACCACTACAGAATACTCTCCCAAAGCGTCTACAAACACATTAATATCCTTGTTTTTTAAAACAGCATCATCAGAAAGCAGAACCGTCTCTATCACAGACTTCGCCTTTTTCAGATCAGACTCATAAGAAATGTTTATTTTAAGGTCTAAACGTCTCTCATCAATAGCTGTCGTATTCACCAGACTGGTGTTCGTCAACATACCATTAGGAATGACGATGGTCTTATTATCAATCGTACTAAGTTTTGTATAAAAAATCTGAATCTCTTTTACTGTACCTTCGTTTTTATTGGTGTCTTCAATAATATAATCTCCCACTTCAAACGGCTTTAATAATAGGATCAACACACCTCCTGCAAAATTTGAGAGACTTCCTTGAAGAGCAAGACCAAGCGCCACGCCGCCGGAGGCAATAAGCGCCGCCACCGAAGCAGTGTCCAATCCGAATTTCGTTGCAATCGTAAAAATCAACAGAATATACAATCCGAACTTCAACAAAGAATCTATAAACTGCACCACACCTTTATCCGCTCTGGAACGCTCCAGCGAAGTCTTTACAATCTTCCGGAGCCATTTGATTACAATTCTTCCCAGGCAGAAAAACAGAAAAGCAATCAGCACTTTTATGCTAAACGCCACAATCGTCGGAATTTGTCCCTGTATATACTCTGTCAGCCTGCTGACTGTATCGGCAGCTTTCCGAGTAGCTTCCACCACCTCTTCTGTCTTAGTTCCATCCATAAATACATTCCTCCCGTTATCGTAATGCAAGAAACGCGCTTAAATTTCCTCTGTTTCCTCCCGTTGCCCTGTGAGAAAATAAAAGTTCCGGATTACAATGAGTACACACATTGGTTACGGCAATATGTTCCTTTTTGATACCGGCCTCCAAAAACACAGCCTCATTAGCTTTCCAGAGATTTAATTGATATTTTCCATTGGCTTTCTGGTAAAACAATTCCTCCCAAATACGCTCGTCAAAAGACGTCTTCATTTCCTCAATGACATCCCCGCTCACCTCATAGCAGTCCTGGCAGATGGACGGACCAATGGCGGCAAGTACGTCCCTTGGATCTGTTCCATACGCCTCTGTCATTTTCTCTACCGTAACTTTCCCGATCTTTCCCACTGTTCCACGCCAGCCGGAATGGCTGAGTCCAATCACATGCTTCACCGGATCTACGAAAAACAGTGGCACACAGTCAGCATAAAACGTCACAAGACAGATACCGGGAACATTCGTCACCATTCCGTCCGTCTCCAAAAAACGTCCGCCCCGGTCTGCTTCTTCTACAACCTCCACATGAGCCGTATGCGTCTGCTGTGTAAATGTCATGTCTTCCACTTGCACCCCGATCGCCGCAGCAATACGTCTTTTGTTTTCTGCGACAGCCTCAGGAGCATCTCCCCTTGTGATGCTAATATTCATCGTCGCACAGGAACCTTTACTTACGCCTCCAAGTCTGGTAGAAAACCCATGACGGACAATTCCTGTCCGTTCAAACATGGGATATGAAAGAAACGGGACTCCATTTACTGTCTTTTCCTCAAAAATAGATTCTTGATTTTTATACTTTAATCCAAGACTCATCAATATCCTCCTAAATATTCAAATGCATTCTTGATCACCCGGATTTCCTCATCTGTAACACTGACTACGTCAAACCTGCAAGGAACATCCTGAAGCCTGTTTACCGTAAGATAATAAAAGGCACATTTTGACAATACCTGCTGTTTTCTTATATCTACTGCCTCTAGTGGATGACCACTGACACTTCCGCTTCTGTATTTCACTTCGCAGAACACTAGATAATCGCCGTCTCTGGCAATAATATCAATCTCACCCAGTCTGCAGCGGAAATTATACTTCACAATCTCATAACCTTGCTCTGTAAGATATATTCCCGCCTTTTGTTCTTTCTCCGCGCCAATTCTTCGTTTATTGTACGCTCTTCCCACTATTTTTATCCGCCTCCACACTTCTATACGAAGTTTTTAATGAATGTTGCTCTGTGAACAGGTGTCGGTCCAAGCTTTTTTAATCCCTCAATATGTGCTTTTGTTCCATACCCCTTGTTGCTGGCAAATTCATACCCCGGCAGTACATTCTCATACTCTGCCATCAAACGGTCTCTGGTCACCTTTGCGGCAACACTTGCCGCCGCTATGGAAATACTTTTGGCATCCCCCTTAATAATAGGCACTTGCAATATATCCACCTGAGGAATGGTTACTGCATCATTTAAAAGAATATCCGGTTTTTGTCCCAGCTTTTTCTCAACTTCCGCAATGGCAAGGCGCATAGCTTCATAGGTTGCCTGTAGAATATTAATCTCATCGATCCTCTGAGGTCCTACAATCCCAAATCCCACTGCCACTGCCTTTTCCATAATCTCATCATAAAGCAATTCTCTTTTTTTCTCCGACAGCTTTTTAGAATCATTCAGCCAAAGAATGGTAACATCCTTCGGCAGAACAACTGCTCCTGCCACTACCGGTCCGGCAAGCGGCCCTCTGCCCACTTCATCAATCCCGCATATGTACCGATGAGATGCATACTCTTTTTCATATGTGCTCATCAGTTCCAGTCTCGCCAGTTCTTTTTCCAATTTCTCTTGTTGCTTTTTACGTTTTTCTTCTTCACGTTTACCCATGTTTTATTACTCCTACGCGGTCAAATGGATAGATTCTAACCCACGCTCTTCCCATCAGATCCTCTCGTTCCAAAACACCCACACTGGAATCCCGGCTGTCTGAACTGTGGTTGCGGTTATCCCCAAGCACGAAATATTCGTCCTGTCCAAGCACTATCTGTTTCTCTGCAATCCCGGCAGCATCCATAATTTCCGCACCGTAGACGTCACTTGTCAGCTTCTCGCCATCAATATAAGTGCATCCGTCTATCACCTGTATCGTTTCTCCCGGAAGTCCAATAATACGTTTGATATAATATGTATTTGGTTCGTATTTATAGGGGAAAACAATAATATCATACCGCTCCGGCTCCTTGAAGCGGTACGATATTTTATCCACAATCAGATTATCCCCGTCACTCAAAGTCGTTTCCATCGAAGAACCACTCACCCTTGTCCGCTGTCCTACATAAGTAATGATCAGATAAGTAAGTCCCACAATAATTGCAATATATACAATCCATCCCACCAAAGTCATAAGCACTCCCGGAGACGAATCCTTTTCTCTTCTGTGTCTTGTCATGATTTATAGTCCCCTTTCCAGATTTTCTGTAATATTATTCCAGTTCCTGTGAATATTCCAACGTTAGTCTGCCAAGCCTTCCGTTTCTGAAATCATCCAGAAGAAGCTGTGCCGCCTTTTCTGTATCCGGCTCACTCCCACGCAGCACACAGTTTCTGTTCTTCGCAATATCATTCAATACCACATAAGGATCTTCGTTCATTGTGACATTGTATTTTTCTGGAAGAACCTCTTTATAATACTGTCCCAAAAACTTAATAAGTTCTGTCGCGAGTTCTTCCGTCTGAATCACTTCATCCTTGATAGAACCAATAAATGCAAGTTTAAGTCCTACTTCCTGATCCTCGAATTTCGGCCATAGAATTCCCGGCGTATCCAAAAGTTCTACCTGTTTATTCAAACGAATCCACTGTTTTCCTTTCGTCACACCCGGCTTATTTCCCGTCTTTGCACAAGCCTTTCCCGCAAGCGCATTGATAAAGGTTGATTTCCCTACATTCGGAATTCCCACTACCATCGCACGCACCGGACGATTTAAAATGCCTCGTTTCCTGTCTCGTTCAATCTTTTCCTTACAGGCCTCCCTGATAACACCCTGTATGGATTTGATACCACCGCCTTTTTTAGAATTGACTTTCACCACAGAAAAACCTTTTTCCTTAAAATACTCTGCCCATGCATCGTTCCATTTTTCCTCTGCAAGATCTGATTTATTGAGAAGTACAAGCCTTGCTTTGTTCTTCCCCAACTCATCAATATCCGGGTTCCGGCTGCTAACTGGAACTCTGGCATCTACAAGTTCAATTACCAGATCAATAAGCTTTATATTTTCCTGCATCATACGCTTTGCCTTTGTCATATGACCGGGATACCATTGTAAATGCATACTTTCTTACCTCACAAATCCTAAATGCTTCTTCGGAGACACAACGAACCACGCTTCCCCGTAGATATAACTTCTCTTGACATTTCCCACGTCTGCGTTACGGCTGTCCTCACTATTTTCTCTGTCGTCTCCAAGCACAAAATATTCATCTGACGCAAGTTTCATCTCTTCAAACACAACACCTACGTCGTCAATCTTCGTTGTCTTATAGTCTTCTTCTAATTTTTTACCATTAATATACACGCTGCTTTCAATTATCTCTACCGTTTCTCCTGGCAATCCGACAATACGTTTGATATAATAGTGCGCGTTCTCATTTCCTTTCGGCTTAAACACGATGATATCGCCGCGTTTCGGAGTTGTCGCATTGTATTTGATCCGATTTACCAAAACTACATCGCCGTTTGAAAGTACCGGTTTCATCGAATCTCCAACCGCACTCACTCCCTGCCCGAAATACCACACGAATACGAATGCCAGAAAGCAAACGGTCAAAACTCGAAATGTCCAGCTTCCGACCAGTTTCAAATGAGCTTTGTACATATTGAATTTCTGTCTGAGTTTTTCAAGACTCATTCCTCTGAAACTAAACTTTTTCCTTCTTTTCACACGATGGTACTTATTTTTCTTTCGCCGATTGGCATATGGCCTTCTTTTTCTCATAAGTTCCTCTATATCAGAAAAAGGACAATATACACATACGTACCTGTCCTTTTTGCCTTGCTTGTTATTTTACTAATTCTTTTACTTTCGCTCTCTTACCTACGCGGTCTCTTAAGTAGAACAGTTTCGCTCTTCTTACTTTACCTCTTCTTACTACTTCAACCTTCTCTACGTTTGGAGAGTGCAGCGGCCATGTCTTCTCAACACCAACTCCGTTAGATGTCTTTCTAACTGTGAATGTTGCTCTTGTGCTTCCACCCTGCTTTTTAAGAACAGTACCTTCGAAAACCTGAACTCTTTCGCGGTTTCCCTCTTTGATCTTACCGTAAACTTTTACAGTATCTCCTACATTGAACTCTGGAGCATTCTCTTTTAACTGAGCCGCTTCAATATTCTTGATAATATCGTTCATTTTGTGTGACCTCCTTGTTTACTTGGATGTTCTTAATACTAATGTACCAGAGGACCATCTATTTTTCTTCACAACATGATATATATTACCACAATCAGCGTTGATTTGCAAGGATTTTTTCGCAAAGTTCTTTCTCTTTCTCCGAAAGTTCCGCTTTTTCCAAAAGATCCGGACGATTTTCCGCTGTACGGATGACGGACTGTTCCCTTCTCCATTTTTCAATATTTACATGATGTCCGGATAACAACACCGGCGGCACTTGTTTGTCATGCCATATCTCGGGTCTGGAATACTGTGGATACTCTAAGAGATTATCTTGAAAACTTTCAAATTCTGCCGACACATCATTGTGCAGCACCCCCGGCACCAGCCTTGAAACAGCATCCACCATAATCATGGCCGGAAGCTCTCCGCCTGTCAGTACATAATCTCCAATAGACACGTAATCCGTCACAATCTCCTCTAGCACACGTTCATCAATTCCCTCATAGTGGCCGCATAAAAATACTAATTCTTCTTCTTTCGCAAATTCTTCCGCCATCGTCTGGTTAAATGTTTTTCCCTGCGGCGACAAATAAACAACCCTCGGTCTATTTTCTATTTTCTCCGCCAACGCCTTATAACACTGATACACCGGTTCTGCCTGCATAAGCATACCTGCGCCGCCCCCATAAGGGTAATCATCCACACTGTTATGTTTATTAAACGCATAGTCTCTGATATTTACAGCCTCAATAGATAAAAGCCCCTTATTCACAGCCCGTCCGATAATACTTGTATTCAACCCATCCATTACCATATCGGGAAATAAAGTCATAATATAAAACTGCATAAAAGATTCCTCTTTCTATTCTTAAATTAGTCCGTCTAACAAATGTATGGTCATCTTCCGTCCTTCAATATCCACATCAAGAATACACTCTTTGATCGCTGGCACTAATACTTCTCCATGGACCGCACTGTCAATAATATATACATCATTCGCCCCTGTCTCAATGACATCTTTGAGTGTCCCAAATTGTTCTCCATCTTCTGTCACTACACTCATACCGATCATATCTGCAATAAAATACTCGTCTTCCTCTAATTTTACTGCATTTTCCCTTGTGACCATAAGCGGACATCTTTTATATTTTTCAATCTCATTTATATTATCAATGCCTTTAAATTTTAAGATAACAAATTGTTTAAAAAACTTTACGCTCTGAATCTCCAAAGGCAACTGTTCTTTTCCCGTATCAAGAACTACCTGTTTCAACTTTTTAAAACGCTGTGGATCGTCCGTAGTCGGAAATACTTTCACTTCTCCACGTACTCCATGTGTCTGGGTAATTACTCCTACCTGCAACAAATCATTCATACACTTCTCCTAATGTTTCTCCCTACTGTCTATGATAGATAAAGTTAAGGACAGGCTCCTTACCTGCAACCTGTCCTTCCCATACATAATTAGTCTAAAATATCTACAATTACTTTCTTATCTTCCTTTGCAGCCGCTGCTTTCACAACAGAACGGATAGCTTTTGCGATACGTCCCTGCTTTCCGATTACTTTTCCCATATCAGAATCAGCAACACGTACTTCCAAAACTGTAGCTTTCTTCTCTTCCTTTTCTGTGATAACAACACTGTCCGGATCATCAACCAAAGCTTTTGTAATTACTTCTACTAACTCTTTCATCCTACACACCTCCAGGACATGTCTTATTTCTCAATGCCTGCTACTTTAAAAATCTTGCTGACTGTCTCTGTTGGCTGTGCACCTGAGTTTAACCATTTTTTAGCCGCCTCTTCATCAACTGAGATAGCACTTGGCTCACGATTCGGATCGTATGTTCCGATCTCATCGATAAATTTTCCATCTCTTGGAGATCTGGAATCTGCAACAACGATTCTATAGAAAGGAGCTTTCTTCTGTCCCATTCTTCTTAATCTGATTTTTACTGCCATTTGTTTCACCTCCACTAAAATTTCTTTCCTATAGTTTATATATAATGCGTGATTTACGCGTTATACCATGTTAGAACGGCAGACGGAATTTATTTCTCTTACCGCCTTTCCCTATCATCTTCATCATCTTTTTCATCTCGTTGAACTGTTTAATCATACGGTTAACTTCACTGATGTCAACACCTGCTCCTCTTGCAATTCGATGTTTTCTGGATGGGTTCAGAAGATCCGGATCTCTTCTTTCTGCCGGAGTCATGGAATAGATCATTGCTTCCATTCTTCCCATCTTCTTCTCGGCTTCGGCGGCCTGTTCTTCGTCAAGACCTTTCATTTTACCCATACCGCCCATGCCGCCAAGTCCGGGCAGCATGCTCATAATACTGCTAAGCCCGCCCATATTTTTCATCTGTTTTACACTTTCCAGATAATCGTCAAAATCAAACTGGGCTTTCTTAAGCTTCTGCGTCATTTGCTTTGCTTTTTCTTCATCAATCTCAGCTTCTGCTTTCTCAATGAGCGTCAGCACATCTCCCATACCCAGAATACGAGACGCCATACGGTCTGGATAAAACTGTTCCAAATCTGAAAGTTTTTCACCCATACCAACGTACAAAATCGGCTTTCCGGTTACTGCTTTTACAGACAACGCCGCACCGCCTCTTGTATCACCGTCAAGCTTTGTGACAATGACGCCGTCGACACCGACTTTCTCATTAAAGTCTTTCGCAACATTTACTGCATCCTGTCCGGTCATGGCATCAATCACGAGGATGGTCTGATGTACATCTACCGTCTCCTTGATTTCCTGCAATTCCGCCATCATATCCTCATCAATATGAAGCCGGCCGGCTGTATCTAAGATCACCAGATTATTTCCATTCTTCTGTGCGTGTTCTAACGCAGCTTTTGCTATGTTCGCCGGCTTATGAGTGTCTCCCATGGCAAACACTTCTACACCCTGTTTTTCCCCGTTGACCTGAAGCTGTTTAATCGCCGCAGGACGGTAAACATCACAGGCAGCAAGCAATGGTTTCTTGCCTTTTAATTTATACTTTCCCGCAAGTTTCGCGGTGGTAGTTGTCTTACCTGCACCTTGAAGACCTGCCATCATAATTACTGTAACAGCGCTTCCCGGCTGAAACTTAATCTCTGTCGTCTCAGAGCCCATAAGCTTTACCAGCTCTTCATTCACAATCTTAATGACCATCTGTCCCGGATTGAGCCCATTCATCACATCCTGACCAATAGCTCTTTCCTGTACATTTTTAATGAAGTCTTTTACAACCTTAAAGTTGACATCCGCCGCAAGAAGAGCTCTTTTAATCTCTTTTAGCGCTTCCTTTACATCATCTTCTGTCAGACGTCCCTTGCTTCTAAGGTTTTTAAACACGTTTTGAAGTTTTTCTGTCAAACTGTCAAATGCCATTCTATAACTCCTCTATGATCCGGTCTGATATACTCCGAATCTTCTCTATCATCTCATTCACAGGCTGTTTCTCACTGTCATACTCTTCCAACCTCTCATGAATCTGTTGTATCTCTTCTTTGATTTTAAGAAATTTCTCTACCAGGTGCAGCTTAGCTTCATACCCCTCCAGTGACTTCTGACATCTCTTTACCAAGTCATGTACACCTTGTCTGCTGATTCCGGCATCCTGTGCAATCTCACTTAAAGATAAATCTTCCAGAACAAACTGTTCATAAATCTCTTTCTGGTGATCGTTCAGAAGTTCTCCGTAAAAATCATACAACAGCGCCTGCTTTAATATTTCATCCATGTTTATCACCTTAGTTATCTTAACTGTTCTCCTTCCAAATGTCAAGTATTTTTTCTTGACAGTTACTTTTTTGCGTAACTATTCAGCCCTGCGCTGATATAGCAAGCAGGATGTGCAAGCTTGCTTGTAACAGACTGTATGATATAATCAGCATATGGCGTTTAGCCATAAACGAGAGTTTTAGCTGCGTAAGCAGCGTAAAAGACTGTATAACAGTCGAAACTCGAGTTGTTATGGCTGAATAGTTACTTTTTTACTCCAACAGCGCACATACTCGAAGCGCTCCCCAGCCATTCATACGTCCATCCATGATTTTCCTGCTGCTCTGTCTTAGTTTCAATTTCAAATGTAGATTACTCATATCAGGATACTTAGACAACAAAAGCGCCGCCGCTCCGGATACTACAGGTGTTGCCATGGAAGTACCGCTCTTAATCGTATATGGTTTCCCCTGTGCAAACATATGATTGCAGGAAATAATCTGATAGCCGGGCGCCAGTATTTCCGGCTTTACTACACAAGCATCTGTAGGCCCCTCCCCCGAGCAGCAAAATCCTTTTCCACCATCTGAAAATGCTCCTACCGTAATAACTTTTCTGCTTGTTCCCGGAATCGCAATCGTTCCTTTCCCCGGGCCATAATTCCCGGCGGACACAACGATTACAAGACCTGCGTCCCATAAATCTTCCACACCTTTTATAATCTGCCGCTCCTTTTCAAGATTAATGCCCTCTTTTGCACCTACAGATATATTGACAATCCTTATTCCGTACTTCCTCCAGTTTCTTTTCAACCAATCCACCGCTTCCGAAATCTGTTCTACACTTCCTTCCCCTTTAGCGTCTAACATTTTTACAATAATAAGCTCTGCCCCCGGCGCCATTCCAGTCAGTATCCCTCCAGACATCCGTCCATCCCCCGCAAGAATTCCAGCCACATGGGTTCCATGTCCACTGTCATCATACACAGCATTTTTTCCATTGATGCAATCTTTAAATGCTCGTATCCGCCCTTGAAAATCCGGGTGGAGGGCCGCCCCCTCTTGTGTCAAGCAGGTGCAGGGAAATGTTACAATATTTATTATTGAATTCATGAAGATTGCCGCCTCTAAATGTGGACTCATATATAGTGTGAATCAAATTATTGTTATAAAATAAAATGTATTCCGTAAAACAAATGCAAACATTTCTATAAACCTATCCCCGCATCTTACAATGTGATCTCACCGCCAGCCCCAAGAACAGCGGAATTTGAATCAACGCAAAGAATATCATTGCATAAGGTGTCCATACTGACACATTGCCCAAGTGTAAAAACTTAAAATCAATCAACGAGAACAAGAAACTGTTCTGCAATCCGATTCCACCTCCCGGAAGCAGGCACTGCAGCCATAAACCAAGCTTCTGCGGTGCTGCCGATATCACAAGCATGGGCAAGAAACAAAAGAATAATGCCAGCGCCAGTGAAGATACGGTGCTTCCCATTTTCGTAGACAAATACAATGCACAGCTTACCATCGCAAGGAACATCAAAAATCCGGCTCCTGTATTCAGCAACTGTACCTCACCTATATTTAAATTCGGCAGACTGGAGATGGAATAAAGAAACTGTAAGGATGTCTTCGTACTCTCCCATCCAAACAGGCTATTTGTAATCACAATCCATATCACCTGACAAATCAAAAATGTTCCTCCGCAAATCAACAATGCAGAAATGATTTTGGCAGCCGCAAGTTTTCCTCGTCCATGTTTTGTACATCGAAGGATATCATCCGCTCCTGTCTGATAATCCGATGTAAATATAGGCGCAGCAATCACTACACACAAAATCAAAATGATATAAATCAAAAGAACCTGATAATCCATTGAGTTAGAAGAAATACCAGAATAATACTGAAAGGGTTTCTCCACATTGGAATACATTTTCATCGCCGCTTCTTGGGCTGACATGTAATCTTGCTGTTCCATCTTCATTAACGATTCTGTTCTCTCCATAACCTTATCATACAACCGTTCCGTTTCGCTCAAGTCCATTTCCGAAATAGGCGGACTCATCCCTGTCTCTGTATCCGAATACATTTCTCGAATACGATCAATATAATCCCAATAAGGAAGTAATCCTTCCAAATTCGCCTCGTCTGGCAAATCATACATATCTTCCGCTCCATATTGAGCCAGACATTCTTGAAAAGTCTTCATCACAGTTTCTACCTTTTCCGGTGTCACATCCCCAGCCATATCTGTTCGTATTTCACGCAGATAATTTACAGCTTCCACGCCTTTTAACTGAATCTCTTCTCCCTGCTCTCCAGTATAAGTAACCGACTCAAAAGTAACAGGAACATATGCCAGCAAAACAGATAAGGCAAATGCAGCTGTCAGTAAAATCCAAGTCAGTTTCGTTGTCAGTACACGTTTAATTTCCAATTCCAAAATTCTCATCGCACATCCTCCTCCCTGTTTTCCTGTGGAAACAGCCACAGATACAAGTCTTCCAGCTTTGATTCTTCCTGCTTTGATTCAGGAATAATTGGTTTTTCTGCCAGATATCGCAGCGAAGTCATGCCATATTCTTCATTTCTCATATTAACAATTCGCATCTTCTGCTCATAAGAAAATGCATCCTGAGTCGGAACCACAGCGCTCCAAACCTTACCATTTACAAGTCGGATCAGTTCTTCTGTAGTACCTGTTTCGATGATTTTTCCATCTTTCATAACCGCATTTTCATTGGCAATATACTCTACATCCGATACGATATGTGTAGAAATTAGTACAATTCGGTCTTGAGCAAACCCGGATAAAAGATTGCGGAGACGGATTCGCTCTCCTGGATCTAACCCACTGGTCGGCTCATCCAGAATCAATACTTTCGGGTCATTTAACAATGCCTGTGCAATACCGACTCTTCGCTTCATTCCGCCGGACAATTTGTTGATTTTTTTGTTTTCTACATCACTTAATGTCAAATGCTCCAGCAGCTCTCTTATTTTCTGTCTGCTCTCTCTTTTTGACATACCCTTTAATACCGCCACGTATTCCAGATAAGATTTCACTGTAAACTCGGGATAAAATCCAAACTCCTGCGGAAGGTATCCGAAAATTTCTCTGTATTTTTCTTTTAAAATCTGGATCGGCAGTCCATCATATAAAATGTCTCCAGATGTCGGTTTGACAATTCCGGCTATCATCCGCATCAAAGATGTTTTTCCTGCACCGTTAGCTCCCAGCAGTCCCCATACGCCCGGAGTCAAGGTCAGTGAAACATTATCTACGGCTTTTTTATCTTTATAATGCTTTGAAATTTGTCTGATTTCTAATTCCATATTTTTCTCCTGTTCTGTTTTACACATATTCTTTTTACGAATCCCATTCCCCTTTGAGAATCATTTCCTTATAAATTCTTCATTCAAAAAAATTACCCATATACACTCTGCTCTGTTTCATGCGTCAGTCCAACACATTGATAAATTCCAACTACAGCGAGCACTAGAATACTCCCCACCGTAACAAATGTAAAATCCATTTCATAATACGCAGGGTAGAAAAACGCAACGCCTCCAAGTATTGCTGTCATACCAAGACACATGCCGTATGCCCACTTTTGAAAATGTACGAAAGCCACTTTTCGCAATAAATACAAGCCACCGTCAAAAGCCAGAAGAAACGGCAGGCACAGACAAAATGCCGCCTGTAATACCGACAATGGAGAAACACTTGAAACCCACCAGATAACCCCGATCAACATAAGTAAATCTCCCGTTCCAATCACTAAAATTCTTGCCAGCATAAGCTTCCAGACAGAACATTTCGCCGCAGCTTCTATTTCCAGCATCTGATACCGCTTTGTACGATACAAACTCGGAATTGCCGCCGAAAACATAAATATCCCAAGTAAGCTCACTATGAATGCAAATCGTCTTGGTGTAAAATATTGGATTTCCACACCCATCAAAAAATACATAAGGAGATAAGCGCCAAGGACGACTCCGGCTTGAAAAATCCACATCCGGATCCCTGCAGCCCGCAGTAATTCAATCAGGAATGTACCAAATCCATTTTCTTTTCTTTTTTCTCTCTCACGTATTTCCAACTCCGCCATAAGAATGGTTTTCTGCATTGCTTTTTTTGTATTCTCTGACAATTCTGTTCCCTCTTCTGAAAGAATGCCTCTTTCTTTTCTGTCTTCCTGAAAATATGTGCGAAGCATCTTTTCTGTCTCTCTCATACGCTTCTCCCTCCTTCCGTTTTGTCAATCTGGTTTAACTCTGTTTTTAGTCGTTTTAATATGGCTCTTAACTTGGATTGTACCGTCCTAAGAGGCATCCCGGTTATTTCTGCCGTTTCTCGGAGTGTGAGATCCTGCCCGAAGCGAAGCAGGACAATTTCCTGCTCTTCATCCTCCAAATTCTGTACCAACTGACATAACCCTGCATCTGCCTCTGCTTTCTGAAATCCTGCTTCCAGATATCCCGGCTCCTGCTCCAGTTCATTCAAAGACACTTCTTCTCTATACCTTTTTCGTGTCAGATCAATGCAGGTATTCCGAGCGATTTTATATAAAAACGGACGGAATTCCCCTTTGAACCGATTCACATCCAAATAGCGCACTGCTTTCAGAAATGTTTCCTGTGCAGCATCTTCAGCCTGAGCCTGTCCAGAAGTATGCCACTGACAATACTTTAAGATATCGGCATAATACATTTCAATCAATTCTCCAAGAGCTTCCTTATCTCCATATTCAATTTGCCTGATTAATTTTTTCTCGCGCGTCAAAATATAACCTCCTGTGAGAACATCGAATTTCCATACGATATTCCCCTAAGGGCGTCCCCTTATTATATACAACGAATCATAATATAGAAAATGATTTAAAAAATGAAAATTTTTATTTTTAATACATTTTAGATACAAAATCCCAAATAATCTCTATATGATGCTCATCCCACACTTTCACCTTCTTTATGAAAGTATCTACCGCTTCTTGATTCAGTTCATCAATGTTCCTTTCCTTTTGCAGTGCAGATAAAATAACCTGTTCTAAGAAGAATACATTTACTTGGTGCAAACACTTTTCATTTCTTGTCGCATATCGCTCATTACAATAAAAGTAAGGATTTCTCGAATTGCGGTACCGCAATGCCTTGCCACATTCTTTGCATACCACTTTCCCCTGTAAAATATGTGACTGTTTAGCTATGTATGGCTTTGTTTTCCCTCTTGTTTGACGAACTGCTTCAAATATGTCCCGTTCAATGATTGGTTCATGATGGTTATAATAAATCTTCCATTCACTTCTCGGTTTTATATGATTTTTTCCTCCAACAGAGTCCTTCTCATATTTCCCATATACCACATCGCCTGTATAAAAATCATTTCTTAGTATGGCACAGATTGTAGGATGCTGCCACGAAAATTCCTTACCGGCCGGCTTACGGTGTGCAGCGCCTCTCGCTATCAGATATTCTACAGGTGTTTTTACTCTTTCCTGATTAAACTTCTTTGCTATCTCCACAGAAGTATACCCCGCTAAAGTCAGTCGAAAAATTTCCCGTACCACTTCTGCCTCCTCTTCCACTATCTCTACTTGATTTCTATCATCTGCTTTCTTACGGTATCCAAACGGACAATTCCCACTACAATAAATTCCTCTTTCTTTTTTAGAAGTCAAAGACGATTTTACTTTGACAGACAAATCTTTAGAGTATAAATCATTGACCAATGTTTTAAATGCCAGATTCATACCCATCGTCTTTTGGTGGGAATCCTTACTATCGTAATGGTCGTTTACAGAAATAAAGCGAACTTCCATAAATGGAAATATTTGTTCCACATAGGAACCTATTTCTACATAATCTCGGGAAAACCGGGAAAAATCCTTTACAATAATACAGTTTATCTTCTTCTGCCTGACGTAAGCCAGCATTTCATTCATCCCAGGTCTATCCATACCGGTTCCACTGTAACCATCATCCACAAACTCTATGATTTCATACCCATTCGGGCACACCGTAACACCTGCCCCCGGCGGGCGGACTTCGTCCGACAACGTATAATTTTCAAAATTCCGCTCTATATATCCTTTTAACAGTAAACGCTGATAAGAAATACTATTGCTTTCCTGCGCAGCCAACTCATCTTCTTTTGACAGCCGCAGATAGATTGCAATCTTCATTTTATTTTTCATCACACGTTCCTCCTAAGACCTTTCCAACTTCATCTTTCCACTTCCAGATAATCTTTACCCGTTTGTTGTCGTACACATCAATTCTTTCGATCAGATTTTGTACCAGCTCTGCCGTTAGTTTCGCATGTTCCCGACACTTTACAATCATACGGATAAATTGATTTTGTTTTTCCATCTCTCTGTCAATGGCAGAATATTCTATATGTAAATCCTTCAGTGTCTGCTGCTCCTGTTCCCTTTTCTCCTCCAATTTCTTCTTTTCTTCCAAAAACTGCGCCTGTGTCATCTTCCCATTTCGATATTCCAGATAACAGGAACTAATCTTTACATCTGTCCTATACACAGATTTTTGCAAGTTACTCTGTGTCTTTCGTATCCGCATTTTCCTCTTTTCAGCCTCCTCCTGATTGAACGTTGTAAGTTTTTTCACTTGGATGCTGCTGAGCGCAAATTCCTTCTTCAAAGTTTGAAGGATGATTTTCTGAAGTTGCAGAAATGTGATATGTGCACTCTTACATTTCTCGTCATCAATCCGCTTGATATTCGAACATCCATAAAATACAAAGGTTTTTACTTTCTTATAAGAAATCTTTCTCTCCGTCACCATACGACTCAACTTATGTCCACACTCTCCGCAATACAAAATTCCCCGGAAAATATCTTCTATCGTGTCCTTTCTTAGCGGTCTGCGTTTTTGCTTCTCTATATTTCCCTCGATTCTTTCCCACACTCGATAAAATAATTCATCCGAAACCAATGGTTCATGAGTATGTTCCACAGTCATGGCTTCCTCTATGTATTTACTGGATTGGGCAAGATTTCCTATATAGACAAGATTGAGCAGAATGCCCCTGATAGACAATCTATCCCACTGTACCAACTTCTGTCCTTCCTGCTGATAAGCTGTTTTATATTTTTTATAATCGCTGGGTCGATGAATCTTTTGCTCATACAACCACTTTGTAAGAGATACAAATGTCTCCCCCAAAGCATAACGCTCAAATATCTGTTTGACAATTTCACTGGTCACAGGTTCCGGCGCCAACGTCCGTTTTCCGTTTATTTTCTCCACGATATAACCATAAGGCGGAACACCTCCTGTATATTCTCCACGTTCCATTTTCATCTGTTTACTGACTTTTACTTTCTCTGCAATATCTTTTGCATATAATTCATTGGCGATATTTTTCAAGTGTATAGAAAGTGCTTGATTACAGTCCACCTGCTTCGCACTGTCATACTGATCTGTAATGGCAATAAAGCGTACGCCCCAAAATGGGAAAATCTTCTCTACAAAATTTCCCGTTTCAATATAATTTCTTCCGAATCGTGAAAAGTCCTTTACAATCACACAGTTTACATGTCCATCCCTTACATCCTGCATAAGCCGTTCAAAATCATTTCGTTCAAAATTCGTTCCTGTGGCTCCCAAATCTGAATAACAATCATACAACGTAATCTCTGCATGGGATTTCAAATACTCTTTTGCCATTTCCATCTGATTTTCAATGGATACTTCTTTGCCGTCATGATTATCTACAGATAATCTTGCGTAAATACCTGCCATGTATGTTTGCATTGGTACATTTTCTTGAAGTAATTGGCTCTCCAAGCGAACCTTACGTTTGGATGTTCTTGCCATTTAAATCACCTCCTCTGATTGCGAAGAAAGAACTTCTGACAGCATCAACATCTTCTCAATTTCTTCCTGATAACAAAATTGTACCAATACTTTTTTCCCCTCGTATACTTCTATCCTCTCTACAAAAACTAACAGCGTATCCCTGTCTAATGCGGTAATCCGCATAGTCTCTTTCATCCGTTCCAGTTTCACCCCGGACTGTACCCCATTGTAAAACAGCTTCTTTAACATTTCTTCCTGTTTTGTCAAAGCCTTTTCAGTTTCTGTATACTGTTGTTCATAAATCTCACCAAAGTTCTTAAAATCCTCCTGTGTGATTACCCCTATTTTCAAGTCTTCATAAAGTCCTGCTCGAAGTTCCAGATATTTCTCCTGCTCATTCCTCAATCGTGTAATCTCTTTATCAAATCCAACCACATCCCCAAATTCCATTTCCTTTGTTTGGATATACTGCATTTGTCTGTTAACATCAATTAATAACGCGGCCTGTGACCGTATGATTTGAAATACCACCTCTTTCAAATCCGCTTCTGCAATACTATGTCTGCTGCAGCCCTCACTTCTATTTCTGGTCGAGCAGATATAATATACTTTTTCCGTTCCTTTATATCGATTCACCCGCCGAATCATTGGCTCTTTGCAGTCTCCGCAAAATAGAAGTCCGGAAAAAATATGTGCTTTTTCTTTTCCCTTTTCCGCTCTGGTATCCACTTTTAAAAGACGCTGCACATTTTGGTAAACCTCTTTGGAAATAATCGCTTCATGTGTCCCTGCCACTTTAAACCATTCAGCCTCCGGCTTTTCTAAAATCTTACTCACCTTATAGTTTACTTTTTCCGTTTTTCCCTGCACCAATGTTCCGGTATAAATCTCATTTGTCAAAATACGCTTCACCGCCACCGCTGACCATTGCGGTACAATTCCAGTACGAAAACCTGTAGAATAATTTTGCCCATGTGACTTTTTATATTGTAGCGGAGAAAAAATACCATTGTCATTTAGTCTATTTGCAATGGCAAAATTACTCATTCCGTCCAGTTTCCATGCAAAGATATTTCTCACAATCTTCGCCGCATACTCATCGACCACCAGTTTATTTTTATCTTCACTGTCCTTTTGATAGCCATAAACTGCGAACGCTCCAATAAATTTGCCTTTTTCCCGTTTTAATCTCTGATGTGATTTTACCTTTTCCGAAATATCCTGACAGTAGGAATCATTCACAAAGTTCTTTACCGGAATGACCAAAGATGTGGTACTCTGATCTGCAGTCAGACTGTCATAATGATCTGTAATTGCAATAAAACGCACAGAAAAAGCCGGGAAGATTTTTTGAATGAACCGCCCGGCTTCAATATAATCTCGTCCAAATCTGGATAAATCTTTTACAACAACACAATTTACATTCCCATCTTCAATATCCGCCATCATTCTTTTGAAATTCGGCCGATTAAAGTTTGAACCCGAAAATCCATCGTCTATGTAAATATCAAACAACTCCATATCCGGTTGTTCTTTTACAAAGGAACGAGCCAACTCTCGTTGAGATGAAATGCTGTCACTTTCTCTTTTTGTGCTGCCATCAATATCTTCATCATCCCTCGATAACCGAAGATAGATTGCAGCATAATATAATACTTTTTTCTGCATTCTGCTTCCTCCTGATAGTTGTTATGGCTGAATAGTTACGATTTTTGCTATGTGTCAAATGTAACCTCTGCAATTTTTGAAATATACTGTTTCATCCGATCATTCAATGTCTCTTCACAATCCGAATACCCAATCTTCACAACAAACTCCCCAACCCGAACAAGATACGGGTTATGTACCTGCTCCACATAGCTTTTCACACGTTTTTGTGCGGACTGCTTCGTATCAATCTCAATATCACTAATATCCACAAGCTCATCTGGATTTACTTTTTTAATATCCACCTGCTGCATTTCCTTCAAAGTTTTACCATCCAAGGTCATAACCCCCTTCCCGTTCAAATTCTATGCTCCGAGAAACTTGTCACATTCTTTCAATCGTTTTTCAGTTCTCATTTTTCCAGAAAATAAAAAGATGGCTTTGATTTCATCATCAAAACCATCATGACATTTCTCTTTTTATCGTAGGACAAAAGTCAGCGGAACCCTCATATTTCCTAGGTTCTTTCCAACTTGACAATATAATAACTCATTCCCCGGTATCAAGAACTGCAACGCCTATCCCCTCTCCCGTATATAATTGCTTTCTTGTATCGTCACACCAATAATCAATCGTCTGCTTTACTTTGTCCATGGCAAAAATCCCTTTTTCATTAGGATATTCGCCCACATCTATAATGTCACCCTTATATTTCTAAAAAAGAGAGCCTTATCTAATCTCACTGATAATATTTTCTCTTACCGTCCACCATGCCGGAAACATCACCGCCCCAATTGCAATCACCACATTCAACACCATAATTCCCATTAAAACAATATTCGGTACATTCGAAGTCAAATGCAAAAACTGTAGTACATGAGCCATGTAATAATCCATCACTCTGCGAAGAATAAGATGATAAATCAGAAAGATAAACACATCCGCCAACAAACCGTACAAAATACCCATCTGCAAAATCATCTTGAAAAAGCCGATGTCTGTAATTCCCATTGCCCGAATAATTCCATATTCCCTTCTCCTTGCCAGAATGGTATGAGTCATACTATTTACAATATGGAACAAACTGATAATCAACAGAATCACTGCAATACTGGAAAAGAATACCTGCTGCTGTTTGAGATAATTTTTCTGTGTTTTAATGGCAGAAGTATAATCCTGCAATACCGCTTTCGGAACATTACGGATTACCTGTAAGATCTGATTGCTTACCTTCTCCGCTTCTTGGCTTTCTGTTGGTGACGCATTGATAAAACTATAATCCTCAATTCCAAAATTTTCTTTCATCTGCTCATTTGTCATAATGATACTCTGAGCATTCGTCCAGTTATCACCATTTAAAAACTCTTTCTCCTGAGCTAACGATCTGCTTACAATCGCCGCAATCTCAAACTCTTTTTCAATATAATTTTCTTCTTCGCTTTGAAATTTCAATAATTCTTCTGTGTAGCAATCCATCTTCGGAACACGAAGCATTATGGTATCTCCCGGATGCTTTCCATAAAAATTATAATTATTTTGGCCATCAATGTTCGCCACAATAACGACCTGATTGCCTTTCCTGAGTTCTTCTGAATGAATCTCACCTTCTAACATAAAATCACCAAGCTGCTCCAGCATCGCATCATCATAACCATACACGTCATACTTGATACTGAATGTGCCATCTTCCTGCTGATTACAGATACTACCAAATCTCTGTTTCATATATACACTCATATTCATTTGATCAAAATAAGACTCCCAGTCTAACTTTTCTATACCAGTCAATTCACCCAGCATATACTTTGTCGCATATACTTTATCCGTTCCCGGCAGCTCTTTAATCTTTTCCGCAACTGACTCAGGAATCACATCTTGCAAAGAATCAGACTTCAAAGAAATACGATATTCCGAACCAAGCCCATCATCCGACATCAGCGAAAGCTCCACATGTACTTTTAAATTCTCTACCATATAAGTCGTACATAAGAAAATACAACCGCCAATGGATAAAGACAACAAAATTCCAAGGACTTTTCTCTTGTTTGCAAACATGAACTTGTGCACAACAACTCCTGCCATATTTACATTTCGCAGAGCATATATTTTTCTTCTTTTTAAAACGGAAACATCACCGCTCATTACATCTTTTAAAGAATGTTTTCTAATGGAACCAATTACGACAAAAGCAACGAGTGCTAATGAAATCAGCAGGAATACAAACCCAAATATCATTGCATCCACCGAAACGAAAAACTCTACTGCATTTGCACCTTCTGCTAACGTCTGGTCTGCAATGGATAATCCCTTTTCTGCAGCTCCTACGCCTTTCCCACCAAACACACCGCTAAATTTCTCATATATCAGGCTTAAAATGCCATTTCCCAAGAAGCATCCCAACGGATATCCGATAACAAATAACGTCCAAAGTTCTAAAAGCAGCGTCCCACCAATCTGCTTCTCACTAATTCCTAATGTCTGCAGCATTCCATATTCAGAAGTCCGCTTTGACACAGAAATATTGAATACACTATATACTACAAAAAGGCTGAACAGACATAATAGTAAGATCATTCCGTTATATGCTAAATTGTAGTCACTCTGCAATTTTAAAACAATATAAGTGAAGTTACCCTCTTCATTAGTCAGACCAAATTTTATGATTTCATAAATACTTTGTGGTGCTTCACCTCCGAGATGCTGTGTAACTTCATCATTTCCCACAACTGCTTCGGAAGAAATTTTGTGTTCCCGCAAGAAAGCGTCCAACTGTTTATATAACTTCTCATCTTCATCAAATCCGAGATATAAGAACATCTGACTGCCACGACCTACAAAAGAATCACTCACAAAGATTTCCATTTCACTAGAACTTGCCGCCCACTCACTTTTCAGCACTCCGGTTACAATATAATCCTTCCCTCCAATGCGAAGAGAATCTCCAAGACTTCCTGAAAACCCAAGATTGTTAAGTACATAGCCATCTGCTGCAATTTCATTTTCTTTCTCTGGAAAAGCCCCCTCCAACAAATCCCTATGTGTCATCTGACGGTACGTCTTATCTGTATCGACAAAGCAAATCAAGAACTCCTCAGAAACCACATCCCGGATTTCCATTTTTCCGCACTGTTCCAAATGATATCCCGCACTTTGTTCACCACTTTGTACACTCTCATATAATTTCTTGTCCGTCTCTATATAATAATGCCAGTCTCCATAAATCGTCTTGCTGCTTGCGAGATCACTTTTTTGACTGCTGTAAATCAAAGAACTGATTCCAGAAAGCAATGCCGCTGTTAATAAAATACTTACAAAAATCGCCAACGTCTGACTCTTATAATAACACATATATTTCCATGCAAGTTTTAACATACGCCATCACCGCCTTTTGCCGGAAACATCCGCTTTCCCGCAACAATCTGTCCGTCTTCAATATGGATTACTCTGTCACAAGTCTGTGCGATGGCTTCATTATGAGTTACCATAAGAATCGTTTGTTTATATTTTCTACAGCTCGCCTTTAATAATCCCATCACATCAGCAGTTGTAGCAGAATCTAAATTACCCGTAGGCTCGTCACAAAGCAGCAGCTGAGGCTTATTCGCCAGAGCCCTTGCAATCGCTGCCCTCTGCTGCTGTCCCCCTGATAATTCATTTGGATATTTCTTACGTTTTTCCCAAATTCCCAGTTCACGCAGCAATTCTTCAATATATTTACGATTTATATGATTTCCTCTGTCAAATGTAACTGGCAGAGCTACATTATCATACACATTCAACACAGGCATTAAACTGTAATTCTGGAACACGAAACCGATATTCCTTCTGCGGAAAATGGTCTGTTCCTTTCTTGACAGCAATCCGATCTCCTTGTTCTTTACAAAAATCTTTCCCTGTGTAGGGTTGTCCAGACCTCCAATTAAATTGAGAAGTGTAGATTTACCGGAACCAGACGTGCCTACAATAGCAACAAATTCACCTTCTTCCACTTGAAAATTGATATTGTGCAATGCGATTACCTGATTTTCTTTTTCTCCATATATCTTCTCAATATTTTGTAATTCCAATATCATCATCCGTCACCACTCCTTTATCTTGATACAGCCAGTATAACTTACGTATCTTGCAATTTCTTTACAAACGGATGATCAGTTCTTACAGTTTTGTAAGAACACAGAAAAACAACTGCCTTTTCCATACTCGGAAACCACTGTAATATATCCTTTTTCCTTTTCTAAAATCAAATTAGTCAGATACAGACCTATGCCGGAACCTTCCATGTTTTCAACCTCCGGGCTTCTGTAAAAGCGCTTGAATATATCTGTCAGCTCCTCCTGCCGGATTCCGCGGCCATTATCTGCAACTTGAATTTCTGTATATAGTTCATAAGCTTTAA
Organism: uncultured Dorea sp.; assembly: GCA_910578495.1. Taxonomy (GTDB): domain Bacteria; phylum Bacillota; class Clostridia; order Lachnospirales; family Lachnospiraceae; genus Dorea_D. Next base: position 84,237 of record CAJTRE010000006.1, read on the forward strand.
CACCTATCGAAATAACTCCGCCTTTATCTGTATACTTAATGGCATTCTCCAATAGATTTACGAATACTTCTACCGTCCATTTCCGGTTATGATACAGCAATCTGTCCGAGAATGGCTCCATTGTAAGATTGATTCCCTTCTTCTCCAGTTTCTCATACACAGTGTCAACTGCATCAAAAATGGTCCTCTTTATTCCCATATCTTTCACTTCAAAATCATCAATATTTTGTTCCAATTTCACCATCTTAGACAAAGACTCCACAATCCAGCTCAGTTTTTCAATCTGTCTCTGCATTTTATCCGCAAACTCTGTTTTCCGTTCCGGTGTAATATCTTCCTTCCCTAAAATCTCTGCATAAAGAGAAAGGTTCGCAAGTGGCGTCTTCAACTGATGAGACATATTAGAGACCAGACTTTTTACCTGTTCTTTTTCCTTTTCTGCTCCCTTAACATGATTACTCAACACTTCTTGTATCTGCTTAATCTTACTGATAAGGGCAGAGAATTCTCCTTCTTCAACATCCGAAGATACTATTATTTCCTGACTTAACACACGATCCAACAGGTTGTCGATCATGCGGTATGTTTTTCTCTTTTGATATATCCCATAGCTGACAGCCAGACACAAAAGAACTGCCAAAGTAATTGTAAGCTCCATCGTTTTATTCCTTCCAGATATATCCCATTCCATGAACTGTTTTTATCCATGCCGGGTTAGATACATCATCCTCTATTTTCATTCGAAGTCTGCTGATGTTCACTGATACAGTATTGTTATCTACATACTTCCCGTCACTGTCCCATATCTTCTCTAAAATCTGTTCTTTTGAAAGAATGTGGTTCTTATTCTCCACCAAATACAACAGTAAACGGTATTCCAATTTGCTAAGAAATATTTCCTCTCCCCTTTTATATACTTTACAGATACTCTGATCTATGCTTAATGAACCTGTAACAATCTTCGTGGTTTCCGATTTTTCTTTTAGAATCCGTTTCATCCTCGCTTTCAATACCCCAAGTGAAAAAGGTTTTGACAAGTAATCATTGACTCCTAATTCCAAAGCTTTTATCTCATCTAATTCCGTATCCCGGGCAGTCAGCATAATAATTGGAATATTACTGTAACCGCGCACTTCTTTACAAAGTTCAAAGCCAGTTCCATCCGGCAGGTTACAGTCTAAAAGAACAATATCATAACCACCTTTCGCTATTTCCCGTAAACCTTCCGTTTTAGTTACTGTCTCCGTCACATCATATCCATCACTGAAAAAAGAGAAGGAAAGACCTTCTCTCAAATCAGTATCATCTTCTATGATCAAAATTTTATGTTTCTCCATCCTACAATTCCTTTTTTTTTCTTACATGCTTTGCTATTGCACTACACAGTTCGTCCATATTGATTGGTTTTGCCACATGGTCATTCATTCCGCTTTTTAAAGATGCCTGTACATCCTCTGCAAAAGCGTTTGCCGTCATAGCAATAATCGGAATTGTTTGTGCATCCGGCCGTTCCAGCGCTCTGATTGTTGCAGCTGCCTCTAATCCATTCATTACCGGCATCTGTATATCCATAAGGATGGCATCGTATATTCCCGGACGTGTATTTTGAAACTCCGTAGCTCCAAGATAACCGTTCTCTCTTACTGTAAACGTAGCTCCATCCATCTCTAACAATTCACATAAAATCTCCGAATTGATAGCATTATCCTCCACAACTAGAAAATGTAATCCTTGAAGAATATTTTCATCATTCTCATTTTCTTTCTGACCATTTACATTCTGATCATCCTGTTCCTCAGCCAATTTACATTCTAACTCAATCTGGAAAGTGGTACCCTTATGAAGCTGGCTCTCTACACTGATACTTCCGCCCATAAGATCCACCAGACCTTTTGTGATGCTTAACCCCAGACCAGTCCCTTCCACTTTCATTGTCTCTTTACTGCGCATAAATGGTTCAAACAGACATTCCTTAAATTCTTCCGTCATTCCAACACCCGTATCACGAATTGTAAAACAATATCTGCCCCATTCACCCTGCTGCTTTGCCGGAATCTCTTTTATATTAAAATCTACAGTCCCGCCCTCCGCGGTAAATTTAAACGCGTTACCCAGAATATTAATTAGAATCTGATTAATGCGCAGATGATCCCCGATAAAATATGGATGTGAAATATCTTCAACACAAACAGAAAACTTAATTCCCGCATTCTTAGCCTGCGGAGCCATAATCGTATTCAACTGCTCCACAAGTTCAGTCACTGATATTCTTGCATCATTCAACTGAATTCTGGATTGTTCAATCTGGCTCATATCCAGAATATCGTTGATCAGGCTTAGAAGATGTTTAGAAGAAACTGATATCTTCTGAAGATAATCCTCCACCCTCTCCGGTTCATCCAGATGAGCCAGCGCCAGAGAAGTCATTCCCATAATGGCATTCATCGGAGTCCTTATATCATGGCTCATAGAAGCCAAGAAATCACTTTTTGCCTTGCTTGCCACTTCTGCCTGCTCTAATGCTTCTTTCAGTTCCTCTTGAATCCGATGTTCAACCGCCAGCGTATCGGTCACATCTGCACGTACCATACAAATCGTTCTATGCGTTTTATTTCCCCACAAAACATTAATCTGTTTATAACATATCTTTTCCTTCTCCCGGCATGAGAGTATAAAATCATATCCCGCCGGTTCTTCCTCCAGTTTCCGGCACATGTTCTCTATGTCAAATATATCCGATACTTCTTCAGAATCATAATATCTTTCCATATACTCCTGTACTTTGTCATAATCCGTAACAACATATGGAGGCAGATTTTTCAACACTGTATCGCGGGTATACATGATCAACCTCTTACTATCCCGTTCAAGAAAACAAGCCATATCAAAAGTATATGCAATCATATTCAAAAGTCCCTGTTGTTCCCGCACAGACTCTGTAATATCTGTTCTGGACAAACAGACTCTTCCTAAACGAAGATCCACTGCAAAAACTTTCAGATTTTTTGTATGAATATCTCCCTGCTCTGTCGTTATAGAATAAGATATAGAATAAGCTCCATCTTTTTCAAGGCGTTGTAAAATATACTGAGAATCTAATCGTGAAATTAAATACTCCCTCTCTCTTGGGAGCACTTTATCCTCAAGCAGCCGCTCAAGTTTATTCCAACGGTCAACCACCGGCACACCGTCAATATCCACTCCTTCAAGAAGGTAATACTGATTATTAACCAAGTCTACATCTGCCACCATGTCGTAGCTTTCTGTAGTCAACTGATGAACCAGTTTATCTCTTATCATTTGATTTGTAATATCTGTAGCCGTAAAAATTCCGGTCACATCTCCTGTATCCGGTGTTTCTACCAGAATCATCTTAAACTGTACGTATCTCCCACGAGTATCCTTCGGAAATTTGAGATAACAGTCTTGTATCCTTTCTGTATCTCCTTTCTGGAAAGACTCCAAAGAAGATTCACACAGAAATGTATTCAAAAAAAGATCCCGTTCTTTTTTGTCCACAATGAAACTGCCGACACCAGTCAAAAATGCGTTTCTTTCGCTGCCAAAGGTTTGTAAAAGGTTAGCATTAGTATAGTCGTTAAGCTCCAGAATCACATTCTTCGTCACATTACCATGTCCTAGAAACAAAATATCTCGTCCAAATTGTGCGTGGTGCTGGAAAATCATATTTTCATATTGCTGCTGCAGCTGTTCTTGCCTCTCCCGCTCGTTTGTAATATCATAATAATTTATATATACCCTGACATCATTTTCCTCACCTTGAATCGCAGAAAATGTAGCCTTTACCCAGACATATCCCCCGGTTCCTTTCCTCAAACGGTATGTCATTTCATACCACTCCAGCCTCTCAGCAATACAACGTTCTAAATTAATCCTGACATATTCCCGCTCGTCTGGATGAACCTCTGTCACGAAATCCTCGGAATAAAGCTTCCATACATCGTCATATGACATTTTTACCATTTCCACAAAACCATTTGACATAAATTCCGGAATAATCGTTCCATCCGACTTATAACATACAATAGCCACTCCACCGGGAAGATATTGAAGAATAATCTGAAAATACTGCTCCAGACGGTCCTTCTCCCTCTGTGCCAGAACATCGTCTGTAATATCACGAATATATTTCACGTAAGCCGGAATTCCATTCCAGCATATCTCATCAAATCTTGCTTCTAAAAAGCGCCCTTCTTCTTCCACAGGCATAGCGTGATACATACCGCCGGGACTATGAGTTTTCAAAGTACAAAAAGAACATGGTTCTGACTTCTGATAGAGCGCTTCATAGCACTTTTGACCAACGCAGCCGCCCCGTTCATGTGTAACATGCGAAGGATGGTTAATATAAAGCAATTCATAGGTTTCTTTATGGATCACATAGATTTCATCTGCCATTCCATCTACAATATTCTGAAGAAATTGATTCTGTGCCGGCATTTCTGTAATAAATCCATACAACATAGCCCAATTGGATTCCTCCACAACACATTTCATATAACACCATTTAAAAATATCCTGTCCATGAAGCATACGAAAATATACATCAGAATATGACTGCGTTTTAATCGCAGTCATCATCTGAACTTTGTCCTCTTCATGTACGATGTTCAAAAAATCTTCTTTTAATAAAGTCTGAAATTCTTCTTGAGAATATCCAGAAAAAAATGGCATTCCCTCTGAAAACCATTCGGGAACCAGGCGTCCATTTTCTATTCGGCAGGAAATTACTTCTCCTGGAAACATTTGAGTTATATCTTGATGTAAAATATCTGCTGATTTATTGGGGGCAGATAAGATTTCCTGTGAATTTTTCACTCCTGTATTCCTCCTTTTCCGGATCACAATATTTTCTCATAAAGTCCCCTGTCATTTTCCTTTTATTCTATCATTCTACATCCTATTTTTCAACAGATAAAACTTAGGTTTTTAAAGGTCTTTCGTTTCTACATTATAGATTGACAAAATTGCAAACCCAAAAGAAATCACTGTCAGTATCATAGGAAACACCGCATTTCCTGCCATTGTAAAGTCTCCAACATTCGCCTGCGTAAGAAATATCAGCAAAAATGAAGTGACAATGGCTGCCTTTGAGGACTTCATTGCCATTCCTACAAAAAGCGCGATAAAACTCATACTTACAATAACAAAAGATTTCATAAGCAGTTGCATATAAAAAGAAAGACTACCCATATCAAAATCAATCATAAAAGACGACTCCATAAATCTCGCTCCAAGAAATACACTCGTATAAATTAATAATTTTGTCAAAATCAGCGATACAAAATTAAAAATCCATACCGCCATCATCTGCGATGCGATTATTTTCTGCCTCTTAATCGGATAAGAAAACATCAGATTCATCGTCTTATTTTTGTATGTGCTCACAATAAAGGCAGACAACATGACGCCTGTAAAAATCAGATACGACATACTTGTAAATAATTCAATCGACGCTGATATATTATCTGCTCCCGGAGCTGCATCCAGAGTACCGTCCGGATCATTGGCTATTCCCCAGAAGGCCATCGCAAAGATAAATAAGCACAACAAACATGACAAAATCATCGCATTTCGCACATATTTTCCTATATTGTTCTTTTTCCATTCTAATTTTATTAACTTAAACAATGATTCCACCTACCTTTTAACATCTTTTCCATATTCATATTCCTCAGCCGTCATTTTCAGAAAGAACTCTTCCAGAGATTCTGCCTTCTGATTAAGCGATATAATATCCACGCCATTTGCCAACATTGCTTTTGTGAGATCCTTGGGACTTACTCCCGCGTCATAGATACGGACTCCATTCCCCTCTACAACTTTGAAATTGCGTAATCCCAATTTATCAAAAAGCACATAGGCGGCTTTTTTGACATTTTCCACAACCAGTTCAATGTACGCGGTATTCATTTCCTTAATTTCTTTCATGGAACACTCTTTTCTAATGCGCCCTTGATTGATAACTCCAATAGTATCTGCAACACTTTCGATTTCAGAAAGCAGATGGCTCGATAACATAATCGTAATACCATACTCTGTACATAGCATTTTAAATAAATCCCGAATCTGCTTCATCCCGGCAGGATCTAGACCGTTGGCAGGCTCATCTAATATGAGCAGTTCCGGTTTCGTTAAAATTGCGCGGGCAATCCCAAGCCTCTGCTTCATTCCGAGGGAATAACTTTTCACCGGCTTATTCGCCGCACTCATAAGATTAAGCATTTCCAGAGCATTTTCAACACTTCCATGGTGATAAAAACCCATATACTCGCAATGAAGTTTCAGATTATCCTGCCCGCTCATCTGTTCATAAAAGGTAGGGAATTCAATCATACTCCCCATACGTTTCAACACTTCATAAGAAGTCGGTGAGATGTTCTCTCCAAACAACTCAATGATACCTTCCGATGGTTTCCACAAGTTGGTGATCATCTTCATAACGGTTGTCTTTCCGGCTCCATTGGGACCGAGAAAGCCGTAAATCTCGCCTTTTTTCACATGAATACCAACATCTTTTACCAAATCTTTGCCGTCAATGGTTTTTGTCAAATGATTTGTCTGCAATATATAATTCATATTCATTCCTCCTTTAAAACCATTGTAACAATTAAGATTTTCAAAACTCTTGACAAATTCTTACGAATTTCTTTCGTCCGATATTTAATATTTCGTCTTTTTAAGTTTCACTGTAAATACGGTCTGCACTCCCGGTTCACTTGCAAGGAAAATATCCCCGCCCAACTGCAGCGCCAGATTTTTTGCAATCGTAAGTCCCAGACCATTTCCTTGAATATTACGGTTTCTGGAATCTTCCATCGTATAAAGCCGCTCAAATACGTTTGCCGCAAACTCTTTCTCAATGCCCTGCCCTTTATCTATGATTTCAATATATCCGTAAGAATCATCTTCCCTAAGCTTTACTCCCAGATATTTCCCGGCGTTTCCATAACGAATGGCATTGGTAATCAGATTGAATAATATCCTCTGTATTGCATCCGAATCTCCCTGCACGTAAACTTTATGCTCCGGAATAGATACGTCCACCTGAAATCCTTTCTGCACCAAAAGTTCATAAAAACTAAGTGCACTTTCCCGACACATTTCTGTAAGTTCAATTTTCTGTAAGTTTATGGCTGTATCCCCTGCCTCCAGTTTTGCCAGAGTAAAGAACTCTTTGATCATCTCCAAAACCTGCTTCGCCTTATCTTCCACTTTGCAAAGCATTTCATCCTGCTCATTATTTAACCGTATAATTTCCAGATAACCAAGAATAACTGTAAGCGGTGTCTTAATATCATGGGAAATATTAGACAGCATTTTTTTAGATGCAAGCTGTTCCCGTTTATAATCCGCACGAATCTTCTGACGGTCAATCAAAAGACGATTAATCTGTGCCATAACTTCTGTAAGTTGTTTGTTTTCTGTAAATTCCATCAATTTTTCTTCGCTGTCTATTTCCAAAATTTCCGATAATTTTTGACTGATTCTATCTAACGCCTTTCGCGTGCCTCTGATACAGACAACTGACTGGTATAGGATAACGCCTATACATACCAGCAACAAGAACGCCAAAACGATAACAACTGTGTTATTCATCTTCTACTTCTCCTAACTTATAACCAATCCCCCATACCGTAACAATATACTGCGGTTTTTTCGCTACTCTTTCAATTTTGTTCCGCAGACGGCTAATATGTACATTGACAGCATTCTCATCTCCAAAATAAGCGTCGTTCCATACAAGAGAATATAATTTTTCTTTCGTATATACCTTACTTGGATTTTGTAATAACAATTTTAATATCTCAAATTCCTTTGCGGTAAGTTCCACTCTCTTACCGTCCACTGCGACAGAAAAATCATCCAGATTCATCCGAAGATTACCATGCTTCAAAGTTACCGGATGTTCTGTCACTGCTCCTGCATACTGCGTAGACCGCCGGATATTCGCTTTGATACGAGCCAGAACTTCCGTTACAGAAAAAGGTTTTGTAATATAGTCATCCGCACCCATACCGAGTCCCAGTGTCTTATCAGAATCTGTATCCTTTGCAGAAATAATAATAATCGGCACAGTGTTCTTTTCCCGAATTTTACGCATAACTTCCATTCCGTTTAATTTAGGTATCATCAAATCAAGCAATACCAAGTTGTATGTTTCTGCAAAGAACTTCTCGCAGGCAGTCTGCCCGTCATTCACACTGTCCACCTCAAAATTCTCTGTCATTAGAAAATTTTTTAACATACTGCTAATCTCTATATCATCCTCTACAAGTAATATTTTCATGCCGCACCTCCATTTTCAGCTTTTTGATACCAGAGAAAACCCAAAAGCTGCATGCCTATTATAACATTCTACCTATACTGCCACAAGAAAAACAGACTAATCACTACGATTCGGCTGTTTTCATTTTTATATTCTTATTTTTAATGTTAAGAAAACGGGCAAAATTACAAATTTCAAATTGATTTCTGGTAAAAATTAGCGTAAGATAAAGACGGACTACTATCCTATATATTTCATAAGGGGAGGATATAATGGATAACAAAAATTATTATGATACCTTAGGGGTTTCTGTAAAAGCGTCCTTAGACGAGATTACGTCTGCTAAAAATACACTGGCCAAGAAGTATCATCCGGATGTAAATTTACAAAATGGCATTGACACAACGGAACAGATGCAGGAAATCCTAGAAGCATACCGCATCTTATCTGATCCAAAGCTGCGTGCGGAATACGACCGGGAAATAAGCGGAAGAACGTCTGTCATGCAGACCTTTGATCTTCACAATGAAGACAGTGAAACGGAAGATTCCGGTTTTGTAATATATTGGAAAGCCTCCAATGAGCTCTATGACATTATTCTGGAAAGCAACACCCTCTTCCGCCGGAAAGATTCCGGGGAGCGCCTTACCGAACTCGCATTGCAGGCTTCGAAACCAATTCTTACACTGCAAGAAGCACAGATTCCGGAACGTTACTGGCATCCTGATATTATGAACTGGCTTTTGTTCACTTCATATAAGAACAGGAACTTTACAATATCGTACCTGATCACTTTATATGAAGAATATACTAAAAAAGAATTCTCTACACTAAACAAGTTGAAAATACAGAACATATGTATGAAGTATCAACATTCTGTAAAAAAACTCATGAAATATTAAAGAACCTTTTCACACATCTTCACTCCTTACATATTATGTTACTGTAAATAACCTATATGGAGGATTTTAACATGAGTGATTTAAGTGCTACAAACTGTGGATGCGGATGCGAAGAAAGATTTGAAAGAGAGTGTGGATGCGGATTTGGAAACAACAATTGTCTGTGGATCATCTTGCTTCTCTGCTGCTGCGGTGGTTGCGGCGGCCACAGAAGAGGTGGAAACGATAGCTGTCTGTGGATCATCATACTTCTCTTCTGCTGCGGCGGTTGCGGTGGTAACGGCGGTTTCTTCGGAAATGACGGCTGTGGCTGCTAGTCTTTGATTTCAAGAAAGGGTATGGAGTATATCACTCCATACCCTTTCTTACGTTATAGTCAGACGTTTTTTTACTCTCTGTTTTCCTATGCGCTTTTGTTTCTTCCTCATGTTCCATACGTTTACCAAGCATACACTCCTCATCAATCTCATAAACTGCATTTCCGTCAATGATTAATTTTCGTTTCATTTTTATATCCATTCCTTTCGCTTCGCTCAAGGCACAAAACGTTGTGAAA
>CAJTRE010000007.1 GCA_910578495.1 uncultured Dorea sp.
TGGGTAATTCCTTACTGGCTGTAAGGGAGATTAACCATAAATATATTGTAGTAGGAGGGAGTAATATATACTTAAAGGAATGACAGGGGGAATGAAAATGTATTGTCGGAAATGTGGTAAGGAAATTGAGGAAAACAGCAAGTTCTGTCCTTACTGTGGCTATGAACTGAAAGAAGGGAAAAATAAGATATCTGAGACTGCGGAGCAGAAAGAAAGTGGGGACGATAAATCAAGAATATGGAAACAGAGTTTTCTGGATTATATAAATCCGCAAGACCTTCATGGAAAGACGTGCGGTTTTACAGATTGTCATGGAGATTGTGAAACATATAAATTGTGGGATATGGATCAGGATGGTGTGCCGGAAGTTGTTTGCGCATCTTCTGGAAGTACAGGTGCGAGTGCAGTATTACTTGCGTATAATCCTTGGAACAATTCGATTGTGGAAAGTGGTTTGGGGAGATTTTTAACCTATAATGAAAAGGAGTTGTGTGGAGGTAATTCTATTGGTGGATCAGGTAATTTTGGAGTATATACAAAAAATACTGATGGAAGTTTAGAAGGAAAGTGTAATTTTGGCTGGGTGCAGGATATGTCAAGTGACAGCTATCAAATAAAATATTATTTAGATGAACGAGAAATATCTGAAACGGAGTATAAGCAGTTAGAGGATAAATATTCTCAGCCTTTAGAGATAGATATGACATATTCAGAGCTGATACAGGCTATCAAAGATTATACATAATAAAAATGTAAATTATAAAAATTGGGTAATGCCTGTGGCAATAGCAGCAAAAGGAGGGTAGATGTTTACAAGTATCGAAAAGGCAGGCTAGATTTGAAAAATGAACAAAAGAAAAGGAGAGAAAGTTTATGAGGAAAAAGATTTTATTAATGATAATGGTACTGATTACAACGTTATTTGTTTCTGAACAGCCTATGTCAGTAAGTGCAGAAGAACAGTTGGAGATTGAGGAAGAAGTAAAAGAATCTGTAAAAGCGGAAGCCAAAGCGGCCGGTGATTCTATTGACTCAGCAACTCCTATCGTTTTAGGCAGTACATATAGGGGAAGTATTGGGGTAAATGAAAATACAGATTTTTATAAGTTCACAATAAACAGTTCTGGACGAATTACAATTTCAATGACTGCCGAAATGGAGCGTATTTACTATTATATATATGATTCAACAGGAAAAGAATTATGGTCAGATTATCAATTATGGAATAGTACGACAGGGATGAGCAGTGAAAAAAAAGTATTGGATTTGACGAGAGGAACTTACTATTTTTCTGTTTCTTCACATTCTTCGAATTATACGGGAGATTATAATTTTAACATTGCATTTTCAAGTGCGGAAGAAAGTTTTCCAGAGACAGGAAACGGAACGAATAATTCCATGGCTTCTGCAAATTCCATAGGATTAAACACAAGTTATAATGGTCAGATTGCCGAAAATGATAACGAAGATTTTTATAAGTTCACAATAAACAGCTCCGGACGAGTTACAATTTCAGCTAATGCCGGAATAGATTTTATTTACTATGAAATATATGATTCATCGGGAAAAACATTGTGGTTCAATCAACAATTATGGAATAGTTCGACGGGGATGAGCAGTAAAAAAGAAGTATTGGATTTGACGAGAGGAACTTACTATTTTTCTGTTTCTCGGCCTCTGGGAGGTGCGGTTGGTACGGGAAATTATAATTTTAACATAGCATTTTCCAGCGCGGGAGAAAGTTTTCCAGAGACAGGAAACGGAACGAATAATTCCATACCTTCTGCAAATTTCATAGAATTAGATACAAGTTATAAAGGGCAGATTGCAAAAAACGATGACAAAGATTTTTACGAATTTACAATGAGCAGTTCAAAAAAGGTGCAGTTTATAGCGAATGCCGGAATGGAGTATATTCGTTATTATATATATGATTCATTAGGAAAAGAATTGTGGTCAAGTGCTCCATATTGGAATAGTAATAAACAGTCTAGTTCTATTAATGAAAGCCTGACTCTTGGAAAAGGAACGTACTATTTGGGAGTGGTTCAATACGAGCTTTATACAGGAAATTATAGCTTTAGAATGTCAACTCATTCACACAGTTATAAAAATATAGTAACGAAAGCAGCACCGTCTAAAAATGGAAAGATTGTGAAGAAGTGTTCCTGTGGTGCAACTAACGGAACAACAACAATCTATGCTCCTAAGACTATGGCGCTTTCCGCAACAAAGTATACATATAACGGTAAGGTGAAAAAGCCGTCTGTTAAAGTGAAGAACAGTAAGGGTAAAGTCATCAGTTCGTCATATTATAAGGTTACATATGCAAGCGGACGAAAGAACGCAGGACGTTACACAGTAAAAGTGACCTTCAAAGGCAATTACTCCGGAAGTATGTCCAAGACTTTTGATATTGTACCGAAGTCCACCAGTTTATTGAAAGTGACGGCAGCCAAGAAAGCATTTACTGTAAAGTGGAAGAAACAGAGCAGTCAGACAAGTGGTTATCAGGTACAGTATTCTACAAGCAGCAAATTCAAGACAGGCAATAAGACTGCAACGATTTCGAGGAATAAGACAACGTCCAAGAAGATAAGCAAATTAAAATCTAAGAAGAAATATTATGTAAGAGTACGTACTTACAAAAATGTAAAAATCGGCAAAAAGACAGTGAAACTCTATTCCGGATGGTCTAAGGCAAAATCAGTTAAGACCAAGTAAGGGTGAGTAGTTTTTGTTTTTTTGGAGGAAAAAGTCAATTGCTTGACGAATGGTGAGAGAACGTGTAAAGTATAAGTAGACAGACTAAAAGAAATGATAGAATAAGCAACAGAGGATACGTATATGATTACATTGACAGGAAGAAAAATTTCAGAAGGAATTGCCATTGGCAAATTGTCCTTTTATAAAAGAGACGTAAAAGAAATCAAACAGATTTTCGTCAAGGATGTGGAAAAGGAGGTAGCGCGCTTCCAGAAAGCCAGAGAAAAGGCAGCAGCGGAACTGGGTACGTTGTACAGCAATTCTGTAGTGGATGTAGGTGAGGCGAATGCGGCGATTTTTGAAATGCAGCAGCAGATATTGGAGGATACTGAATTTCAGGATAAAGTCACAGGCATTATTGTAGAAAAGAAGTTAAATGCAGAGTATGCCATTCAAGAGACGGCACAATATTTTATAGAGTATGGAGAAGAGTCGGAGCAGACATATTTTCAAGGGCATGATGCAGACATAAGAGACGTGTCGCTTCGTGTGATACGTATTTTGTCAAGGAATTGGAAAGATAAACTTTTGGCAGACGAGCCGTTTATTTTGGCGGCGTCAGAGATTTATCCAAGTGAAGCCGTCCAGTTGGAAAAGTCCAAAGTTTTAGGATTTGTAACACGTTACGGAACGATTAATTCCCATACGGCGGTCATTGCGAGGACGCGAGGGATTCCGTCAGTAGTAGGTTTGGGAGAAGTTCTGAAGGATGAATATGAAGGCAAGACGATCATCGTAGACGGCTTTGAGGGAAAGGTATACATTGAGCCGGACTATACAACGCTCACGCGGATGAAGAAGAGGCAGAATACGAATCGGGAGACGACGAAGAATCTGGAGCGTTTAAAAGGAAAAGAAAATATTACACAGAGCGGACAGAAGATAGATATTTGTGCAAATATTGCAACGCGTGAGGATATTGAAAATGTAATCCGCAGCGATGCAGGAGGAGTGGGACTGTTTCGAAGTGAGTTCCTTTATATGGAGAATGGAGGAAAGTTACCAACAGAGGAACAGCAGTTTCATGTATATAAATTGGCGGCAGAGTCTATGGGAACGAAGAGAGTTGTCATCCGTACGGCAGATCTTGGCGGTGACAAGATGGTAGAATTTCTGGACATGCAGAAAGAGAATAATCCGGCGCTTGGCTATCGTGGAATTCGTATCTCTTTGGAAAAGGAAGAGGTATTTAAAACCCAGCTTCGAGCCATTTTAAGAGCATCTGTATATGGTAATGTATCCATTATGTTTCCGATGGTTACATCTGTGGAAGAAGTGAAGACTGCAAAATTATTACTTGAGCGGATGAAAAAAGAACTAAGTATGGAAAAAACAGCCTATAATAAAGCTATAGAAGTTGGTGTGATGATCGAAACACCGGCGGCAGTTATGATCAGTGGAGAATTGGCAAGAGAGGTAGATTTTTTCAGCATTGGTACGAATGATCTTTTACAGTTTACGCTTGGGATGGATCGAAATAATGCAAAGGTTGAACGTTATTATAACCCACATCATCCGGCGCTTCTTAAAATGCTCCGTATTGTGACGAATAATGGACATTTAGAAGAAAAGAGAATTAGTATCTGTGGAGACCTTGCGGCAGATTTGACCTTGACTGAGTATTTTCTTCAGCTTGGAATTGATGAATTATCTGTGGCGCCAAATCAGGTGCTGGGGCTTCGTAAGAAGATTCGTGAGATTCAATAATATATCGTGAGCAGAGAACCGACCACCAAAAGTCAGATTAGAAACCTGACTTTTGGTGGTCGGTTTTTCTATCTAAAACGATCAGGAAAGTCAAAATGCACAAAAAAACTCATCTTATTTTGTTAATTATTTTTGAATGATTATGATTGACTTTGACTGAAAATGATTGTATTATAATTTTAGAAGTGAACGAAAGTGACTGAAAATGACTGAAAATAAAAATTAACAAAAGGGGGAATAGTATGCTGGCAGAAGAAAGATATGGAGCAATTTTAAAGATTGTAAACGAAAAAAAGACCGTAACGGTACAAGAATTGACCATACTTCTTGATACGTCAGAGTCGACCATAAGGCGTGACTTGGCAACACTTCATAAAAGAGGTGCATTGATTAAAGTTCATGGCGGTGCAGTAGTACCGGAGTCAGAAACGACCACAAAGGATGCGGAACTTTCCGTAAGGAGCGACTTAAACAGAGAGGAGAAGGCGGACATTGGGAAATATGCCGCAACGCTGGTTGGAGAAGAAGATTTTGTATACTTAGATGCCGGCAGCAGTGTGGATATGATGATTGATTATTTGACGGAATCCAGTGTATTGTATGTGACAAATTCGATTGGACATGCACAGAAACTGTTAAAGAAAGGATTTCGTGTATCGCTGCTTGGCGGAGAGCTGAAAGCGGTAACAGAGGCAATTGTGGGAGCGGAAGCTGTAGACGGTTTGAAGAGATATAATTTTACGAAAGGTTTTTTTGGAGCAAATGGCGTACATTTGACAGCAGGGTTTACAACTCCGGATATTACGGAAGCTTTAGTGAAGGAAAAAGCCATGCAGCAATGTAAAAAAAGTTATATACTTTCTGATTCGAGCAAAATTGGTCAAATATCATCAATTACGTTTGGCAGTTTTAAAGCAGGACAGATTATTACAACAAAATTAAATGACGAGTCCTACAAAAAATATGATCATATTGTGGAGGTAGAGTAAATGATTTACACAGTTACATTTAATCCGTCGCTGGATTACATTGTATCAGTGAAAGATTTTAAGCTTGGTCTTACGAATCGTACAGAATCGGATAAACTTCTTCCGGGAGGCAAGGGGATCAATGTTTCTACTGTGCTTAGGAATCTGGGGATTGAGAGTACGGCTCTTGGTTTTGTTGCCGGATTTACCGGAGATGAGATTGTAAGAAGGCTGGAGCAGATGGGAGTGAAGAATGGCTTCCTTAAGATTGAAGATGGTTACACGAGAATTAATGTGAAGCTCAAGTCTGTTGAAGGGACAGAGATTAATGGATGTGGACCGTATATCAGTAAAGAGAAAGTAGAAAAGCTGATGACTCAGTTGAATAGTCTTGGAAAGGATGATGTATTGTTCTTATCAGGGAGTATCCCGGCGTCTATGCCTGATGACGCTTATCAGAAGATAATGGAAGGGCTGAAAGGTAAAGAGGTTTTGACGATTGTAGACGCTACGCAGGATTTACTTCTTAAAGTACTGCCCTATCATCCATTTCTAATTAAACCGAACAATCATGAATTGGGTGACATTTTTGGTGTAAAGCTAAATACGAGAGAAGAGGTTGTTCCTTATGGAAAGAAACTTCAGGAAATGGGTGCGCAGAATGTTCTGATATCCATGGCAGGAGAGGGCGCAGTTTTGATCGCAGCAGACGAAAACATCTATGATGTTTCTGCACCGAGGGGAAAACTAGTTAATAGTGTGGGAGCCGGCGATTCCATGGTGGCAGGTTTTATGGCAGGCTGGCTGGAAAAGAAGGATTATAAACATGCTTTTTGTATGGGAGTGGCGGCAGGAAGTGCCAGTGCATTTTCAGAAAATCTGGCGACAAAAGTAGAAGTTGAAGAAGTATATCAACAGGTTATAGGCGCTATTTAGGGGCAAAAAGAGACTGGAAGGAAAGAAGAACAGGAGGAAGGAAACAATGAGAATCACAGATTTACTCGATATAAGAAGTATTTCTATGGATGCAGCTCCAAAGAGTAAAAATGAAGCACTTGATCAGGCAGTATCGTTGATGGTAAAAAGTGGCAGGATCAACGATGAGGAAGCGTACAAAAGGCAGGTGTACAAAAGAGAAGAAGAGAGCACGACGGGTATTGGAGAAGGAATTGCAATTCCACATGGCAAATGTGATGCGGTAGAACAGCCGGGACTTGCAGCCATGGTTGTAAAGGACGGTGTGGATTTTGATTCTCTGGATGGCGCGCCGGTATCTTTAATTTTCCTGATTGCGGCGCCGAACACAGAAGATAATGTACATCTGGATGTACTTAGTAAATTATCCATGATGCTGATGGATGAGCAATTTACCGAAAACCTTCGTGCGGCAAGCACACCGGAGGAATTTTTGGAGATTATTGATAAGGCAGACGAAGAGAAGAAGAGCGTAGATGAACGGCTGGCGGATATGGGGGAAGTGAAAGCTGATCAGATAAAGATTGTGGCAGTCACATCCTGTCCGACGGGAATTGCCCACACTTACATGGCGGCAGAAGGACTTGAGAAAGCGGCAAAGGCAAAAGATTGTTTTATCAAGATTGAGACGAGAGGTTCCGGTGGAGCCAAAAATGTATTGACCGCACAGGAGATTAAAGAAGCAGATTGTGTTATCGTGGCGGCAGATGCTCAGGTGCCTATGGATAGATTTGATGGTAAGAAAGTCATCGAGCGTCAAGTATCTGATGGAATTCATAAAGCAGATGAACTGATCGCACTTGCAATTTCAGGTGAAGTCTTGGTCTACAAAAGTGCCAATCAATCGGCAGAGACGAAGATAAAGAAAGCAGGTGGCAGCATTGGACACCAGATTTACACACAGCTTATGAACGGAGTATCTCATATGCTTCCGTTTGTAGTAGGCGGTGGTATCCTGATTGCCCTTTCCTTCTTAATAGACGGTATGCTGGTTGATATGAATGCGTTATCTGTGGCTGACAGAGTAAATTTTGGTACCATTACTCCGGTGGCGGCGATGTTTAAAAATATCGGTGGTGTGGCATTTGGATTCATGCTTCCGGTACTGGCAGGATTTATTGCTATGGCAATTGGTGACAGACCGGCACTTGCCGTTGGTTTTGTGGGAGGCATGATGGCGGCAAGCGGAACATCGGGATTTCTTGGGGCGTTAGCAGCAGGCTTTGCGGCAGGATATATCATTTTAATGCTTCGAAAAATATGCGCCAAATTGCCGGAGGCATTGGAAAAGATAGCGCCGGTACTTATTTATCCGGTACTTGGCATTCTTGTGATGGGACTTTTGATGTTATTTATTGTAGAACCTGTGATGGGTGGTATCAATACTGCTCTTAATAATGGTCTTACAAATATGGGTGGTTCCAGCAAATTGTTCTTAGGTATGCTCCTTGGCGGGATGATGGCGATTGACATGGGAGGCCCGTTTAACAAAGCTGCATATGTGTTTGGCACAGCAGCTATCGCAGCAGGAAACTACGACATTATGGCGGCAGTCATGATCGGCGGTATGACTCCTCCATGTGCGATTGCACTGGCAACCCTTTTCTTTAAAAATAAATTTACAAAAGAGGAGAGAGAGTCAGGACCAATGAATTTCATAATGGGACTTGCCTTTATCACAGAAGGAGCAATTCCTTATGCGGCGGCAGATCCGCTTCGTGTACTGCCATCTTGTATTTTAGGATCCGCAGCGGCGGGAGCCCTATCTATGGCTTTTGGATGTACACTGATGGCGCCTCATGGAGGCATCTTCGTTGTTCCTGTTATGGAAAATGCCCTGATGTATTTGGTGGCATTGGTAGTTGGAACTGTGATCTCGACAGTGCTGCTTGGAGTATTGAAAAAGAAAGTTGATTAAAAATAATAAAATAAAATGGAGGAATTATCATGAAAGAATTAAAGTACGTAATCACAGATTTGGAGGGAATCCATGCAAGGCCGGCAGGGCTTTTAGTAAAGAAAGCAAATGAATTTCAGTCTAAGGTTATGATTGGCAAAGGTGAAAAAAAAGCAGACGCTAAGAGAATCTTTGGAGTTATGGGCTTGGGTGTGAAAAAAGACGATGAGATTTTCGTGAGTGCCGAAGGCGAAGATGAGGAGGCTGCAATTGCGGCTATGGAGCAGTTTTTGAAAGAAAACCTGTAAGAGGGGATGACGACAATGATTACATTATCAGGGAAAAGTGTATTTGGCGGGATTGCCATTGGTAAGATTGCATTTTATAAGAGAAATGAAATCCAGATTAAAAGGAATCATGTAGACAATGTAGAAA
The DNA here is from genome assembly GCA_910578495.1 of uncultured Dorea sp. Taxonomy (GTDB): domain Bacteria; phylum Bacillota; class Clostridia; order Lachnospirales; family Lachnospiraceae; genus Dorea_D. Next base: position 8,749 of record CAJTRE010000007.1, read on the forward strand.
AGGAAGTAAAGAGATTTGAAGCTGCAAAGGCAGAGGCGAAAGAGCAGCTTCAGGAACTTTACAAGAAGGCACTGGAAGATGTGGGTGAGGCAAATGCCATGATTTTTGAGATTCACCAGATGATGTTAGAGGATCTGGATTATGTGGAGTCTATCATAAATATTATTACTTCTCAGGAAGTAAATGCAGAATATGCGGTGGGAACGACGGCGGACAATTTTGCGGCTATGTTTTCTGCTATGGATGATGCTTATATGCAGGGGCGTGCAGCGGATGTAAAGGATGTATCCGAGCGTTTGATACAGGTGCTTTCTGATAGAGAAAGCGGTATCATGAAGTTGGACAGGCCTATGATCATTGCGGCAGATGACCTGGTTCCAAGCGAGACGGTGCAGCTTGATAAGGACAAAGTATTATCCTTTATAACGATGTATGGTTCTTCTAATTCCCATACGGCAATCCTTGCAAGGACTATGAATATTCCGGCAGTCATCGGACTTGGAGAAAAGCTTAAGAAAGAATATGATGGGAAATTAGCGATTGTGGATGGGCTGGAAGGTGTAATTTACATTGAGCCTGACGCAAAAACTATGGAAGTTATGCAGGCAAAACAGAAAGAAGAACTTGAGAAAAGGAGATTGTTAGAGGAACTAAAAGGTAAGGATAACGTGACAAAAAGCGGCCAGAATATCAATGTTTACGCGAATATCGGCAATCTTTCAGATGTGGGTGCTGTATTAAAAAATGATGCGGGCGGTATCGGACTTTTCAGGAGTGAGTTTTTGTATCTGGAAAGTGACACATTTCCAACAGAAGAGGAGCAGTTTAAGGTGTATAAGCAGGTGGCGGAGAATATGGCGGGAAAGAAAGTAATCATCCGTACACTGGACATTGGTGCAGATAAGCAGGTGGATTATTTTGGACTGGCTAAAGAAGAAAATCCTGCCCTTGGTTATCGGGCAATTCGTATTTGTTTAACCAGAAAGGATATATTCAAGACACAGCTTCGGGCGCTTTACCGGGCTTCTGCATACGGACAGATTGCGATTATGTTTCCGATGATCATTTCCATGAGTGAAGTGCGTGCTATTCAAGCAGTCATAGAAGAAGTGAAACAGGAACTTCGAGAAGAGAGCGTGGTTTTCAAGGAAGATATAGAAACCGGCATTATGATTGAAACCCCGGCGGCTGTTATGATTAGTCATGAACTAGCAAAGGAAGTGGATTTTTTCAGCGTTGGAACGAATGATCTGACGCAGTACACATTGGCAATTGACCGCCAGAATCAAAAACTAGAGTCATTCTATGACGCCCATCACCCGGCAGTTCTTGCTATGATTCGTATGGCGGCCGAGAGTGCTCATGCAGAAGGAAAGTGGATTGGTATCTGCGGAGAGCTGGCGGCGGACTTAGAGCTCACAGAAGATTTCCTTGCTATGGGGATTGATGAACTTTCAGTGGCGCCTAGTATGGTGCTTCCGCTTAGGCAGAGAATCCGCGAAAGTATATAAAAGAGAAAGAACTAATAGATAGAGCCATTTACTTTGTGGCTCTATTTTGTTATGATGAATATATTCTTTTAAAACTGGAAATGAGAGATAAGGAGGAAGTCAAATGTTAGAAAAATATTTCAAACTACATGAAAATGATACGGATGTAAAGACGGAAATTCTTGCGGGAATTACAACATTTATGACAATGGCGTACATTCTTGCGGTTAATCCAAGTATTTTGGCGGCGGCAGGCATGGATCAGGGAGCAGTCTTTACGGCTACAGCTCTGGCGGCGCTTATTGGTACGCTTTTGATGGCGGTGTTTTCCAATTACCCATTTGCACTTGCACCGGGGATGGGATTAAATGCGTATTTTGCGTATACGGTCGTTCTCGGTATGGGATATGAATGGCAGGTTGCATTGACGGCAGTGTTTGTGGAGGGAATTATCTTCATTATTCTTTCATTTACGAATGTGCGTGAGGCAATTTTTAATGCAATTCCATATAATTTGAAAGCGGCAGTCAGCGTTGGTATTGGTCTGTTTATTGCATTTATTGGTTTGCAGAATGCTAAGATTGTTATTGGAGGTTCTACGTTGATTCAACTCTATTCTCTGGAAAATTATAATCTGGTAAATGGTGTGGAAGCTGCTTTTAATGACGTTGGGATTACAGTAATTCTTGCAATTGTTGGCATTATAATTACCGGTATTTTAGTGATTAAAAATGTAAAGGGGAATATTCTGTGGGGAATTCTGATCACATGGGTACTTGGAATTATGTGCCAGTTTACAGGTCTGTATGTTCCGAATCCGGAGATTGGATTTTTCAGCCTGCTTCCGGATTTTAGTAACGGTCTGTCTGTTCCAAGTCTGGCGCCGGTATTGGGTAAGCTTGATTTTTCGGGCATCTTTACTTTGAATTTTGCGGTAGTTATCTTCGCTTTCTTATTTGTGGATATGTTTGATACGATTGGAACCTTGATCGGTGTATCTTCTAAGGCAAATATGCTGGATGCAAATGGGAAACTTCCACGTATTAAAGGTGCGCTTATGGCGGATGCTGTGGCAACGACGGTAGGTGCATTTCTTGGAACAACGACAACGACAACTTTTGTGGAGAGTGCTTCCGGTGTATCAGAAGGTGGAAGAACGGGACTTACAGCAACGACGACTGCAATTTTATTTGGACTTTCCTTGTTCCTGTCACCGATTTTTCTTGCAATCCCTTCCTTTGCAACAGCTCCTGCGCTTGTTGTAGTTGGATTCTATATGCTGACAAATGTTGTGAATATTGATTTTAGTGATATTTCAGAAGCACTTCCATGCTATATTTGTATTGGGGCAATGCCTTTCTTTTATAGTATTTCTGAGGGAATATCTATGGGAGTTATCTCTTATGTGACGCTGAATCTTCTGACGGGAAAATATAAGGAGAAAAAGATCAGCATTCTAATGTATGTGTTGGCGGTACTCTTTATACTGAAATATATGTTATTGTAAAATTATATAAGGATTCAATATAAGTAACTATTCGGCCCGCGCCATTCGCAAAACCGCACTAACGTGCTATTCGTTGCTGTGCAACTATTTTTGCTCATAATCTGGCGCTCCGCTCATAGTCGGTAAAATACACTCATTCATGCAAGCATGATTCGTTTGTTTTGCAGACTATGGCTGAACTGTTACCCAATATAAGGATTAATATTATGAATTTATTGACAATGGAAAATATAACAAAATCTTACACCGATAAAGTGCTGTTAGATCATGTGGGATTTAGTATAAATGAGAATGAAAAAATCGGTGTGATCGGTGTCAACGGTATGGGAAAGTCTACACTTTTAAAAATTGCTGCAGGGATTGAGCATTATGATTCCGGCAAAATCAGTATGGGGAATCAAATTAAGATTTGCTATCTTCCCCAGACTCCGGTATTTACAGAAGGGCTAAGTGTTCTTCAGGCGGCAGTTCAGGGAAATGTAGATGAATTGAATCGTTGGACAATAGAAGCAGAGGCGAAATCTATGCTTAATCAGCTTGGATTTACTGATTATGATGAGAAAGCAGCACATATGTCGGGGGGACAGAAAAAAAGGATTGCTCTTATAAACGTTCTGTTAACGACGGCAGATATACTTGTACTGGATGAGCCAACGAACCATTTGGACAACGCTATGTCCGAGTGGCTGGAGGAATACTTGATTCAGTTTCGTGGTGCGATTCTTATGGTTACTCATGATAGATATTTTCTGGATCGAGTAGTCAACCGGATTGTGGAAGTAGATCAAGGGGCACTCTATAGTTATCCAGGTAATTATGCAAAATTTGTGGAGTTAAAAGAGGAACGCCAGAATATAGCGTTCGCCACAGAGAGGAAGAGAAAGAGTCTGCTGCGGATAGAGTTAGAGTGGCTTAGAAGAGGGGCAAGAGCCAGAAGTACGAAACAAAAAGCTCATATTGACCGTATCAAGGCGATGCAGGAGATGAAAGACATACAGGAAGAAAAGAGAGTGCTCTTAGAATCTACAGCCTCCCGCATGGGGAATAAGACGATAGAACTTGAGAATATTTCCAAGTCATATGGCAATAAGAATTTGATAAAAGATTACAATTACATCTTTTTGAAAAATGACCGTATCGGTATCATTGGCCCGAATGGATGTGGGAAGACAACTCTTCTTAAGATTATGAATGGAATCGTAAAGCCGGATAGCGGAACGATAGAGATAGGGAAGACAATTCGTATGGGCTATTTCTCACAGGAAAATGAGTACATGGATGAATCAGAGAAAGTCATTGACTATGTAAAAGAAATGGGAGAATATATCCGGACTGCAGATGGAAGCAGGATAACAGCGTCTCAGATGTTGGAAAGGTTTTTGTTCGATGGAACCCTGCAGTGGTCAAAGATTGAAAAATTGTCAGGTGGAGAGAAGCGAAGGCTATATCTTCTGCGTATCCTTATGAGCGCGCCGAATGTATTGATCTTAGATGAGCCGACCAATGATTTGGATATTCAGACATTGACGATATTGGAAGATTATTTGGATAGTTTTGATGGTATTATTATTATCGTATCTCATGACCGGTATTTTCTGGATCGTACGGTGAGCCGTCTCTTTTCATTTGAGGGTGACGGGAAGATTTGTCAGTTTGAGGGTGGATATTCTGATTACTTGATTCGTAAAGAAATAGAAAACAAGTCAAAAGAAATAAAACAGTTTACAAATAAAGAAAAAAATAATCAAAATTCATCCAAAGATACATGGAAGCAAAGAGAGAAAAAACTTAAATTTACCTTCAAAGAGCAGAGAGAATTTGAGACAATTGATGAAGATATTGCTGTATTGGAAAGTAAGATAGAACGTTTGGAAAGTGAGATTATGGCAAATACTTCTAACTCGGCAAAATTAAATGAGCTGATGGAAGAGAAAGAAACGATAGGGCAGCAGTTAGAAGAAAAGATGGAGCGGTGGGTATATTTGAATGATTTAAATGAGCAGATGGAAAATGCGAAAGCATAGAAAGGAGTATTTATGAACGAGAGATGGACAAGGGCAATGCTGAAAGGAAATGCTAAAAAACTGTTTCGAAAGAATTACTGGGTGTGTGTGGTGGCCGCTTTTCTTCTTGCCTTGCTGGGAAATGGGAATGTGGGAGGTTTTGGGAATATAGGCGCTAGCTTTTCTCAAGAACGAGACATTAGAGACATAGAAGATATAGGAGACATAGATTATTTTTATAATTATAATTTCAACGGAGATTATCTGGACAGAGATTATTTGGACGGAGGTTATTTTGAGTATGAGACTGAGCAAAAGTTGTTTCTGATTGTTTTCGCTGTCGTCTTCTTTTGTGTTTTTGCGTTCATAATTGTTTTGAGTATTTTTGTATTTAATGTGATTGAAGTTGGCGGTAAGATGTTTTTTATCCAGAATCGGAGCTGTACGCCGCCGGTAGGCATGATTTTTGACGGATTTAAGAAAGGACGATACAGTAACATTATGAAGACGATGTTTTTTAGAAGTCTATCTGTGTTTTTGTGGTCGTTACTGTTGATTATTCCGGGAATTATCAAGTCTTATGAGTATCTGATGGTTCCATATATTCTGGCAGAGAATCCGACGATGGACAGACGGGATGTATTAGATTTAAGTAAGCGCATGATGAAGGGACAGAAATGGGATGCTTTTATTTTATCCCTGTCGTTCTTTGGATGGATGTTGTTAAGCGCCATTACGTGTGGGCTGGTCGGAATTTTCTATGTGAGTCCATATTATATGGCAACCTTTACGGAACTGTATGCATTTAGTAAAATTAAAGCATACAATGAAGGATATATCCGCTAAATGGTCATGCAAAGTATATAATTAGAGAGAATGGGAGAATGTTATGCCAATTAATAAATCTATGCGAAAGGTGTTGAAAGCGTTATCTTTTGACGGGATTGAAGTGGAGGCGGCGAGACATCTGGCAAATATCAAGGCAATTGATCCTATGCGGATTTTTTATAAGACTGTGGATTATCAGATTTATAACGAAGATTATGAAGTTCCAGTGCGCATTTATCTGCCGAAGGAGGGGGAGCCGGAAGATTTGCCGGTCATATTATTTTTTCATGGCGGCGGCTGGGTGACGGAAAGTATTGATAATTATGAGCGTGTGTGTGCCAGAATGGCGCAGGCGACGAATCACATGGTCATATCCGTAGGCTATAGGCTTGCACCGGAACACAAATTTCCGACGGGGCTGATGGATTGCTACGCAGCAGCAAAAACAGTTTATACGAACCGTAATATTTTTCATAAGGCGTCAGATGATATTGTACTGATGGGAGATAGTGCGGGCGGTAATCTTGCTGCGGCCATTTCTCTGATGGCGAGGGATAGAGGAGAGTTTCATCCCAAGAAACAGGTTTTGATCTATCCGGCATTATACTGGGATTACAGTGAGAAATCGCCGTTTCCATCCGTTCAAAAGTATGGGAGCGATTATCTGCTGACTTCGGGAAAGATGAGGGATTATATTAATTTTTATGCGTCCAGTGAAGACGATAAGGAGAATAAATATTTTGCACCCTTGTTGGAGACAGATTACAGTAATCAGCCTCGGACGCTGATATTGACTGCTGAGTACGATCCGCTAAGAGATGAAGCGGAAAGGTACGGAAAGAGATTGAAAGAAGCAGGAAATCGAGTGGAAATCCATAGAATCAAAGACGCCCTTCACGGATATTTTGCGTTGGGAATAAAATATTATCATGTGAAAGAAAGTTTTGATTTGATCAACCATTTTTTAGAGGAGGATTCGGATTATGTTTGAGCAGAACCGCGCATATTGGAGAAATCTGGATAATGCGGCAAAGATGTTTTCGGCTGCCAGCAGTCCGAAAGACACAAGAGTATTTCGCTTTTATTGTGTTTTGAGAGAGAAAGTTGACGGTACACTTTTACAGACGGCTGTGAATGAGACGATTCGGAAGTATCCCGTATTTTTATCCAGAATGAGAAAAGGATTATTCTGGCATTATCTGGAGAAGAGTGAACTGCGCCCGGTGGTGAAAGAAGAGTACAAAGAGCCTTGCAGCAGTCTGTATGTGAGGGATAAAAAGACACTTTTATTTGAGGTGACTTACTATAGAAATCGTATTAATTTTGAAGTGTTCCATGCACTGACAGACGGAACGGGCGCAACAGAATTTTTGCGGGAATTGGTGAAAAGTTATCTGTATCTTTCGCATCAGGAAGAGGGGCTTGCGGATGTTGTCTTATCTGGTCAGATGTTAACGGTACAGGATCAAGAAGATGATAGTTTCAGTAAATATTATAATCCAGATCTTCCGAAGCGGAAAAAACAAAAGATTAAGGCATATCAGATTAAAAAATCAAGAAAAGAATACGATGAATTGAAAGTTATGGAGGCAACTGCGTCTGTAACAGAACTTTTGGAACTTTCAAGAAAATACGAGACGTCTATGACGGTTCTTCTTACGGCGGCATTTATTTATGCCATTCACGAAGAAATGTCCAGAATGCAGGAGAAAAAGCCAGTAGTGTTGATGGTTCCGGTAAATTTAAGAAAGATTTTTCCATCAGATTCGATGCTTAATTTTTTTAGCTATATTGAGCCGGGATATAAATTTGGCGAGGGAGAGGATCGTTTTGAGGACGTGCTGAAAGTGGTAAAGCAGTATTTTGAGGATCATCTTACAAAAGAAGAAGTTGCCGGTCGCATGAATGAAACTATCGCATTTGAGAAACACAAGGTACTTAAATGGGCTCCTTTGATATTGAAGAACCCATGCATCAAGATGGGTGCAAAGATGGCAGAAAGCGAAGTGACGGCGGTGCTTTCTAATATGAGTGCGGTAAAGATGCCGAAAGAATACGAGATGTATATCGAGAGATTTGGTGTATATACAAGTACGCCAAGGACAGAACTTTGCGTATGTTCTTATGGAGATGTGCTTACATTTGGATTTACGTCCAGATATGACAGTTCCAATATTCAGAGAAATTTTTACCGTCTTTTGAAAGAATTAGGAATAAAAATTCATGTATTGGAACCGGATTATCCGGAAGAGGTTAAACCGAACTATGAAGGAAGAAAATTCTTTAAAGGATTTTCCTTTGGCTGTGTAATGACGGCTGTTTTTGCGGTGATGGCAAATGTCATTTTTATGCCGGATAGTCTATGGTCGCTTACGGTTGCCGGAGGGATAGGATGTATGTGGGCGGTGCTGTTTACTGGGTATTCAAAACGCTATAACCTGCTGAAAAGTGTGATGTGGGAGTTGATTCTTGTGACGATCATCTGTATTGCGTGGGATGAGATTTTTGGATGGCTTGGTTGGTCTGTAAATTATGTGCTTCCATTAATGTGCCTGCTAGTTCAGGTTTCTATGTTGATTATTTCCAAGGTACAGTCTCATTCAGCACGAGAGTATATGATTTACTATGTCATGGCGTCCGTATATGGAATGCTTCTGCCGTTGTTTCTGATGTTGGTGAAAATAATTACAGTACGTCCTCCGGCAGTTCTTTGTGTAGGATTAAGTTTTCTATTTTTGGCGGCGTTAGTGTTTTTTAAAGGGAAGGAATTTAAAGAAGAGATGCATAAAAAGCTGCATGTGTAGTTATTTGTGATTTTAGCAGGGAAATCCCTGAATCAGTTTGCAAGCTGATTCAGGGATTTAAACGTATAACCCATATCTTCCCATTTGGTGAGAAGTTCATCCAGAATCTCTCCATTTGTCTTAGAAGTATTATGTAAAAGTACGATAGAACCTGGGTGAATACGTCCAAGAAGTTTGTCAAAGGCTTCCTCTTTCGTGGGCTGTTTATCTTCATACCAGTCAACGTAAGCGAGACTCCAGAAAAAGGTGGAGTATCCGAAGTCCTTTGCCATCTGTAGATTTTCGGTGCTGTATTTTCCCTGTGGCGGCCGATAGAATTTTGTCATTTCTTTTCCTGTTATTTTTTTGTATTCAGTTTCTACATCTCTTAGTTCTTTTTCAAAAGCTTCTTTCGTAGAGATTTTGGACATATCCGGATGGTGGTAAGTGTGGTTTGCTACGATATGTCCGTCCTTTTCCATGCGCTTTATAAATTCAGGGCTGTCTGTCAAATAATTTCCTACAACAAAGAAGGTCGCGGGTACTTTATGTTTTTTCAAAGCGTTTAGGATATTTTCTGTATTTCCATTTTCAAATCCACAGTCAAATGTAAGATAAAGCACTTTTTCTTTTGTGTCTTCTGCATAGTATGCGTTGTATTTTTTGAGTTCATCAAAGGAGGCGTTGGCAACTGGTGGTTTGCCTTCTTCTTGAAAACTAAGTCCCCAGTTATCAACTGATGGAAGGATAGATTCAGAAGAGGCGGTGTGTGTTTTTTCTGCCGCAAGTCTGCCGGCAAAAAAAGCACAGATAAATAAAAGGAGTGTAGCCGTAAATTTCACGATGGTATGTTTCATGATTATGTTTAGACTCCATTGCATACATTTTTATTTATATATATGTGAAAGGAAGAAAATTTAATACGGAATGAAAAAAACTTTCCATATTGGATGAACTATGTTATCATAATATTAGTAATTGTTATTAATAATACACTGATAGACAGCAAAGAAGGAGGAACTTGTATGTTAAAAGGAAAAGTGGCTATTGTTACAGGTGGAACAAGAGGAATCGGTTATGCAATTGTGAAGAAGTATTTGGAAAACGGAGCTTCTGTTGTATTATTTGGTTCCAGAGAAGAGACTGTGGAGAAAGCATTGACATCTTTGAACTCAGAAAATCCGAACTGGAAAGTAGACGGCGCATGGCCGAACCTTTCCGATGCAAATGCAGTAGCGGAGGCCATTCAAAAGGTAAAGGATAAATACGGAAGAATTGACATTCTGGCAAATAATGCAGGAATTTCCCAAAGTACAAAGATTGAAGATTATGATCCGGCAGATTTTGATAAGATTATGAACTTAAATGTAAAGGCACTGTTCCACACCATACAGCCGACAGTAAAATATATGAGAGAGCAGGGCGGTGGATGTATTATAAATACAAGTTCTATGGTAAGTATCAGTGGACAGCCATCCGGTGTTGGATATCCGACCAGTAAGTCGGCAGTGAATGGTCTGACATGGTCTCTTGCAAGAGAACTTGGTCCAAGCAATATTCGTGTGAATGCGGTAGCGCCTGGAATTACAAGGACAGATATGGTGGCAGCGCTTCCAGAGAAGATGATACAGCCTTTGATTGCAAATATTCCACTTCGTAAAGTCGGGGAGCCTGAGGATATTGCAAATGCGTTTTTGTTCCTTGCCAGCGACATGGCGTCCTATGTAACAGGAGAAATATTGTCTGTAGACGGAGCAATGAGAACGTAAGAGTGGTAACTATTCAGCCATGCGCTGATATAGCAGACAGGATATGCAAGCTTGCTTGCAACAGACTGTATGATATAATCAGCATATGGCGTTTAGCCATAAACGAGAGTTTTAGCTGCGTAAGCAGCGTAAAAGACTGTATAACAGTCGAAACTCGAGTTGTTATGGCTGAATAGTTACTAAGAGTGAGAACGGCAATATAGATAAAAATAAGATGAGTGAAACAGTGGAGGGGGTGCTTCAAGGTGAAGCACCCCTCCCATACTTTACTTCGAAGCCTTTTCGGCATACTCGGTAGTTACCAGATCGTTATATGGCGCCCGTTTAGTAAGTTCTTTGGCGTCTTCTAAAACATCCTGTAACAAATCAAAGCTTTGTTCTTCAAAAATCAGATTTTCTTTCCACGTGTCCTGATCGTAATAACGTGTTACAATAGTTGTAATGGTGTCAAGATCAGTCTCTTTAAATTGTGGAGCAATGGTTTTGGCAATGTCTCCCGGTTGGTGCGACTGTACGTAGTCCATACCTTTTTGAAGCGCATTGGTAAATCCTTGGATGATTTCCGGGTTTTTCTTAATGAAGCTTTGTTTTGCAGAAAAGGCAGTATATGGAACGTATCCGCTGTCAGTTCCGAGAGAGGCTGCCACATAGCCTTTGCCTTCTTTTTCGAGAGTTGTTGCACCTGGTTCGAACTCTACAGTGAAATCCGCTTTCCCTTCTGAGAAAGCTGCGGCAGTAGAGCCAAAATCGATGCTCTGATCAATGTTTACATCCTTTGCCGGATCAATGTTGTTTTGACGCAGGATATATTCAAATACCATTTCAGGCATACCGCCTTTTCGGCCACCCAATACTTCTTTGCCTTTTAAGTCTTCCCATTTAAAGTCCGGCATTTCTTTCCGGGCAACTAAGAAGTTGCCTGCACGCTGGGTGAGCTGGGCAAAGTTTACAACATAGTCGTTGGCGCCTTCGTTGTAAGTGTAAATAGAAGCCTCAGACCCCATAAAGCCAATATCTGCGCTTCCAGAGAGAACGGCAGTCATAGTTTTATCTGCTCCAAATCCTGTTACGAGCTCTAGATCAATTCCTTCCTCCGCAAAGTATCCTTCTTCAATCGCCACATACATTGGTGCATAGAAGATAGAGTGAGCAACTTCATTCAAAACAACTTTCTTCATTTCTGGAAGTACCTTTTCCGTTTCTTCTTTTGTGTTTTTGGACGTGGTGTTCGTTTCTTCTTTGGAAGAGCATGCTGACAGCACGAATGTCATTAGCATGACAATGAAAAGTGTCATGGCAAGAACTCTCTTTTTCATAATCATAACCTCCTTGAAAATTCCTAGTGGTAGCATATGCGCAATCGTTACGGAAAGTTCCGGATATTACGTAAAGGATTTTAAAGCAAAAAAATAAGGCATACTGCCTTACTTTTTCTTTTTTATATGCACCGGTTCCGGAAGTTCGTCAATTAATTTTTCGATCATTTGTTTTTTAATATATACGTCGAAACTTAAACTGCACAGAAATGCAAAAGTCTGCAAGTCTCCACGCTCATTTTCCGGTAGATCAGGAAAGGTTTCAAGGGCGGACTGATAGGTTTTGGCGATATCTTTCTGCATATCGGTAATTCTTGATTTTTCGAACTGACAGATTTCTTCATAAATGTCTGTAAAATTAAAACCATCATGTTTGTCGAAATATTTTTCTGTCAGAGGGGAAAGTAGAGTTTCAATGTCCTTGATAGATAAAATATTTTTAAAATAGTAAATGAAAATCATCACTAACATATGCTCTTTGGAATATTTTTTCTTAACCGGAGGAGGAAGAAGATTATTCTTAGCATAATTATTGATCATTGTTTTGGTAAGAATTTTATCTTCCTCATAACGCTTGGTGGAGCGAAGTTCTTCTTCCATAAACGTTGTAACCTGATCCATATACAGACCGATATTTGGAATGTCCTCTGATTTGATATAGTCTATACGTGCAATGCTTGATAAAATGCTGTTCAGCATATCTTTTGTATCAATTGTCATGTGATCACCTCAATGTATGTCTTAATTTGTATCTATAAATAACTATTATATAGTATTCAAAACCAGATGACAAGCAGTAAGTTTTCTGAATATTTGTTAAAGGCGAGTTTTCAGGTGCGGAGAAATGAAAGATATGCTATACTAAATAAAAGATGGTAGGGGTCAAAAGCCCCAACTATGGAATGTGCGGATTTAGGAGGTAAGAAAGTGAAAAAAACAGATGAAAAATACCAGGCATATGTCCAGATTTTAAAGGAGGAGCTGGTGCCGGCAATGGGATGTACAGAGCCTATCGCCCTTGCATATGCAGCGGCAAAGGCAAGAGAAGTTTTAGGGTGTATTCCGGATAAAGTGGTAATCGAGGCAAGTGGAAGCATCATTAAGAATGTAAAAAGCGTAATTGTTCCCAATACCAATCATCTGAAAGGAATTCCGGCGGCAGCTACGGCTGGTATTATTGCGGGAAAGGCAGAAAAAGAGCTGGAAGTTATTGCAGAGGTTTCAGAAGAAGAGATTGCACAGATGGTTACATTTCTGAAAAATACAGAAATTACAGTAGAACATGTGGATAATGGAATTACTTTTGAGATTCTTGTGACAGTAAGCAAAGGAGATTCTTATGCGAAGGTAAGGATCGCTAATTACCATACCAATATTGTACTGGTTGAGAAAAACGGTGAAAAACTGTTGGAAATTCCAGTAGAGGGTGAAAAAGAAGAGGGATTGACAGACCGGAGTCTTCTGGATATGGAGTCAATCTGGGAGTTTATTAATATGGTAGACATTGAGGATATTCGAGAAGTGATTGGACGTCAGATTGAATACAATACGGCGATTGCGGATGAAGGAATGAAAGGTAATTACGGTGCGAATATTGGCAGTGTGTTGTTAGATACTTATGGAGACGATGTGAGAACAAGAGCGAAAGCAAGAGCGGCAGCAGGTTCTGATGCCAGAATGAATGGCTGCGAACTTCCGGTTATCATCAATGCTGGAAGCGGAAATCAAGGTATGACTTGTTCACTTCCAGTTCTGGAATATGCCAAGGAATTTGATGCGGACGAAGAGAAAACATATCGTGCACTGGTGCTTTCAAACTTAACTGCCATTCACCAGAAAACAGGGATTGGAAGATTGTCTGCTTACTGTGGAGCAGTCAGCGCAGGAGCCGCTGCAGGAGCGGGGATTGCATATCTTTGTGGCGGCGGATACGAGGAAGTAATCCATACGGTTGTGAATGCACTGGCAATTGTATCCGGTATGGTGTGTGATGGTGCAAAAGCCTCCTGTGCGGCCAAGATTGCAGCTTCTGTAGATGCTGGAATTTTAGGTTATAATATGTTCCTGAGAGGACAGCAGTTCTATGCAGGAGATGGTATTGTAACAAAAGGCGTGGAGGGAACGATCAGCAATATCGGACGTCTTGGAAAAGACGGTATGAAAGAGACAAATGAAGAGATCATTAAGATGATGATTGATGGCTAGAGAAAGGAAATAACAGGTTTTGAGTATTTACGATACATTAAATGAACCACAGCAGGAGGCGGTCTATTATACCGATGGTCCGCTTCTTATTCTTGCGGGTGCGGGCTCTGGTAAGACCAGAGTTTTGACGCATAGAATTGCATATTTGATAGAGGAAAAAGGAATTAATCCATGGAATATTCTGGCGATTACATTTACCAATAAAGCAGCGGGAGAGATGAGAGAACGAGTGGATTCGCTTGTGGGCTTTGGTGCGGAGAGCATCTGGGTGAGTACTTTTCATTCCATGTGTGTGAGGATTTTGAGACGTCACATCGAACTGCTTGGATATGACACAAATTTTACAATATATGATACAGACGATCAGAAGACATTAATGAAAGATGTGTGTAAGCTTTTGCAGATTGATACAAAAATTTACAAGGAACGTATGCTTCTTTCGGTGATTTCTCAGGCGAAAAATGAGTTGATAACGCCAGAGGAATTCCGTTTGAATGCAGGAGGGGATTATTCCAAACGTAAGATTGCAGAAGTTTATGAGGAATATGAAAAGCAACTGAAAGCCAATAACGCACTAGATTTTGATGATTTATTGATTAAGACGGTACAGTTGTTTCAGACGCAGGCGGACGTACTGAATTATTATCAGGAGCGATTTCGCTATATCATGGTGGACGAGTACCAGGATACGAACACTGTACAGTTTGAATTAGTACGCCTTCTGGCCGCAAAGTACAGGAATTTGTGTGTGGTTGGAGACGATGATCAGTCTATTTACAAATTCAGAGGGGCAAATATCAAAAATATTTTGAATTTTGAACAGTTTTTTGAGGATGCCAAAGTAATTAAGCTGGAGCAGAACTATCGTTCTACGGAAAATATTTTAAATGCGGCAAATGCTGTGATTCGCCATAATTTTGGCAGAAAAAGTAAAACGCTTTGGACGGATAAAGGAGCAGGAGAAAAACTTCAGTTTCGTCAGTTTGATACAGCCTATGATGAGTCGGAATATATCGTAGAGGATATTCAAAACCATGTGATTAAAGGAAAATGTACATACAATGACAACGCTGTATTGTATAGAACTAATGCCCAGTCTCGTATGTTTGAGGAGAAATTTGTGACAGCTAATATTCCATATAAAGTTGTGGGCGGTATTAATTTCTATGCAAGACGTGAGATTAAGGATTTGTTATCTTATTTGAAGACAGTGGATAATGGAAAAGATGACCTGGCAGTGCGTAGAATTGTCAATGTTCCAAAACGGGGAATTGGTCTTACGAGTATTAACCGGGTGCAGGATTATGCGTCTGCCTATGAGATTGGATTTTACGATGCTCTTCGAACAGTGGATTTGATTCCGAATATCGGAAGAGGCGCGGCAAAGTTGGAGTCGTTTGTGGCGTTGATTGAGCATTTTAAAGCAGATGCCAGAGAGATGAGTATTTCTGATCTCATGCAGGAAATCATTGATGAAACCGGATATATTGAGAGTTTGCAGGCGGAAGATTTGGTGGAGGCAGAGGCGAGAATTGAAAATATCGACGAGTTAAAAAGCAAGATCGCCACTTATGAAGAAACTTGTGAAGAGAATAATGAACCTGCCACACTCAGTGGATTTTTGGAGGAGGTAGCTCTTGTAGCAGATATTGATAGTCTGGATGAGAACACAGATTATGTGGTGCTTATGACATTGCACAGTGCGAAAGGCTTGGAATTTCCGAGAGTCTATCTGGCAGGAATGGAAGATGGTTTATTCCCAAGTTATATGACGATCACATCAGATGATCCGGAGGAAGTAGAAGAAGAAAGAAGACTTTGTTATGTGGGAATTACAAGGGCGGAAGAAGAACTGACGCTTACTTGTGCAAGACGAAGAATGATTCGGGGTGAGACGCAGTATAATAAGATGTCCCGTTTTTTGAAAGAGATTCCTGTCGAATTACTGTCTACAGGAGCATTATTCGACAAAGAGACAGAAGCACCTGTAAGAAAAAGTGCCTACACGCAGGCGAAAAAGACATTTCAGAGCAGTCCCTTTGCGGGAACAAAATCATTTGGAAGTCTTTCGAAAGATGGTCCGGAATATGCAGAAGGCGATCGCGTACGTCATATGAAGTTTGGAGAAGGTACGGTTCAGCATATTGTGTCAGGTGGCAGAGACTATGAGGTTACTGTGGATTTTGACAGTGCAGGCGTGAAAAAGATGTTTGCAATGTTTGCAAAATTGCAGAAGTTATAGAAACGATATTTTACAAATAAACTGTAACAGTTCAACTTGCGTTATTCGCAGCTGCGCAACTATTCAGCCATAACAACTCGAGTTTTGACTGTTACACAGTCTTTTACGCTGCTTTTGCAGCTAAAACTCTCGTTTATGGCTAAACGCCATATGCTGATTATATCATACAGTCTGCTGCAAGCAAGCTTGCACATCCTGTCTGCTATATCAGTGCATGGCTGAATAGTTACAAGAAACTTTAGATTTTCAATAAAATGAGTAGTAATCTTAGAGAACAGGTGTTATAATAAAAAGAAATATCTGAACTTATTTTGAAAGAAAGGATGTGGCAGCATGAGTAAAGTAGAAGAAATTATTGCGGCAACAAGATTAAACGATCTTGTAAATAAAAAAGAAGAGGATAAGCAGTGCAAGACAGTCCTTTGGGGATTGGCTATTGTTGGAGCTGTAGCCGCAATTGCAGCAATCTCTTATGCAGTATATTGTTTCTTTACACCGGATTATCTGGAAGACTTTGAAGAAGATTTCGAGGATGATTTCGATGACGATTTCTTCAATGACGAAGATCAGGTTTAGAAACATAGTTTAAAAAGTAAGAAGATGAAGAGAAGCAGGTGAGAAGCCTATTTGATGTAATAGAGGTCTCCTACCTGCTTTTTTCTTCTTGGTAAAGGAGATTGTATGGAAGGACAGTATTTTGCGTTACTTATTGACGCAGATAATGTATCGGCAAAATATATTAAGCCGATTTTGACGGAGTTATCCCGTTATGGAAACATCACTTACAAAAGAATTTACGGTGACTGGACGAGTACGCATAATGCAAGCTGGAAAGAAGAACTTTTGAAAAATTCTATCACTCCGATACAGCAGTTCAGCTATACTCAAGGTAAAAATGCAACAGATTCTGCCATGATCATAGACGCAATGGATATATTGTATACCAAAGACGTGGACGGCTTCTGTATTGTATCAAGTGACAGTGATTTCACAAGACTGGTATGCAGGTTAAGAGAAAGTGGGAAAATGGTTATCGGAATGGGAGAAAACAAAACTCCAGAACCATTTCGAAAGGCGTGTGATAAGTTTACCATTTTAGAAAATCTGTTAAATGAACAGTCGCCGGGAGCGGCAGAAAATTCCAGTGATTCGCTGAAAAAGGAGAAGATTGAAGAAGAGATTATCAAGATGATTCTGGAAAACCAGGATGATAATAGGCAGACAGGTCTTGGAGAAGTGGGAAGCCGTCTTGTAAGTCTTTATCCGGATTTTGATGTACGCAGTTACGGATACAATATGTTGTCTAAATTTTTAGAAGAGTTTGAGAAAATTGAACTCCAGAAAAAAGGTAATTATGTGGCTGTGACATTAAAAGAAGACAGAAGGCAAAAGGCGGACGTAGATAACTATGTTTTGAGGATGGTTCGTGACGCTGGAAAGAATGGAATTGAGCTTAGTACACTTGGAAATAAGGCATATGAGAAATTTAAGGATTTTAAGATAAATGATTATGGATATTCTCAATTTAATCAGTATGTAAAAAGTATCGAGCATGTGAAAGTGGAAAGAGATGGGACGATTCTTATTGCAAAGTGCCAAGATTGGTAAATGATAAAATGACAGGAAGGAACAGGAGCATATGAAAAAGGGACAGATATACGAAGGCGTGATAGAATCTGTAGATTTTCCGAATAAAGGGAAGGTATTCCTGCAGGAAGAGGAGAAGAGTGTAATTGTAAAAAATGGACTTCCGGGACAAAAAGTCCGTTTTTCAGTAAATAAAGTGAGAAAAGAGAAAGCAGAAGGAAGAATTTTAGAAGTTCTTGAAAAAACTCCGGTAGAAATAACGCCTATCTGTCCACATTTTGGAGCGTGTGGTGGATGTACCTATCAGAATCTGCCTTACGAAGAACAAGTTCGTCTGAAAGAGTCTCAGATTAGAACTATGATGGACAAGGCGGTGGAAGGAGATTATGTATGGGAGGGCGTTATTGAAAGTCCTCTGAAACAGGCGTACCGCAATAAGATGGAATTTTCGTTTGGGGATGAGTATAAGGACGGTCCGCTTGCTCTTGGTATGCATAAGAGAGGAAGTTTTCATGATATTGTAAATGTAGAGCAGTGTCAGATTGTGGATGAAGACTACCGTAAGATTTTAAAAGCAACGCTGGCATGGGCAAGAGAGAGCAGTTTACCATATTATCATCGCATGAGACATGAGGGATATTTTCGACATTTGCTTGTCCGTAAAGCGGTAAAGACAGGAGAAATCCTGATTGATCTCGTGACCACGGCTCAAGAGCCTTACGTGTTGGAGGCAGATTTGAACCGTTGGAGCGAGTCTTTAAAAGCTCTTTCTTTGGAAGGGAAAATTGTCGGAATCCTACATACTTGTAACGATAGCGTAGCAGATGTAGTAAAAGACGAGGGTACGAAGATTCTTTACGGCAAGGATTATTTCTATGAAGAATTGTTAGGACTTAAATTCAAGATTACGCCATTTTCTTTCTTCCAGACCAATTCTCTGGGGGCTGAGGTATTGTATGAGAAGGCAAGAGAGTATATTGGTGAGACAAAAGATAAGGTGGTTTTTGATCTGTACAGTGGAACGGGAACCATTGCTCAGATATTGGCTCCAGTTGCTGGAAAGGTAGTGGGGGTTGAGATTGTCGAGGAGGCTGTAGAAGCCGCCAAAGACAATGCCAGACTTAATGGACTTGATAACTGTACATTCTGGGCAGGAGATGTATTGAAAGTGATTGATGAGCTGGGAGAAGTGCCGGATCTTATTGTGTTAGATCCGCCGAGAGATGGTGTGAATCCGAAAGCTCTTCGGAAAATTATTGATTTCGGTGTAGAAAGAATGGTGTACATTGCATGTAAGCCGACCAGCTTTGCAAGAGATTTGGAAATGTTGCAGGGGAGAGGGTATAAGGTGGAGCGTATGGTGTGTGTAGACCTTTTTCCGGGCACAGTGCATGTGGAGACGTGCGTCCTTTTGGGTAGGAAATAGTAACACCGCCGAAACAGTCTATGCGTATGTTGATTATGAGCCGAAAGACAGCGAGTATTTGAAAGACGTAAAAGGCTGTGCAACTTATACGGAAATCAAAGAATGGATAAAATCAGAGTATGATTTAAAGGTATCGTCTTTGTATGTGGCGCAGATAAAAGACAAGTGCGGTATTGAAAAGCGTCTGAATTATAATATGGGCGAAAATAAAAGCCATGTGCCGAAATGCCCGCCGGAGAAAGAAAAAGCGATTGTGGCGGCGTTTCAGTATTTTAACATGATATAAAATTTACAGTGTGGAAAAGTGAGCCGGGAGGTTCACTTTTTTCCTGTATTTCTTTTTGCATTTACGCTCTTTTCTAATCTGTGAAATAAATAGTCGGGTGCTTTTTAAAAAGGAGCATGACCGAATGAATAAATATTTTGCAGGAGTAAAAACAGTTGAAGAATTGCGTCAAAAGTACAGAGAGTTGTTGAAAAAATATCATCCCGATAATGAGGGCGGCAGTGTGGAAATCACACAGGAAATCAATGCAGAATATGACCGCTTATTTGACGTTCTAAGCAAAGAAAAGCACGCAGACAAGGAAACCCCTAAGTATGATTATCAAGCCGAGAATGACGCTTTTAAGGCGGTCATAAATACGATTATATCGTATAACATGGAAATTGAATTGATAGGCAACTGGATATGGTGCTTTGACTGTTTCGCTTATAAAGACAGGCTCAAAGAGCTGGGCTTTAAGTTTGCGCCTAAGAAAAAGGCGTGGACGTGGCATTTTGGCGATTATGTGAGATACCATAAGGGAGAAGTATCACTTGATGAAATCCGGCAGAAATACGGTTCCAAGAAAGTCGGTGGCAAATCATCCAAACAGTATGCCATCGGCTGACAGCAGGAGAAAGGCTTGATTTTTATGTGCTTTGAGCATTGCGTAAACAAACATGATCTGCGATACTCCGTATCGCAGACCATGTTTGCTTTTAACGACCTATGCTGAAAAATTGTAGCCAGTTCTAGTCGGAAACGTATTTGTTGTAACGTTGCCAATCTTTGTGTCTGCCATTTTTAAACGCTGTTCCCGAATCTCCAATGCTTCCAGCCTTTGGACGGTTCTATTATCCCAACAGTGTTTTTTAAAGAGTTCAAACCATTTTTCGATATTTCTACGGTTATGCTTTCCTGTCTTTCTGTCTTGCTTCCCAATAAACTCTAAGAAATTATCTTCTAAGCCCTTTTCTTCTGAAAGAATCTCATAACAGACATTGATTGCGTCATATGCTTTTTGGAGCATTTCCTCCGCATCTGATTCCATTTTTTTTGCTTTTGCTGTTTCTTCCTCAATGGCTTTTAATTGTGTCTGCACGTCCGCTTTTTCGCGCTCCAATGCTGCCTGTTGCGTGTTCATTGCCACACGTTCTTTTTCTAATTCTTCCTGCTGGATTTTAGCTTTTTCCCTCAATCCATAAATTGTTTTTTCAATCATGTCCAGTTCACTCTGTCTATACTTCATGTTAATTGCCTCCATTCTTAAACTAAATTCTCTATCAGACAGCTCTTTGAGCTGGTCTGGTGTTAAGCCTTGTTGGTGCCACTCACCGTTTTTGTCATAATACCCGGCGAGGTGTTCATCAATGGGCTTGTTTTCTAATTCAATGTTATAATTCCTTTTCAGTAATTCTTTTCGGATTTGTTTATGTAATCCGGCTAATTGTTTTGGATTCCGAAAAAATTTGGTTTGTGAAATCGTGCATTTGATTTCATCATTTTTTTGTAATTCATGGCAAGGGACAAAACAAATATGTAAGTGAGGATTCGTTTCGTCCTTGTGAACTGAAAAACCAGTGATATTGTCTGCTCCAAACTGTTCTTCCAAAATTGCAATCACATCCCACATCCAAGTGTTTTCATGTTCAGCAATAGAATCATTATCAAGTTGGACTACTAATGGACGGACAACCACGGTATCATTTTTTCCCTTAGCGGAGATTCTCGCCCCATGCTCTTTTGCGTATTCAACACGTCTGTGAATAGCGTCTGCCATATCTTTTGAATGGCTTGTTTCCTGCCATTGTCCATTTTCATCCTTGTAATAGGATTCGTTTTCTAATGTGAGGTCAGAATTAATGTCGGGGTTGCTATGCTGTACCTCACAACCATTCATTTTATCTGTACCTCTGTCAATATGCCTGATATATCCAATAATACCGCCATAACCTGTTTTACTTGTTTTTGTACTCGTGTATCTTCCAGAAAAATGAATCTTTTGGCTTGTGTCAAAACTCAAATATCCAATGTTAATCACCTCATTTCTTACTTGTTATATCTTAATGATAAATCATAATTTTGATAATGCAACCCCTCTGTCAAGTGTTTTTTGAAAAAATTTTCTGTATTTTTCTCCGTTTATGTTCCGTTTTTTGCTAGGTTGTGCAGTTATTTCCGATAGGTTTTGACTTCCCCGAAAAGGTATCTCTTTGCGTCCGCTGTAGCAAATTACATCGAAATAAATTTCGATAATTTGCAAAGGGGGCGTTGCACTCCCTTTTGAATCCCCTGCTTTTGTTGACCCGGCACGGTATCTCTTTTTTCCTGTTCGGTATCTATGGCGATAAGTTATAATTAAGGAATCGGGTGCAAAAGCAAAAAAGAAAGGAACTGATACTATGAATGAAAAATATTTAGAATCCGCAATGCTTTTCGCACGTTTGTATGGCATTGCTGAAACCCCCAATCCGTGGACAAATATTGATAATGAGAAATTTGTTGGCATGATAAAAGAATGGACGGATGAATTTGTAAATGTGGAAAATGGGGATGTTCTGAAATTCTTTGAATGGAAAATTTCACAAAAAAAGGTAGAGTATGCTGATTATATCAAGAATCAACCGCCCTGCCTTTAATTATCTTCTATTCTGTATTCTAATATGTCTGACACCTGACATTCTAATATTTCACAAAGCAGGTTCAGAGTTTTTGTTGTAATGTCTTTTCCATGTTTCATTCTGTGTAACGTGTTCGCCGGAACGCCATGCTTAAAGATAAGGGCATATTCTGTAATGCCTTTTTGCAAAAGGGTATTGTAAAAGGGCTGATACGAAATCATGTGAAAATCTCCTCTCGACTTTCTAAAAATCATACCATGCTCAATCTGTTGACTATGCCTAAAACATAGAGTATAATTCGTGTTAAGGAGAATCCTATCGAAAACGAGAAGATTTTCACAAAAATGAAATTTTTGCATATATCAAAGAAAGGGGAATCATTATGAAGAACATCATCAAAAAATCAATCACAACTGTAATCATTTTCGCTATGGCTTTGACGCTGGCTATGCCTGTGACAGCACAGGCGAAAGCAAATCCAAAGCTGAACAAGACGAAAATCACCGTAAACGTGAAGAAATCCTATCAGCTAAAGGTCACTGGAACAAAAAAGAAAGCCAAATGGACAACTTCTAATAAGAAAGTCGCTACTGTATCGAAAAACGGTAAAGTGACCGCCAAAAAGAAAGGCTCTGCAACTATCACAGCAAAAATAAATAAAAAGACTTATAAATGCAAGGTGACAGTCACAGAGCCGGCACCAAAGCTGAATAAAAGCAAAGTGACGCTGACTATCACGAATAAAAAGACAAATCCTGCTGTCCAGCTTAAAGTAGCAAATACTTATGGAAAGAAAGTGACATGGTATACCAGCAACAAAAAAGTTGCAACGGTAAGCAAGAGCGGAAAGGTCGTTGCGAAGAAGAAAGGCTCTGTTGTGATAAGGGCAAAGGTTGGCACAAAGACGTTGACTTGTAAGGTTACTGTCAAAGATAGCAGGAAACCGAGTAAGCCAGGTCCGGCTCCGAAACCTATTGAGTGTCAGCATAAATGGGTTGGGAAAGAGAAGGTTGTAGGGTATAAAATTGCATGTTCTTGCGGATTGACATTCGATAGTCGAGAAGGCTGGAATGAACATAACATCAACGCTATGATGAACGGTGAACAAGGCCACGGAAGTTCCTCATTCGAAGTAGCCGAAACTTGGTTAGAATGTAAGAATTGCCATGCGACGAAAGATAAGAAAACAGGATATAGGTATGCATAAAAAAACAGGAATCTCTTGACGGAGGTTCCTGTTTGATTTTTGCCTGGAATAATTGGGTGTGGTTTCCTGTAATTATTCCGGTAATTATATATTTTTGTCTACAATTCTGTATGCAGAAAAAACACCCTGTAGACGCTGGAAGCCTTGCCAGCATTGGATAATCCTCTGTTTGTATACATTTTTCGGCATACTTTTATAGCAAAATGGATTTTTTTAGTTATACCCACTAAAGCTTTTATTTCTCAAGGAATTATTGTATTTTTCAATGATTCTCCCCCTTTTTTCAACACGCACACATATGCCCGTGCAATAGGGCTTGTCCATACTGCACGGGCATTTCGGCGACGATTTCACCGCCAGACAGCCATTACAGACAGGTATACAGAAAGGGATTATTCAATACTGGTAAGGCTTTCAGCGTCTACATTTTGGAAATCAATTTGTATACAGAATGCGTTACAGATGGGGGATAAAGGAAATTCCCTGTATACAGACTTGTGGATTTCAACTGCTGAAACCTTGTTGTGGTTTACCTATTGTGCAATATTCACAATTATCAATCCTGCATGGTTTTGGAATAGACAAACAAAAATTTAGAATTTTTGATGTAATTTTTTGTGCAGTATTTATAAAAGCTGAAAATTTTAAATTTTTAAAATTAAGTTGCTCTTAGGCATCCTAAAAAGGCTGGTTTCTATTTACCAGCCTATATGCCTTTATTCAGGATATTTTCTTTATGAATACAATTCGTTTACTCTTGCATAATAAATCCTCAAAAACTTGTTTAATCCAGCGATTTTAGCAAGTTTCTTATTCTTCCCTTCAGATTCTTTTTTCAAAATATACCGATAGACTGCTAGATTCTCTGGCTCCTTATGGCTCTTCAAAACCCTCATTATCTCATATCCAACTTTCCTAAGCGTAGAGGAACCCCTTTTAGTTATCCTCCGATTACTTCCAACGAATTGCCCGGATTCGTATGGCGGCGGATCAATGCCGGCATATGCTGTAAGTGCTTTTGCGCTATGGAATCTTCTTACATCACCAATCTCTGCTATAAGTTTTGGCGGAAGAACATCTCTTACCCCTCCCATGACCCGCACTGTTGAATATTCAGGTAACGTCTTTGTAAGTTCCTTCATTCGTGCTAAGATATGGGATAAGAAACTGTCAATGATCCTTAATACAGATACTGTCTCCCGTACTAACATTTTGGTTGATGGAGTGCTGGAAACCAGCGTAGGAATACCATTAGATGCCAACTCATAGATTTCTGTTGATTTGGATTGGTTCTGATGGTATTTCCTTTCCCGTGCCCACTCCAGATAGGCAGACAGGAAATCTTCCCAACTCATAGAAGTGATCGTATCAAAATGCCAGAACACATCCACGAAATCACTGAGCTTATCTTTGTTATTCGCTTCATTCCAGCTTTTCAATAACTTTTTGATTCCAGGCATTGTATAATCCAAAACAAGTATCAATTCCTGAAGAGCCATTACATGCAGCTCCATGTAATGCCGGTATCGGCGGCCTAACAGTTTTAATTCAACATATATTTCTTCATCACTTTCGTATTTTTGAAGTTTGAACCACTTATCAATCCCATAGTTAGCAATTGTTATAGAATCCAATTTGTCTGTTTTTGCTCCTCTAATACTGTTGTCTTTGGCGTATTTTTTCATTGCATAAGGATTCACGACTGCTATGAAATAACCTTTCCCCTGAAAGAAAGTAAGAATCGGGAGGTGATAAATCCCTGTTGCTTCCATCACGATTCGGATTTTTCCATCCAGCCACTGAAAAAGTTCTGCTAACAATTCCAATTCCTTTTCCATACGCATGGCTTCAAAGGGACTGCATACAATCTTCTCCATATGGTTTAAGAATACAGACCGTACTCTTCTCCTTTGAAACATCAATTCCTACACTTACCATTCCATGACCACCTTTCTCATAAATAGTAATTGTTCCAGTCGAACTTATCACCATTCAGTTTAGTTGGTTACGCGGAAGCATGGTCCCTGCCTGCTTAATCGAATGTTTATAATAAGGGGATGGTTAACGGTTTTTTTACGAATGCGAAGATCCCAAAAAGCCGACGTCAGACCAATTACTCCCCTTATTATAATAGAATAAGTGCAGATGTTAGAGTTAATTACTCTCCAACAACTACACTTTTATGGTACTAAACAAGCCGCAAATGGCTTAAATAAAGGATATCGTTAAAAATAAAAGTGTCAAAGATTCGTGATTGTGGTGGTGTTTAAGTATTTTAACATAATGTGAGATTTTTGTTATGGAAATATGTAGTTGTTGAGTTTAAAAATCCATGATAATATAAGCATAGCAGTTGATAAGTTATGTGATTGTTTGGTGTGGTAACTTAACAATACAATGTATATTTAGAAACTGCTGTTTTATTTAAAAAAATTGGGATTTTTAAGAAAAAGTAATGATTTCATGTACTAAGAGTTAGCCGTCGCGCCAGCTACTTGATATAATTCAACCAAAAACAAAAAAGGAGGACGACAATGAAAACTGACATTATTTATAATTCTTCTAGCGAAAATATGTCGCAAATTAATGATAAAAGTGTTAAATTAGTGGTTACCTCTCCACCATACAACATTGATATTCAGTATGGTAATAAAACTTCTAAAGGACAAATAGTTAGTAGTAAAGGGTTAAAATATAAAGATGATTTGGATGAAAATACCTATCGCAACATACTCAGAACTGTTTTTGGCGAATGCAAAAAGAAAATAACAGACGATGGTTCCATCTGGATTAATATTAAAAACCGCGTAGATGATGGAGTAATAATTCCACCATTCTGGATTACGGATTATTTTGAAGATATGTATCTTAAGAATATCCTTATTTGGAACTTTGATTGGGGTGGTTCAACAAATAAAAGATTTGCACCAAGATATGAATATGTATTTTGGTTTGTAAAAGATAAAAAGAACTATACTTTTAATTTGAATGATGTTAAAGTACCGGCTCTAAATTATCGTCCTGACAGATACAAAAGTCAGATGAAAAATCCGACAGATGTATGGCGAATTTCTATGGTTTCGGGTAATTTTGAAGAACGCACTGAGCATCCGGCTCAATATCCAGAAAAACTTATAGAACGAATTATCTTAGCTGGAACAAATGAAAATGAACTTGTTTTAGACCCTTTTATGGGTAGTGGGACCACTGCTGTTGTTGCAAAAAAATTGAACAGACACTATTTAGGTTACGAAACCATGAAAGAATACTGCGAGATAGCAGAAAATAGATTGGAAAAGGTTGGTGATAACAATGGCGATTGATTATAAAATAGGTGATTGTCGAGAACTCTTAAAAGAAATTCCCGATGAATCAATTAATCTGGTAGTAACATCTCCTCCATATAACATCGGAAAATCTTATGGAAACTATAAAGATAAAATTCCTTTGGATAAATGGCAAGAATTGATTTCAGATGTAACAAAAGAAGTACATAGAATATTAACTCCAAATGGAAGTTTTTTCTTAAATCTCTCGCCAGTCCCTTTTGGTAATGACAAAGGGATACTCCCTATGCCATTTCTTGGATACGAAATATTCAAAGCAAATAATTTATATCTAAGAAATATGATTACTTGGACATTTAATAATATGCAGAATTGTAGCAATAGATTATCTGGACGATATGAAAACATTCTTTGGGGTGTCAAAGATATAAATAGCTATGTATTTAATCTTGATGATATACGAATCCCATACATCACTCAAAATGACAAACGACTTGAAGGTGGCATTGGAAGAAATCCAACAGATGTTTGGTATTTTGATCGTGTAAACAACATGACCAAAAAAAAACTCGGTCTTACACATCCTACAATTTATCCGCTTCCTATGATTGTACGAATACTCAAAATGAGTAGTAATTTAGGAGATACAATCCTTGACCCATTTGCCGGAAGTGGAACCTCTCTTGTGGCTGCCAAAATATTAAGTAGAAACGCAATAGGTCTTGAACTTGATGGAAAATACAAAGAAGAATGTGAACATCGATTAAAGACAGAAGGAAACATCTCTGCCTCCGTATTTAATGAGTGTAGAAGTGATGAAGAAAAGAAAAATGATTTCTTAAATGCCATTTCTCGATTGTGCGCTAACACCCCCGAACAGCTTTCTTTTGACGATATTTTCGGGCAGGATTAAAATGCCCGCAGGCTGTAGATAAAGTTGGTGCTGGAGTTTGACTCCAGCACCACTTTTCTGCATAAATGAAATTTTTCGTTACATTTATTAAAGAATGCACTATATCATATGTTTTCTGCTCTTTTTTGGCAAGGATTTTTGCCAGCTTCTTTAAATTCATACATACGTATGTAAGCCCGACTTTCATTTCCATTCGGGCTTTCCATTTATACTGTGTATAGCGAAATCCATGATGTTCTTAGGCAGTTCCTGCACTCCATGCAGTTGCTTTTATATTCTCTATTTCCCTCCCGATTTGTAGTCGCGTACTTTAAGTCTTTTCCTTCTGAACAGATATAACAATCATAGTATTCATCATATACATACTCATATTTCCTGAAGAATCCTTTCTTGGTCTGAGGACATTTGTATGGAAACAATGGTTTCGTATGATCTTCCATCAGCAGACGGCGATTGCCGGTGTTTTATATCCTGCATCTAATACCATCATTTTCGGGTGATAGGATGTCAGTTTATCGTAAAGTGTCTTGAATGTCCGGCTGTTATGTTCATTTCCGGGATGAATCGAATATCCCAGAATCCAGCCTTGTTTATCACATGCTGTTTCAATCCCGTAAGCAAAAGCATGTTTAGATTCCCCTTTGCGGAACCATCCGCTGTCAGGATTACTCGTACTGCATTTTTGTGTTTTTACTCCTTCTGGAATCAATCCCTCTTCAATAGAGGGGTTCCCGCCACCGGAAGAAGGCGGAGTCTGGTTATGATCATCTTTGTTTTTTTAAGGCTTTTCCCATGTGCTTTTCTATCCTCATTGATCTCTTTCTGTAATTCTTCCTCATACCAGAGTGCTTCCTGCTTTGCAATCCGTTTTCTCATTTTTTTTTACTGTTTGCACAAGCTTTTACGTGAGTGGTATCTGCAAATATCACAGAAGTATCTACTAAATGATGTTTCATACATTCTTTTAAAATATGTGAAAAAATCTGTTCAAACACATCCGTATCCTGAAACCGGAGTATGTAGTTCTTTCTAAAAATAGAAAAATGTGGTAATGAATCCAACATATCCAATCCAAGAAACCAGCAATACGCAACATTTACTTCGATTTCTTTTATTATTTGCTGCATACTTTTTATACCATAAAGATATCGAATAAAAGGAATTTTAATCAGTATGACTGGAGTCATACTTGGACGTCCATTATCAGGAGAATATTTTTCTTCAACAAGTTCATAAATGAAGTTCCAGTTAATCGCTTTGTCTATCAATCGAAGCATATGGTTTTTGGGAACCATGTCATCCATACAAAATATAAGCATTTGTTCTCTCTTTTTCTCAGCATTTCTTGTCATCATGTCATCATAGGTAGTCTCTTCTTAAGATTATTATACCATGAAAGCCAATAGATATCATAAAACTATTGGGTGGAAAACATACACTTTTTTCTTAATAAGATAACTCTTAAAAAGTTGAATTGTGAATAATTCAAATATAAGAAAAGCCCGGACGAGAGTCCGGGACTTTGTCTACAGCCTGCGGGCAGGATTAAATCTTGCCCGTTTTATGATTCCACATTATACCTGTATACATCAGCATTATGAAACATCAGCTTTGCCCTTGCGTTATATGTTTCAGGAGATGAATTTCCACACTGATGCGTTAATACTCTATCAAGAATTTCTTCTAATTCTTCACATGTATATAACGGATTTTTAATACTAGAATGAATAGCTAAAATTTCATTTTTAGTTCTAGGATTGATTCTGATTAAGTTCTTTGTATTATAATCAAAATATCCTGATTCCGCTGTTCCTCTAGTATTCCCATCTATGCTACGATTAATAAATGTAGAACAGTCTACAGATATATTATTCCCATCAAATCCATACTCTTTAATTGTTTTTGCTTTTCTAAACCCACCACAACCAAGGAAATGAAGCTGTGTTGCTCTTTCGAAATTAAATGGATCTAAGTTATCCAAACAATTTTTTAATATAGTTGAATTTATTGAAGTAGATGAAAGTGCTCCTATTGCTATTTTATCTGGATTATAATCTAACTTACTGAGAAACAAATCTATCTCATGTCGCTCCCATGTTCCATTAATAATTGTTGTTATAACAGAATTTGCATACTGAGTACCTTTAGCCCTTTTTAGTCCATCATAAATAATATTGCTATATACTGCTGACAGTTCTATCAATTTATTATTTGATTTTTTCTCTAGAATATTCAATCGTGCTCCCATTCTGACTTCTAATTTTAAAAGGATTAGGAATATCAAATGTAACTGCACTATCTATTTCTGAATCACATATAACAGAAATATATTTCTCAAAAACATTATTTGTTTCGAAAGTTCTGTTAAAACTTTCAATCAACTCATCACAGCTAGTAGTTGGATTATGATGTGAAATTAGGTTTACCGCTTTTGCAGTACCTGAATCTAAAAGTATATTGCAGTTGCTAGAGAATACAAATTCATCGCCAACATTATCACACAGCCACGATCTTAAATCACTAATCGTTCTCCACCTCTGTGGTCTGATAAAACGATTTCCTGATGCATGTTCAAGAAACACATCTCCAAATTTAAGAAGTATCCGCGATTTCATGTATTCTGGCATCCAGTTTTGCCAAACTCTTTTTACGCCATTCCAATCTCCTGCTCCACCACCAGCGCTATAAATAAAGTAAAATTTCACTATTTTCCTCCTAACCCTAATTAATACATCTTTACACCATTCTTTTTCATATCTAGGAAAATATCTATTAATTCTTCAAAACTTCCCATTTCCAAGAGTTTTGCATAAAACTTTTTGGTATATCCTTTTTTCTTTCCTGCTTCATTAAAATCACCTTCGCGCTCTTCACGATTAAACTCCTCACCGAGAATAAATAATTCATTTTTTACTTGGTCAGAGGTTTCAAAAAATAATCCCTTCAAGCATGGATAATCAATCCAATGCAAATAAAAAACAGGTCTATCTAATTCAGATTCAACAATTTCAATTTGCTTTACTATCTTATCTAAATCAAATGTTGCACTTCCTTCATAACAATAACGTCCTATCTTCTGAATCGCAGAAATAAAGGGTGCTCCGTGATATTTAACTTCAAAATATGCAAGAATACCTTTATCGCTACTTAATAACATACAATCAGGATACTTTTTATTTGATTTATCTCCATGAGTAACATTCAGTTTATATTTAGTTTTTAAGAAATCAATAATAATATCTTCAAGCAATTTCCCAAACTGAACATCCAATCCTTTTATACTCTTATTTCGTGGATTCATGAAATAATTACTGCAATTATTTAACCGAAAGGCAAAGGATTATTTCAATAATTGCGGATTACTCAGACTGGATTTAAGAAGTGACTATGAAAAACAGGATAGGATAGAGGACATTCTTGGTATTATCATTCCTGAAACAAAAGAGATGTTTGCTTGTGAAACGATTGCTACTAAGGCAGTTTCAATGGCAAAAGAACGAATTACGGCTTTAGAACATATGGGGTTTTGTCTGTCAGAAGAAGATTTGATGGGACATGACGGAACGAAGTACAATTCTTATTACGTTCGGGAGGTGTAGGAAATGGCTTTTGATTTTAAGAAAGAATACAAAGAGTTTTATATGCCCAAGAATAAACCTCAGATTGTCGATGTTCCGACAGCTAATTATATTGCAGTCAGGGGGAAAGGTAATCCGAATACCCCGGATGGTGAGTATCAGCAGGCAATAGGAGTGCTGTATGCAGTTGCATATACATTAAAAATGAGCTATAAAACAGATTATAAGATAGAAGGATTCTTTGAATATGTTGTTCCGCCATTGGAAGGTTTTTGGTGGCAAGATAATGTGGATGGTGTAGACTATAGGAGTAAGGACGAATTTAACTGGATTTCTGTTATTCGTTTGCCTGACTTTATTACAAAGAAGGATTTTGAGTGGGCGGTAAAAACTGCAACGCAGAAGAAAAAGAAGGATTGTAGCAAAGCAGAATTTATGACTATTGACGAAGGGCTATGTGTTCAAATCATGCATATAGGACCTTTTGATAAGGAACCGGAGTCGGTAGCGGTTATGGATGCATTTATAGAAGAAAATGGATACGTAAATGATGTAAATAAAAAGCGTTTGCATCATGAAATTTATATGTCTGACGCAAGGAAGGCTGTACCGGAGAAGTGGAAAACGGTTATTAGGCATCCGATTAGAAGAAAACCATTAGCAGGTGGGAGATAATTCATAAAAAGTAACTGATATAAAACTCATTGCAAAGCAGGGAATCGGTTGATATAATGGTATGCAGAGTAATGCATCGTGTAGAATATAGGGGGAACAACGATGCAGGTACTTGTTGCAGAAAGATGGATTAATGTAGATGAAGCGGGTGAGTATTTAATATTACGTGTTTAATCTTATACGGGTAATGAAGATAGAAAGAGGTAGTTTCATGGTTAGCACGACTAATATCAACAACAGAAGATATCTGGGAAATAAATATCGGCTTCTGCCATTTATAAAGAGTGTTGTAGAAAATGAGTGTGAAAAAATTGAATCTATTATAGATATTTTTGCTGGAACCGGGGCGGTAACTTCTGCGTTTCAGGATAAAAGGGTTATTACGAACGATATTCTGTACAGCAATTATATTTGTAATTATGCCTGGTTTGCTCCTGAGCGGTACAGGGAGGAGATGATAGAACAATTAATTACGGAATATAATGCTAAAAAAACAAAGCAAAGAAATTATATGTCGATTCATTTTTCGGATACTTATTTTAGTGCAGAGGATTGTTCAAAGATAGGTTTTATACGAGAAGATATAGAAAGAAAATATAAAGCATGCGAGATTTCTTTGAGGGAAAAGGCTATTCTGGTGACATCATTATTGTATGCAATGGATAAGATAGCGAAAACCTGTGGGCATTACGATGCTTATAGAAAAAGGGGTTGAGTTTGATTCACATTTGGAATTAAGTCTCCCGATTGCTTGGCAGAATAATCATCCCGGAAATCAGTGTTATAATATGGATTCCAATGAATTGGCGGGAAATATCACTGCCGATTTAGTATACATTGATCCTCCGTATAATTCTCGTCAGTATTGTGATGCGTATCATTTGCTTGAAAATGTTGCAAGGTGGGAAAAACCGAAAGTATATGGTGTTGCAAAAAAGATGGACAGGACTGCGTTGAAGAGTCTGTATTGTACAAGAAGAGCAGCGGAAGCGTTTGAAGATCTTGTCACAAAGCTGAATTGCAGATACATCTTATTGTCATATAACAATATGGCTGAAAAGGGGAATGATAGATCGAATGCTAAAATTTCGGATGAGGATATCCACAGAATCTTAGGAAAAAAAGGGGAAGTGAAAGTTTTTTCTGAAGAATATAAGGCATTTACAACAGGAAAGTCAGATATTGAAGATAATCAAGAACGGCTTTTCCTGTGTACATGCAGGAATGGGGAGAATGAATGATACAGTCACCTTTAAACTATACAGGCGGAAAGTACAAATTACTGCCTCAAATCTTGCCGTTATTTCCAGCAGAAATTACAACATTCGTAGATTTGTTTTGCGGAGGATGTAATGTTGGAATTAATGTTGGTGCCGATCATCATATCTATAATGATAATTGTACGGAACTTATAGGGCTTTATGAGTTGTTGGCTCGTTATGAAAGTGAGCGATTCATTGAGAAAGTTGAGCGGATCATATATAAATATAATCTTTCGGATGTCAAAACAAGGGGATACGATTTTTATGGTTGCAGCAGTGCAAATGGATTGAGTGCCTACAATAAAGAAAAATATCTAAAGCTTAGAACAGATATGAACCAAATGACGCTGCATAATGATGATTATTATATTGCATTATATGTTCTGATTGTATAAGCATTTAATAATCAAATTCGATTTAATAGACAAGGAAAGTTTAATCTTCCATCGGGGAAGCGAGATTTTAATTATAAAATGGAAGCTAAACTGACAGAGTTTATGACTCGATTACATGAGCAGAATGCAACATTTAGTTGTCTCGATTTTAGAAGCTTTAGTATAGAAGAAATTGGAGATAACGATTTTGTGTATGCTGATCCGCCATATTTAATTACCTGTGCAGCTTACAATGAGCAGGGGGGATGGACCCAAAAACACGAATATGCCTTGCTTGGATTATTGGATGATTTAAATGAAAGAAACATAAAGTTTGCACTTTCAAATGTTATTGAATCAAAAGGTAAGAGAAATGCGATTCTGCAGGAATGGATTGATAAGCAGAATTATAGAATGGTGAATCTTAATTATTCATATAAAAATTCCAATTATCAGCGTAAGAACAAAGAATCTGAGACAAAAGAAATATTAGTCGTCAATTATTGATTGGAGGCAGTAGCATGATTGTAAAAGAAGGACAAATATTTAATTTGATGGATACGAATGGGCGAAGGAACGATGTAATTCATGCGCTGCAAGGATATCTTATGATTCTGGATCATGTTCAAAATGGGGAAAAAATGGAATGGGCTTCGCTGCCGGAAAGTCTTGCACAATATGAGTTTTATAGACAGGCGATTGAACTTTCGCCGGATGTGTTTGAAAAACATGTTCCCTATGATAGATTGCAGGAAGAATTGAAACGACATCCAGAGTTTAAATCAGCCGTTGAAAGAGCTGATATGGAGTGGCTGCAGAAGAATATCTTATCTTTTCAAAAGCTTTTTAAACAGTTTGATCTTGGGATAGAGGATCGGGCAAGACATTATATAAGCAATCTTGTTAAGCTTGGATTTACCGATGAAAACAGACTCATTTCCCCGGTGGGAGAACTTTTATTAGATTTGAAAAAATTGAAAAAAGATGAGCTTGAGTCAATGCTGCCGATAGATGGGGTGAATGTTGTATATCTTCGTCAGCTTTTAAAACTGCGTCTATTCACTGTCGATCGGGAAAAGTTTTATTCTCCCTTTGCACTGGCTATTTATGCACTGCTTAGAAGAAAAAGATTATCGGAAAATGCTTTTTTAGAATTGGTGCAAGGTCTTAGCCCATATTCAAATTTTGACGATATTGAAGCCTATGTGGATAATTACAAGGAGGGCGGTGTTGTATCAGATATTGCCATTGAAATGCCTGAAGTTACGTTATCAACGATCCGTATGGCAGAAGCGGACTTTAGAGATATATACAAAAACAGAAAAAGTGCCTCGGCTGTCGATGTGTATTGGAGATTTTATAATTTGGTTTGGGATTATGTAGGTCTGCCTTCAGTAAATACTGTTGATAAGTTACTTACATACTATGAAAACAATAAACCGATGTTGAATAAGGCGTTTGGATGTGGACAAAATATTTTCTCTCAAAGAACAGGGGAACGCCCGACGCTGGATAACTTTGCTGAGCAATATAAGAAGATGTTTACCACGTCAATAAACCAGTATTTGTATAGGAAGTTTTCATTGTCAAAAATACTGGATCAAATTAGAGAGTATTCAGATACAACGAAAAGAATTTTTAAAGCCACTGGTATTATTAGTTTTGACAATGGTTTCGTTGAGCTTGCCTATAGAGAGCTTTGTGCATGTATATTTGAAGAGAAAGTTATGAAAGAAAAGATTACGGGATGTATTTCGGAAGAATTACATTCGCAATATGAATGTTATTCCGATTATGAGGACACAATATATAGTTATTTTTGTAGTGTAACATCTTTATCCCAAGTGTTTGAATACTATGAAGAAGAGACCAAACAGGTTGAAAATAATATTCAGAAAGAATTTCCGGGAGTTGCTGTCGAGAACATTCCTGCGGTGGTAACAGAGCGCAGAAAAAGAGAATTTGTTGAGTTTATTGAAAAGAATTATCCGGCGGGAAGAGTGAAGGAGCTTTTGCGTTTGTTTTGTGATAGAAAAAATGACAAAATCATTAAGATGGAAGTTTCTCAAGATGCGACAGTGCCAACTATTTACGAGTATATAGTTGGTATTGCATGGTATTATTTCTCCGGTAAACGAATAGATCTTCTGGATAGTTATAATCTTACGCTTTCAGCAGATTTTGAACCATTGGTTCATGCAGGCGGCGGTCAAGGTGATATAGTGATTTATGAAAATAATAAGGTTGTAATGATTGAGGCTACATTAATGAATGCGAATAGCCAAAAACGTGGTGAGTGGGAACCGGTATTAAGGCACTCAATTAATCTGAAAATTAATGAGGAGACTGCAAAAACGGAAAGGGAAGTTACATCATTCTTTATAGGGATTCGTTTGACTATAATACAATCAATATATGGAAGGCTGTTGCTGCAGTTCCACTACAATCGTCGATTGACAAGGACAAGTTTACAGATAATGTAGTGATTATGCCGGTGAACACCGAAGAACTGGAAGCGTTGATGGATAAGAGTGACAAGTATGATGAAATCATAACACAAGTTCACAGTTTGTTTGAAGTTGATAAGATCAAGTTTGATATAGAGTGGCGTGATAAATTTATGTCTCAGCTTGTATGAAGAATTTGTTTTGGAAACAGGGAGGAAATTATGAAGAAAGCAACTTGGAATTTAACATTGTCAGCAATGTTTATCGCAATTGGAATGGTGCTGCCGTTTCTTACGGGACAGGTTCCGCAGATTGGAAATATGCTGCTGCCTATGCATTTGCCGGTGTTTTTATGCGGCTTAGTCTGTGGGGCGCCTTATGGGATGGTCGTTGGTTTTGTACTGCCGATTCTTCGGTCGTTTACGTTTGGAATGCCGATGATGTATCCGGCGGCGATTGCCATGGCGTTTGAACTTGCGGCGTATGGATTGATAGCGGGATATTTGTACAATCGTTCCAGATGGCAGTGTATAATCGCACTTTATCGTTCTATAATTGCAGCTATGATTGGCGGACGGCTTGTATGGGGTGTTGCAGAGATTGTATTACTTGGTATTGGTGGAAATGGGTTCACATGGCAGATGTTTTTGTCGGGGGCGCTTTTGCAGGCAGTTCCGGGAATTATCTTACAACTGATATTTATTCCGGTGATTATGGTTTCACTTCACAAAACAGGTCTTGTGAAATTTCATAAACATGTGAAAGAAGAAGCGGCAGGTTTTTAAGGAGAATGATGAAGTCAGATGTTTTATCAATTATAATGAATTGTATCAAGCGAGAGACATCCGGAGAAAGAAACAGGCCGTATGTGATTGCCATTGACGGAAGATGTGCGGCGGGGAAAACAACTCTTGGAGGAAAACTCGCAGAAAAGCTTGGATGTAGTGTGATCCATATGGATCACTTTTTTCTGCGCCCCGGACAAAGAACGAAAGAACGAATGGAAGAACCCGGTGGTAATATAGATTATGAGAGATTTCGGGAAGAAGTTTTGCTGCCGCTTAGAGAGGGCAGGAAGTTTGCTTACCGTATTTTTGACTGTCGCAAAATGGATTTTCATGGAGAGTCAGTGATAAAACGGGCGGAATTTCTGATTGTAGAGGGTGCATATTGCTGCCGTCCGGACTTTCTTCCTTATTGGGATATGACAGTGTTTTTGGACGTGTCCAAAGAGGAACAGCTTCGCAGAATCCGAAACCGCAATGGAAAAGAGCAGTTCATTGCATTTACAGAGAGGTGGATTCCTATGGAAGAGCGTTATTTTGAGGCTTTTGGTGTGTCAGAAAAGTGCAGACTGATTCTCAAGACACCGTCTATATAACTTGCGTTTATTGTACCGCCCATTTGTTCCGTCAAAATTTTGGCGATGGAAAGACCAAGTCCGGTAGAGTTCTTTGCGTTTTTTACCGTATAAAACCGATCGAAAAGCCGGGCTGTCTGTACGCTGTCCATTTCAGAGGCGTGGTTTTCAAAAGTGATTTCTCCGGTTTCACATAAAGTTATACGGAGGTCGCCGTCGCTGTATTTGATGGCGTTACTTAAAATGTTGCCAATGATTCGTGACAAAGCGCTGCTGTTTAACATACGGATAACTTTTGTTTCCGGCATCACAACTACCGGTTGGATGTGACAGCCGGTGAGAGCCGCATAGCAGCCGGAAAGACTTTCTTCTAGCTGACGGTTTAGTACGACAGGTTCAAAGTTTGTATCCTCCGAAGAAGATGTAATAAGAGAATAACGGAATAATTCTTCGGTAAGGGATTTGAGAGCATTTGCCCGTTCTTCAATGACCGCCAGATAGTCCTCGGTTTCCTGGGAAATGTTTTCTTTTTTTAACAATTCCAGGTAGCCGAAGATGGCAGTTAAAGGGGTGCGAAGGTCATGGGAGATATTGGTAATCGTCTCTTTGACAGCCAAATCTCCCTGTTCAAATTTGTGACGCTGGCTGCGGAGTTTCCGAAGGCTCCGGTTAATCTCGGCTGCAAGATGAGTCATATGTTTATCTTTAGAGCAAATATCCAGTAATGTGTTCGTTTCTTCCTCCAGCTTCTGAGAAAAGGCTTCTGCAATTTCATCAGCCGACTTCTGAAGCAGCCAAAGTTTGATGGATAATAAAAGGATAACCAACAGGCAGATGCCGATAATCGTCCATGTCAAAATTTCACTCCGCATAATAACTCCCTCGTTTATTTGATGTTCTTTTTGTTAAATGTCAGTATTCCAATCACATTTGTTCCTATGATGATGTAGATAGAATAGAATAACATCATGGGAAGATTTGTTTCAAGGCCGCCTTGGTCTACTATTTGCATAGTCTGTCCGGTAGGTAGAAAGTCTAAAATATTCTGATAAATTTTTCGTTTTATTCCAGTGAGATAATTGGGATTTTTTACCCATTCAAATTCAAAGTCGGCATTCTCAGATGTGACGATACTCACAGTGTTATCTGGTGTTACAAGCTGCTGGATGTATTCCGGCTGGGATAGTGCTGCAAGTATTGCGAGACTTGCAAACAGTAGTCCGAAAGCGAGCAAAAGGCTGATTACGGCAGCAGTTGTTTTGCTTGAGTTTATCATCGTTATCATTGTAAAGATAGATGCATATGCCCATGTTGCGAGTAAACAAGACAGGCAGGCAAAAATCAGCGAAGCAGTTGTCATTTCAAAGTTTCCAAATAGCGGAATTCCCAGTGCAAACCCGATGAAGCAGCCGATGAGTAGAATTACCGTTCCCATAAATGTACATAAGAGACAGTTTGACAGATAAATGTTTGTTCTTGAAGCTCCGCTGATGATTTTGTTTCGGATGGTGCCGTCGTGGTATTCTGTTCCTACGAATAAACTGGTAAGTACGGCAGTTAATATACCCATATAAATCACGAAGTTGAAAAACAGAGGATCAAGAGAGACACTTCTGCCGTTTTTCTGTATATCTTGATACTGGAAAATATATACGAACAGGCAGTATGCCGCTGTTAATACGAGACATGTCCAAAGCACTTTATTTTTTTGTAATCGATAAAATCCTGCATGCAATAATCTACACATGTTTTCCACCTCCTATTAAGCTTACATAATAACTTTCCAGACTTTCATCTTTTTCCTGAACAGAGTATATATCGCAGGAATCTTTAGCAAGTGCAAGGGTTAATTCTGTAAAGTTGATCTTTGCATAGATGTCGGCAATTTCATCAGATATGATACAGTAATCTATACCCATCTGCTCCAGAATATGGGCGAGCGCCCGGGTATCGGACACTTCAATTCGGATACATTTTCGACATGTATGTTCTAAATCTTCTGCGCTGATTTCTTTTAGCATTTGCCCTTTGTCGATGAAGCCGTAATGAGTGGCGAGACGGGAGAGTTCGTCTAATATATGGCTGGAAATAAGCACAGTAATCTGACGTTCCCGATTCAGTTTTAAAATAAGTTCTCTCATTTCGATAATACCTTGTGGGTCCAGCCCGTTTGCAGGTTCGTCCAGTACGAGAAAATCAGGATCGCCTGCCAGTGCGATGGCAATTCCGAGGCGTTGGCGCATGCCAAGAGAAAAATTTTTTGCTTTTTTGTTTCCGGTGTTGGAAAGTCCGGTAAGTACAAGCAGTTCATCGATACCTTCATAAGAAGGAAGCCCTAAGATGTCAAACTGCTCTTTCAAGTTTTCTTTGGCAGTCATATTCTGATAGATAGAGGGAGTCTCCACCACAGCTCCCATCCGCCGGCGCACTTTTGAGATGGTTTTGTCAGTATATTCTTTACCGTATAAGGTATATTCGCCGGATGTGGGCTTTTGCAGTCCGCAGATTATGCGGATGAGAGTCGTTTTTCCGGCTCCGTTTTTTCCTACGAAACCATAGATGGCTCCTTTGGGAATGTGCATGGAAAAGTTGTCTAAAGCTTTGAAATGTTTATACTGTTTCGTCAGTCCATTTGCTGTCAGCACATAGTTTGTCATGTCAGATCTCCTTTCTTGCTCCCTTATTTTCCCGGGAAATGATATGTTTCCCGGTTGGGATATTTGTATTCTAATATCGAAAGGTTAAGAAAGTGGTTAAGGAAAAAGTTAAGAAACAGTAAAGTTTTTCAGCTTGAATCCAATTCCCCAGACGGATTCGATATAATCTTTATCATTCACATTCCGAAGTTTTTTTCGCAAGTTGCTGATATGGACTTTCAGAGAACTTTCCATACAGTCGGGGGTATCTTCGCTAATATAATCCAGTATCAGTGATTTGGTGACTACCTGGGAAGAATTTGTCATAAGCAGCTTTAAGATGGCGTATTCGGTTCTTGTAAGATGTACCGGCGTCTGAGAGACTGTTACGGCATAGGTATCTGTATTCAGTTCTATTTCTTCAAAATGTAAGCGGGAAGTCGTTTCGTCTGCTTTTGCAGATGATTTTCGAAGCTGGACAGTGATTCTTGCCAGCAGTTCCTTTACATCAAAAGGTTTTGTCAGATAATCCGAAGCGCCGTTTAACAAAAGGTTTACTTTATCGTCTACATTTGCCTTGGCGCTTAAAATGATTATTGGAATATTTTCGATTTTCGGCAGAATTTCCTCGCCGTTTAAACCAGGCAGCATAAGATCAAGCAAAATGAGGTCCGGCGTATCGACGTTCAGTACAAGAAGTGCCTCTGTCCCGGAATAAGCGCGGCTTATACTGTAACCTTCCTGCGTCAGAACTTCTTCCAGCATATTTCCGATACTCATATCATCATCAACAATTAGAATGTGCTTCATGGTTATTTCTCCAATCCTAATAATAGTTACAGGCAAATTATAGCGGATGAGAAGAAGTCTTTCAATTCTTATTTTGACAAATCGGCTGTATTATGCTAGATTTATTTTCAAACAGAATGGAATAAAATACCGAGGGAGAATATATATTGTGAAATTAATAATGTTATATTGGATGCTTATAAATATTCTTACATTTCTTGTGTTTGGCATTGACAAATACAAAGCATGTGCAGGGAAATACCGCATTCGGGAGACTGTACTCTTTGCGCTTAGTATTGCCGGAGGGGCGGCAGGAGGCTTACTTGCCATGTATATATTCCGGCATAAGATAAGGAAAATGACATTTACAGCAGGACTTCCGCTGATTCTTGTCTTACAGCTCATTAGTTTCTATGGTTTTTCAAAGAATGTGATAAATATATTCCATACTTTCGGATAATTTAGCGAGAGTTTAAAAGAAAGGCAGGTACATATGAAGAAAGAAAATGTAAAGCTTATTATGAAAGTTGCGATTCCGCTTATTATTGCGCTGCTTTCATTATTTGTAATATCAAGATATGCCACATCCGCTGATTTTCACGCCAAAACGTTAGAGAGTCTGGATGAAAAAAAGACAACGGTACTGGAATTAACGGCGGCGTCTACAGCGGCGTCTGCCGCAATTACGCTGATTCCGGGAGATGTTGGAAATCCTATTGCAGAGAAACTGATGGATTTGAGTTCGTATTTTATTATTGTACTTGCCGCGCTGTATTTGGAAAAATATTTGTTGACTATCACAGGATATTTAACTTTTGTCTGGCTTATTCCCGCAGCGTGTGTGCTGTTTGCGGCTAATGTATTCTGGAAACGGGAGATTCTGGATCGTATTGTTAAGAAACTTGTTTTGTTCGGATTGGCAATTGTTTTGGTCATTCCGTCAAGTGTTAAAGTTTCAAGTATTATAGAGGATACTTACCAGAAGTCTATCGAAAATACGCTGGAGTCCGCCAAACAGGCAACAGAAGAAATTGAGGAAAATGCAGAGGAAGAGAAGGGCATTCAAGGGTTGTTTTCCAAGATGAAAAACGGGATGTCAAGGACTTTTGAAAAAATTGAGTCGGTGATCAATAATTATATCGAGGCTTTTGCGGTGATGTTAGTGACATCCTGTGTGATTCCGGTTCTTGTGCTTTTGTTTTTTATATGGCTGGCAAAACTATTGTTGGGAGTGAATCTTAATATACAGCCTGGTAACCCAAGAAAGCTGTTGAAAGGTTAGAAGGACATTCGGGAGAGCAGGGGGCAGGTTATGCGAAGAATTGAAACAATTAGACAATTAACGGAAAATAGATTTCTGAATATGTATGAGCTGGATATGAAGAGTGACACAGGAAAGAAAAGTTCGTATTTTGTGGCATCCAGAGCAAAACAGACAGAGGAACTAAAAATTCGGACGAGAAAGAATACGGCAGATGGTGTTATCATCTACAGTTTGTATAAAGATGAAGAGAACGGACAGGAGAAACTGGTTTTAATCCGGCAGTA
This sequence comes from uncultured Dorea sp., assembly GCA_910578495.1. GTDB lineage: Bacteria > Bacillota > Clostridia > Lachnospirales > Lachnospiraceae > Dorea_D. The sequence goes on from CAJTRE010000007.1 coordinate 50,867, forward strand.
CAGATGTCCTGTGGATACTTATGTCTACGAATTCCCGGCAGGGCTTGTGGACGAGGGGGAAGACTTTAAAACGGCAGGAGTACGAGAGCTAAAAGAAGAGACAGGACTTGACTTTTCCCCTGTTCCTGCGAAGGATATGTTTACAAAACCGTATTTTACAACCATTGGTATGACCGATGAATCCTGCGGCACAGTGTATGGATATGCTTCGGGAACGCCGTCTAAGGACAGGCAGGAGGAAACAGAGGAGATCGAGATTGTTCTTGCTGACAGAAAAGAAGCGAAACGGATTTTAGAGGAAGAAAATGTCGCAATTATGTGTGCTTATATGTTGATGCATTTTCTAAACACGCCAGAGGGGCATGTGTTTGATTTTTTGAAGAGATAAAGAATAGATGTTTCCGGGAGGATTTATAAGAATGAAATTAAAAAATATTTTGATCGTTGTCAAAGATATCGAAAAATCCAAGCAGTTTTACCATGACTTGTTTGGTCTTGATGTAGTTTTGGATAATGACGGTAATGTGATTTTAACAGAAGGTCTTGTACTGCAGGATGAAAGAATCTGGAGACAATTTTTGAAGAAGGATATTATCCCCCAAAGTAATGCTTGTGAGTTGTATTTTGAAGAGCAGGATATAGAAGCATTTGCCGATAAGCTGGAAAGACTATATCCTTCAATCCAGTATGTAAACAGGTTTATGACGCATAGCTGGGGGCAAAAAGTTATCCGGTTCTATGATTTGGACGGAAATCTGATTGAAGTGGGGACACCTATGTAGGGAAGGAGCCTTTGAACTGATTATATTTAGAAAGAATGATAGTATTTGAGTCGTAAGGAATTCCTTACGACTCAAATAATCTGTCATGATTAATAGTTTTATAGAATAATTTTCTGATTTCGTTCTGTTCGTTTGTCTGTCCAAGAATCCACATCATTTTAGCGACAATCGCTTCTGTCGTCATATCTGCAGCCTGCAGGATACCCGGGTGTTCGCTATATTTTTTTCCCACTTTATAAACTTCAAGATCACAGCCTTCTTCTGGAACCTGTGTTGTTACTGCCAATGATTTTCCAGAATTTACCCAACTGAAAATTGCCTTTTCAAAAGAGTCGTCATATTCCGGTATTCCTCCAATACCAAACGTTTCCAGAATGATAACGTCATAATGATTTTCAAGCAGAGAAAAAATATCTGCCTTTACTTCTGGAGTCAGTTTCAGTACGAATACACGATCATTCAGATTCGTGTATGTTTTTAAGGATTCTGGAGCAGGGGATGACGCCGCATAGTAACGCAAAATTCTGTCATCGTGAATGATGGCAAGGTATGGGAAGTTCATACTTTCAAATGCATCAAAACTTCTGGTTCGCTGTTTTCTTGCTCTTGTGCCTGCGATGGCTTTGCCGTTAAATACAATCGAAACATCATGAGAATTGCCGTCCAGCGCATACAGGATACTTTGATAAATATTGATTTTTGCATCTGTATATGGATTGCCCATTGGTTTCTGAGAACCGGTAAGTACAATCGGTTTTGGAGAATCCTGAATTAAGTAAGACAGGGCTGCTGCTGTGTATGCCATAGTGTCTGTACCATGCAGGATTACGAAACCGTCGTAATTATCATAGTGTTCAATGATGGTGTCGCGCATCATCATCCATAATCTCGGACGCATATTTGTACTGTCGATGTTCATTAACTGCAGAACTGTAAGGCAGCATTTATCTTTGATCCCTGGAACACTTTCCGCCAGTTCTTCGCCAGTCATGGCAGGAGCTAGTCCTTCCTCAGTCTCTTTGGATGCAATTGTGCCTCCGGTCGCTATCATTAGTATTTTTTTCATGGTATTTACCTCTCGTGTAATAATATTCCCAATAAATAAGATAGCGGTGAATGAGAAAGATGTCAAGTGTTTAATTGCTGTGCGGCGGCAGAAAATGATACAGTTCTTCGTATGATTCCAGTTCTTCTTTAGAGACCGGCGCTGATGGGATCAATCCGGTGCAGTCTTGTGCGGATGCTGCATTGGAGAGATAGTCATAAGAATCAATAATTTCCTGGTTGCTTTTGTCTTTTTTACTTTTCTTTTTTTCTGTACTCATAATAGATACCTCATGTTCAAATAATTATAATGTTTGTATTTAGAATCGGTAGAAAAAGAGGAATGTATACTGTATAATATTTCCATACGGAAAATGAAAAATAAAAAAAAGTAGAAGGAAGGATTGTTGTTTGCTATGAAGATTGAGGTAGATACACACGCACATACACTTGTCAGCGGACATGCCTATAATACAATGCGTGAGATGATGAAAATGGCGGCGGAAAAAGGGTTAAAAGGATTAGCGCTGACAGAACATGCGCCAAAGATGCCGGGGAGCACGAATCTATATTATTTCCAGAATCATAAGGTTATCCCAAGGGAAATGTATGGTATAAGGCTGTTGTTTGGTGTAGAATTGAATATTTTAAATGGAGAAGGAGAGGTGGATCTTCCTGATAAGACAATTGCAGAACTAGATCTTGCGATTGCCAGTATGCATACGCTCTGCTTTCAGGAAGACAGAAGCTGTGAGGCGGTAATGAAAGCATATAAAAATGTGATGAGTCGGCGGGATATTGACATTATCGGACATCCGGATGACGGAAGATTTCCGGTAGATTATGAGGAGCTTGTAAAAGAAGCAAAACGCACAGGTACTTTGCTGGAGATAAATAATTCTTCTTTGAAGCCGGGTGGTTTTCGGCAGAACTCCATGGAAAATACAAAAGAAATGCTGAAGCTTTGCAAGAAGCATGAGACGATGGTAGTTCTGGGGACAGATTCTCATGTGGATGAAGCAATTGCAGATTATAGTTATGTGATGGGACTTTTACAGGAAACAGACTTTCCGCAGGAGTTAATTGCCAATACTTCTTATGAAAAATTGCTGTCTGTATTGAAACACCGTTCATAAATAAGCATGTTTTTGAACATACAGGGAAAAGACAAGAAAATCTATGGACTTTAAAAATTTAATGTGTTAAAATGTAACAGTAATGAATTCGGTTACAAAGGAGATATTGGACATGAGTAAGAAAATAAGAACAGAGGCGGTCGACTATCTTTTTGAGGCTATTTTGAGCTTAAAAGATAAGGAAGAATGCTACACTTTTTTTGAAGACATCTGTACAATTAATGAATTACTCTCTTTATCGCAGAGATTCGAAGTGGCGAAGATGTTGAGAGAACAGAGAACTTATTTGGAAATTGCGGAAAAGACAGGAGCTTCTACAGCAACCATAAGCAGGGTGAACCGTTCTTTGAATTATGGAAATGACGGGTATGATATGGTATTTGAAAGAATCAGTAAATAGAAGAGCAGCAGGATGAATAAAATCCCAGGTCGTGTGTGCCTGGGATTTTTATAGTTGTTTTAGAAGCTTTTACTCTGGAAAATAATCGTGTTTTTCTCATATTTGGCTTCAAACGTTGCCTGAATCGATAATTTTTTAAATTGTTTCATATCTACAGTTCCGATCATGACCGAGGTGTGCGCCTGACAGCCTTTTAATTTTGGAAGCTGTTTAAGAGCAAGCTGTGCGGTTGGGTTGGAAGCTGCGCTTACTGACAATGCAATGAGTACTTCGTCTGTGTGGAGTCTTGGATTCTTGCTTCCAAGATATTGGATCTTTAGTTTCTGAATCGGCTCAATTGCTTCCGGAGAAATTACATGTACTTCATGGTCAATCCCTGCCAGCTCCTTCAAGGCATTCAAAAGGAGGGCGGCAGAGGCGCCAAGAAGCTTGGACGTTTTGCCGGTAATAATACGCCCATCCTGTAGTTCCAACGCTGCGGCCGGGGCTCCGGTTTCTTTTGCGCGGTTAAGCGCAGCATCAACGACCGGGCGGTCGTGAACGGTGATACCGGACTGATTCATAAGCATTTCCAGTTTATAAACTTCCTCATCGGAACATGCACCCAGAAGATGACGTCTTAAAGAGTCATAATATCTGCGGATAATTTCTTGATGGGAGGCATTTCTGCATACGTCGTCGTCGCAGATACAGTTTCCCGCCATATTTACTCCCATATCAGTGGGGGACTTGTATGGACTTTTATTATAAATGCGCTCAAACATAGCATTTAATACAGGGAAAATCTCTACATCGCGGTTGTAGTTGACCGTTGTTTCTCCGTAAGCTTCCAGATGGAACGGATCGATCATGTTGACATCGTTAAGATCGGCAGTTGCCGCTTCATATGCCAGATTGACCGGATGTTTCAGTGGAATGTTCCAGATTGGAAATGTTTCGAATTTGGCATATCCTGCGCGAATTCCTCTTTGATGCTCGTGGTAGAGCTGGGAGAGGCAGACCGCCATTTTTCCGCTTCCGGGACCGGGAGCAGTGACGACGATCAGAGGTCTGGATGTTTCGATATAATCATTTTTACCATATCCTTCCTCACTTACAATATGTGGGATGTTGGATGGATAACCGGAAATCATGTAGTGGCGGTAAACCTTGATTCCCAGTTTCTTCAGGCGGTTTTTAAATAAAGCAGCGCTTTTTTGCCCACTGCATTTAGTAATGACAACGCTTCCTACATATAAACCATGGTCTTTGAAGATAGACATAAGCCGGAGTACATCCAGATCATAAGTGATCCCTAAGTCGCCCCGTACTTTATTTTTTTCGATGTCTTCTGCACTGATGACAATTACAATTTCCGCCTGGTCAGAAAGCTGCATCAGCATACGCATCTTGCTGTCCGGCTGAAAACCCGGCAATACACGTGACGCATGATAATCATCGAAAAGTTTCCCACCAAATTCCAGATAAAGCTTGTTGTCAAATTGGCTGATTCTCTCTCTGATGTGCGTAGATTGTGTTTGCAAATATTTGTCGTTGTCAAATCCTATGTTCATCGTTGTCTCCTTCTACATTTATAATTCTTTTAAAAGTATGAAATACCTATTTATCCAGTATACTACAAAGTATAGGAAGTTTACAATCTTTTCATAATGTTTTTGTTGATTTCTAAGTAGGCTGTCCGTATAATTATAAGGGTATACAGGAGGAGAAACATGGACAACCAGCAAAATAAAAATAAACAGGAACCTGGCAAGAATAACAAACAGGGATTTCCTTTCATAATGTTAGTGGCGCTTATTACAACAGTATTGATATTGGCGTTATATCAGTTCCAGGGGAACGGCTCAGATTCAGAGATTTCGTACAACAAATTTATGGAGTACGTAGACCGTGGAAAAGTTGATAAAGTAGAGATTCAGAGTGATAAGATTGAAATTACGATGAAAAAAGCCAAGGGAGAATTAAAAGCGAAGGTATATTATACAGGAATTGTAGCGGATAGTGACCTCCCCGATAAGCTTGAGCGGGCAAATGTGCAGTATGGCAGACAGATTCCGGACACGACTTCTGCTATGGTCATGCAGTTTTTAATGGCTTTTCTTCCAATCATTATTCTGGTAGGACTCATCGTATGGTCGACACGCAAGATGGCGAAAGGCGGCATGATGGGAATTGGAAAAAGCAATGCGAAGATGTATGTAGAGAAACAGACCGGTGTTTCTTTCCGGGATGTTGCAGGACAGGATGAGGCGAAAGAATCTTTACAGGAAATGGTAGAATTTCTCCATGATCCGGGAAAATATACAAGTGTGGGTGCAAAGCTTCCAAAGGGCGCGCTGCTTGTGGGACCTCCGGGAACCGGTAAAACGCTGCTTGCCAAGGCTGTGGCGGGAGAAGCGAATGTTCCGTTCTTTTCACTAAGCGGTTCGGCTTTTGTGGAAATGTATGTAGGTGTAGGAGCTTCTCGTGTACGCGATCTGTTTAAACAGGCGCAGCAGATGGCACCATGTATTATATTTATTGATGAGATTGATGCCATTGGTAAGAGTCGTGACAATCAGCTTGGCAGTAATGATGAGCGTGACCAGACGTTGAACCAGCTGCTTGCGGAGATGGATGGTTTTGAATCGAACAAAGGTCTGATTCTTCTGGCTGCGACTAATCGTCCGGAGATTTTAGATCCTGCGCTTTTAAGACCGGGACGTTTTGACCGGCGTATCGTTGTGGAAAAACCGGATTTGAAAGGCCGCGTGGATGTCTTAAAGGTTCATTCTAAAGATGTTAAGATGGATGAGACCGTAGATCTTGAAGCAATTGCTCTGGCAACTTCCGGAGCGGTAGGCTCTGATCTTGCCAATATGATTAACGAGTCTGCCATTAATGCAGTAAAACATGGAAGGCAGGCAGTTTCACAGAAAGACTTGTTTGAGGCGGTTGAAGTAGTCCTCGTAGGTAAGGAGAAGAAGGACCGTATTATGAGTCAGGAAGAACGAAGAATTGTTTCCTACCATGAAGTGGGACATGCGCTTGTAAGCGCACTTCAAAAAGACGCAGAGCCGGTACAGAAGATTACGATTGTGCCGCGTACTATGGGAGCATTAGGCTACGTGATGCAGACCCCGGAGGAAGAAAAATTCTTAAATACTAAGAAAGAATTAGAGACAATGCTGGTAGGTATGCTGGCGGGACGCGCGGCGGAAGAGATTGTATTTGATACGGTTACAACAGGCGCTTCTAATGATATTGAGAAAGCGACGAAGGTTGCGCGGGCGATGATCACACAGTATGGTATGAGCGAGAAATTCGGCCTGATTGGTCTGGAATCGGTGCAGAACCGATATCTGGATGGAAGGCCGGTAAGTAACTGCGGTCAGCAGACGGCTTCAGAGATTGATCAGGAAGTCATGCGGATGTTAAAAGAGGCTTATGAGGAAGCCAAGAGACTCTTAAGTGAGCATAGAAAGTCATTGGATGAAATTGCAGATTTCTTGATTCAGAAAGAGACAATTACCGGTAAAGAGTTTATGGAGATCTTCCATAAAGTAGAAGGGATCGATCCGGAAAAGGCAGGAGAGAAAGCCCAGGAGCGTATTACAATGATACCTGTGGAGACACCGGAGGAAGAGACATCTGCAGAGATTGAGAATACAGAAGAAATGGAAAATGAAAGTGAAGCCACAGAGGCAGAGGAATAAAGGATAGAAAGGATGGTGGATCGACATTCACCATCCTTTTTCGGGTAATGGTTATGTTTGATATTCAAGAAGAATTAAAAAAACTTCCGGGTAAGCCCGGGGTATATATTATGCATGATGAAAAGGATGCAATCATATATGTTGGTAAAGCGATTAGTCTGAAAAACCGAGTGCGTCAGTATTTCCAGAGCAGCCGTAATAAAGGTGCGAAGATTGAGCAGATGGTGACGCATATTCGCAGGTTTGAGTATATTGTGACGGATTCAGAATTGGAAGCGCTTGTGTTAGAGTGTAACCTGATCAAGGAGCACCATCCAAAGTATAATACAATGTTAATGGATGATAAATCTTATCCGTTTATTAAAGTGACAGTGGATGAGCCGTTTCCGAGAATCATGCTGGCAAGGAAGATGGTGAAAGATAAATCCAGATATTTTGGCCCGTACACAAGCGTGGGAGCTGTGAAAGATACGATTGAGTTGATTCGAAAGCTTTATCATATACGAAGCTGTAACCGGAAACTTCCGAAAGATGCAGGGAAAGAACGTCCTTGTCTGAATTATCACATTCATCAGTGCCACGCTCCCTGCCAGGGATACATTTCTAAGGAGGAGTACCGCAAATCTGTTACAGAAGTGCTTCAGTTTCTAAATGGAAAGTATGATCTTATTTTAAAAGAACTGGAAAGTAAAATGCAAGAGGCGTCTGAAGCGTTGGAATTTGAGAGAGCGCTGGAATACAGGGAATTATTATTCAGTGTACAGAAAATTGCACAGAAACAGAAGATTACCGATACTGCTGGAGAGGACAGGGATGTTCTGGCGACTGCGGTAGAAGAGGAAGATGGAGTTGTGCAAGTGTTCTTTATACGAAGCGGAAGGTTGATCGGCAGGGATCATTTTTATCTGAAAATCAGCCGGGGAGAGCAGGAGAAAGAAGTGCTCTCCAGCTTTATCAAGCAGTTTTATGCGGGGACACCTTATATACCGGCGGAGATTATGCTGCCGGAAGAGATAGAAGACGGAGAAGTTATTGAAGAATGGCTGACAGCCAGACGTGGACATAAAGTGCATATCAGAGTTCCTAAGAAAGGAACAAAGGAAAAGCTGGTGGAGCTTGCGGCTAAGAATGCGGCAATGGTTTTGAGTACGGATAAGGAACGATTGAAAAGAGAGGAAGGACGTACCATCGGGGCGGTTAAGGAGCTTGAGAAGCTCTTAGGCTTAAAAGGAATCGTCCGCATGGAGGCTTATGATATTTCCAATACCAGCGGTTTTGCTTCAGTAGGCTCCATGATCGTCTATGAACGGGGAAAACCAAAGCGGAATGATTATCGGAAGTTCAAGATTAAGGGCGTACAGGGGGCGGACGATTATGCCAGCATGGAGGAAGTTCTTACCCGCAGGTTTACCCATGGACTGAAGGAACAGGAAGAGGGGAAGGAACTTGGAGGTTTTACGGCATTTCCCGATCTTATTATGATGGACGGTGGAAGAGGTCAAGTAAATATTGCTGTTCAGGTGTTGGAGCGATTAGGGCTTGAGATTCCGGTCTGCGGTATGGTGAAAGACGATAATCACCGGACGAGAGGGCTTTATTATCAGAATGTGGAGATTCCTATAGACAAGCATTCTGAAGGATTTCGGCTTATTACGAGAATACAGGATGAGGCGCATCGGTTTGCGATTACATTTCACAGGCAGCTTCGGAGTAAGAATCAGATTCATTCTGTTCTGGATGATATTCCGGGTGTAGGGCTAGCGAGGAGAAAAGATCTCATGAAACATTTTGCCGATATAGAGGCGGTTAAAAACGCCACAGTGGAGGAGCTTGCAAAATTACCATCTATGAATGAGAAGTCGGCACAAAACGTGTACAATTTTTTTCATTAATGTGGTATAATTCTTAGATGAAGGAAAGTGACGGGTGTGCTTGCACAAACTGTCATTTGACGAGAAAACCATCGAGACGTAAGTCAAGATGGTATACTGTGGATAGAAGAGGAGAACGTCATGGCAAATAGTGTGAAACTGCAAAAAATAGTTGAAAAACTGAATTTGAAAAATCTTACGCCGGATGTGGATATGACGGATAAGAATGTGGTTGTACCGGATATTAACCGTCCGTCTTTGCAGCTTACCGGGTTTTTCGAGCATTTTGCTTCTGATCGTATACAAATTATCGGATACGTAGAGTATACATTTTTGGAGGGATTGAGTACAGAGGAAAAAGAGAGAATCTATGATATGCTGTTGTCTTATAAAATCCCATGCATCATATTCAGCAGGAGTCTGAAACCGGATCAAATGCTCGTTGAGAAAGCGGAGAAAGTTAATATCCCTGTATTTTCTACGGATATGAAAACATCTGCATTTACGGCAGAGATCGTCCGCTGGTTGAATGTGGAGCTGGCGCCCTGTATTTCCATTCATGGTGTGTTAGTGGATGTATATGGTATCGGGGTACTGATCATGGGTGAGAGCGGGATTGGAAAGAGTGAGGCTGCATTGGAGCTTATTAAGAGAGGGCATCGTCTTGTCAGTGATGATGTGGTGGAGATTCGGAAAGTCAGTGGCGAGACGTTGGTTGGACGGGCTCCGGATATTACCAGGAATTTTATTGAGCTTCGAGGAATTGGAATTGTGGACGTTAAGATGCTGTACGGTGTTCAGAGTGTAAGGGAGACTCAGAATATTGATCTGGTCATCACACTGGAAGAGTGGGATAAGGAGAAAGAATATGACCGCTTGGGACTGGAGCAGGAATATACGGAATTTCTTGGAAATAAAGTAGTCTGCCATCAGCTTCCGATTCGGCCGGGACGTAATCTTGCTATTATTGTTGAAACTGCCGCAATTAACCACAGACAGAAACGTATGGGCTACAATGCGGCGCAGGAACTATATAAACGTGTACAACAGAACATGACGAGAAAGTAGAGGTGTCAAGTATTATATGAAATATTGTGTTGGTGTAGATATTGGCGGAACAACTGTTAAGTTGGGGATTTTTCAAACAGACGGAACAATCCTTGATAAGTGGGAGATTCTAACAAGAACAGAAAATGCCGGAGTAGAGATTCTTCCGGATATTGCAAAATCTATTGAAGAAAAGCGTGTGGAACAAAATATAGAGACGGAAGATATTCTCGGTATTGGAGTTGGAGTGCCGGCTCCGGTAGATAGTTTCGGTGTAGTTAAAAATACAGCGAATCTGGGCTGGGGGTATAAAGAAGTAAAGCGTGAACTGGAAGAGATTACCGGATATGTAGTGGCAGTTGGAAACGATGCAAATATGGCGGCTCTTGGTGAGATGTGGCTTGGTTCCGGTCATGGACAGAAAAATATGGTGATGGTGACACTTGGCACAGGAGTCGGCGGCGGGGTTATTATCGACGGACGGCCGCTTGTAGGAAAAAATGGAGCGGGTGGAGAGATTGGCCATATTCTGGCAAACAGACAGGAGAGAGATAAGTGCGGCTGTGGAAAGAAAGGCTGTCTGGAGCAGTATGCTTCGGCAAGCGGAATTGCAAGACTGGCACGAATCCGTCTTGCCAGAAACAATGACTGGAGCCTTCTTCGTGACAAACAGAAAATAACTGCCAAGGAAGTGTTTGATGCATTGAAAGAAGGTGATAAAGTGGCGGAAGATATTGTGGAAGAATTCGGAGCATACCTTGGTTATGCGCTGGCTGATGTGGCCGCTATTGTAGATCCGGCCGTTATTGTGATCGGAGGCGGCGTGTCAAAGGCTGGCCCGATTATTCTTCAGTATATCAAGAAATATTTTTTGGAAAAAGCTTTTTTTGCCAATGAGGGAACAGAATTTATTATCGCAGTTCTCGGAAATGATGCAGGAATCTGTGGAGCGGCAAAGATGATTTTAGGATAATGTAATTTGGAACAGCATATATGAAAGTATAAAATAACCCTCCAAACTGAGTGATTTTTTCACATCAGCTTGGAGGGTTATCGTATTTAAAAAGTTTCTTTAGTATATCTATTTACTGAGTTGTCCCCGGATCTGTTGGAGTTGTAGGATCTGTTGGTGGAGTCGGGGTAGGATCCGGAGTTGGAGTAGGATCCGGAGTCGGAGTCGGTTTTTCTTCCGGCTTTTGCTCTGGTTTTTGTTCCGGTTTCTGTTCCGGTTTTTGCTCCGGTTTCTGCTCCGGTTTTTGTTCTGGTTTTGTCGGTTTTTTATCCGGATTTTCCTTGTCAGGCGTTTCTTTGTCTGGCTCTTCTGTGTCCGGCTCTTCTGTATCCGGTTCTTCCTCGTCTTCGTCGTCCGGCTCTTCTTTCTCATCTTTAGTGTAATCTGCATGACCGTTACAAACTTCAGTTGGTGCGGTACCCTCTGCAAAGAGTTCAGATTTGGAAGGACACTTTCCAGCTACAGCCAATTTGCCGGATAGAGTACAGACTGTCCGCTTCTCCAGACCTTTCTCTGTATCAAATTCCTGACGTTCCAGATCTTCGTGGATACGGCTCATAATACCTCGCCATAGGCGGAATCGGAAACTAGTGTCAGAGTTACATTCTTTATTGTCGTCATATCCGCCCCATACTGCACATGTATAGTATGGCGTATATCCGCAGAACCACAAGTCCTTGTTGGAAGTTGTAGTACCTGTCTTACCTGCGACCGGCATATTGTAAAGCTGACAGGAACGGCCTGTACCGCTTGTTACAACAGTTTCCATAGCGCTTGTAAGAAGAGAAGCCGTTCCTTCTTTCAGCGCCCGATGAGATTCGCCGGGATTCTCTAACAGTACGTTACCGTCATGATCTACAATCTTTGTATAGAAAGTAGGAGAATTGTATTTTCCACCGTTGGCGATTGCTGCAAAAGCAGAACACAGTTCGTAGTTATACACACCGTCGGTCAGACCGCCGAGCGCTAAAGTTTCATTAATATCACTGTAAATTCCGTCCTTGGTCTTTTTCTCTTTGACCAGAGTACTGATTCCAAGCTTTTCGCAATATTCAAATCCTAACTCCTGAGAAATTTCATTACTTACTTTAACGGCGCACACATTAATGGAACTTGCGATAGCCTGACGGTAAGTTACGTTTCCCTTATAAGAGCTGCTGGCATTTCTGATATTTCTACCGTTTTTATATTTGTAAGGCTCGTCTTTAACAATCGTAGAAAGAGATTTACCACATGCATCCAGCGCCGGTGCATAAGCTGCAAGAACTTTGAATGTAGAACCAGGCTGACGTTTAGAACCTTTGTATGCGCGGTTCAAACTGAGACTGGTGCTTTTCTTGCCGCGTCCTCCGACCATAGCTTTTACTTCGCCTGTTTTCTGATCCATAATGGTTACAGAAGCTTGTGGCTGAGGAGTGATGTTGATTGCTTCGTCATAAGTATCGCCCTTTTTGGCAATCGTCTTTTTCCATTCTTTTACCATGGCTTTTGCCTCGTCCTTACTGGAATAGAGAAGTCCCTGTTTTTTGCCATGTTTTTCCTTGGCGTATTTTTTAACATGACCGGAACTATAGTTTTCTACCGTTCCGTCTGCTCTTGTGACGGTCAGTGCATAATCCAGTCCCCATTCTTTCAGATATGGATAGTTCTCGTCTTTGTTCATTTCTGAATCACAGATTTTCTGCATTGCCTTATTCTGTGTAGAATAGATATTCAAGCCACCGCTGTAAACAGCATTATAAGCCTGTGTCTCTGTGTAACCAAGCTGATCTTGCAGATCCTTCATCACCTGATCGGAGAGAGCATCAACAAAATAAGAAGTCGGTTTTTTTGCTTCTGTTTTGTTGTTGACTTTTTGAATTCGGTCATAAAGCTTGTCTTTCATTGCTTTATTATATGCGTCTTTGCTGATATATCCCTGTTCCAGCATATTATTTAATACGCTTTTTCGTCTTTTTGCATTGTCCTTAGGGTTGGTCACCGGGTTGTATCCGGATGGATTCTGTGTAATTGCAGCGATACAGGCGCTTTCGGAAAGAGTGAGTTCAGATACGTCTTTGCCGAAATATCGTTTTGCGGCTGACTGTACGCCGAGACAGTTTTGTCCTAAGTTGATCGTATTCATGTAGCTTTCCAGAATCTCTTCCTTGCTCATCTGTTTTTCAATTTCAATTGCAAGATATTGTTCTTGGAATTTTCTTTGTAGTTTATCAAAAAAAGTTTTTTCATTTACGAAGTTTGGGAAAACATTGTTTTTGATGAGCTGCTGCGTCAACGTACTGGCTCCTTGTTCATCTCCGGAGAGAGTATAGATACCGGCACGAATGAGTCCTTGCAGGTCAATACCGTTGTGTTCGTAGAAACGTTCATCTTCAATAGCTATGAATGCATTTCCCAGGTCTTTTGGTATGTCGTCAATAGTTTTGTAGATTCGATTAGAGCCGGATGCAACGAAACGCTCTAGTTCCGTTTTTCCATCGTCCGCATATACAAAAGTTGTAAACCCTTTTGGTTTAACATCGGCTGGAGTAACATCCGGGGCATTGTCGATAATACGTTTGACAAGCAGTCCCCCTGTGCCGACGCATACGACTGCAATCAGTACCAGACAGAGTAAAAATCCTTTGAATAGGCGTATTCCAACCCGTTTTCCCTGCATGGAAGATTTTGATGTTATTTCTTTCTGCTTTTTTGTGGCATGTTTTTTACCATAATTCATGAGTCTAAGCCTCCTTCACACCAAGTCATTATACCAAAGATATGTATTGAAATAAAGATAAAAATGAAAAGTTCATATTTTGCTATGAAATTCTTAAGAAATTCGTTATGATATATATAACTGTTTCGACAGATGATAAATCGGAAGCAAGAGACAGTTATGTATACTTATTATTGAACTACTAATATTCAATAAGTATGATAGGGAAAAGGGTGGGAATTATGAAAGCACAGTATAAAATTGTTTACGAGGGCGGAACGTCTGAGATTATAGAGAAAAAATCTCGTTTTATCGCTACAGTGGCGCCTGTAAAAACGGAGGAAGAGGCGCTTGAGTTTATTGAATCTCTAAAGAAAAAATACTGGAATGCCTCACATAACTGTATGGCGTATGTGATCGGTGAGAATCAGGAGCTTCTTCGATTCAGCGACGACGGAGAACCGGGAGGCACCGCAGGGAAGCCTATACTGGATGTAATCTTGGGAGCAAAACTTCACAATGCTGCAATTGTAGTAACTAGATATTTCGGTGGAACACTTCTTGGAACCGGGGGGCTTGTGCGGGCATATTCGTCAGCGGCACAGGCAGGCCTTGCTGCTTCTAAGATTATAACCAGAATTTCTGGATTTAAACTAAAGATTACCACAGATTATAACGGTTTGGGAAAAATACAGTATATACTTGGAGAGAAGAAAATACAGATTTTAGATTCTGAGTATACGGATATTGTTGTTTTATACGCATTGGTTCCATCGGATATGTTGGAACAGATTCAGTCAGATATTACAGAAGGGACTGCGGGGAGAGCTAAGCTTCATGTGGGAGACGAGTGCTGGTTTGGAGAAGTGGACGGAGAAATTATCATATTAGAGGTAACAGTTCAGCTATAGTCGGTAAAATAAACGAATCATGCTTGCATGAATGAGTGTATTTTACCGACTATGAGCAGAGCGCCGGATTATGAGCAAAAATAGTTGCACAGCAACGAATAGCACGTTAGTGCGGTTTTGCGAATGGCGCGGGCTGAACTGTTACTATTAGAGGATTGACTCCGGATAAAATAAAGCGGACGCCTGCAACGTCCGCTTTATTATCATTCAGGTTATGTTTGACCGGTTCATTAATTAAATTCCGGTTCAATCAGTCCGAAAGAACCATTCTTTCTCTTGTAAACAACATTTACTTCCTCTGTCTCTGCATTGAAAAATACGAAGAAATCATGTCCTAAAAGATCCATCTGCACACAGGCATCTTCCGGATACATTGGTTTGATACCGAATTTTTTCGTGCGGACAATCTTAATCTCGTCATCAGCTTCTGTACTCTCTGCGCTGTCGAAGAATTCCTGTTTAAAGTTGCCGCCTTCCTGATGTCTTGCAACCAGTTTGTTTTTATACTTGCGAAGCTGACGTTCAATGACTTCCTCTACCAGGTCAATTGATACGTACATATCATCGCTTACCTGTTCAGAACGGATAATGTTTCCCTTTACAGGAATGGTTACTTCGATTTTCTGGCGTTCTTTTTGTACGCTCAGAGTTACGTGGATTTCCGTATCAGGAGTAAAGTACCTTTCTAATTTTCCTAACTTGCTTTCTACAGCTGTTTTTAACCCTTCGGTTACATCGATGTTCTTTCCAATAATGATAAATTTCATGATGTCAACTCCTTTTCACATAATTTCAGATATTAAAGTCAGATAATTAATACTGAAATAAAGATATATCTGATATAAGTAGTATATCATGTTTGGAGTCTAATGTATAGCACGTATTACTTCAATTCTGGAAATTTTTCCTTTATGCATCTTAGCAACTCTGAGACCACATTCAGAAGAGAAGTATGCGCAGGCGCCTACACCTTGTTCCATATCTTCTTCTTCCAATTTTTTTACCAAGACGTCGGTCAGAGTCTCTTTGTCTTCATATGGAATATGGAGATCCAGAAGTTTGTTTGCAATTTTTACTTTTGTAGTGGCGCGAAGGATTATCTCGCTTGGTATGTCAAATTCACAGAACAAGTATTTTCTTGTGGCAAATAATACGGCAATGGCACATACACCAATCAGGCTTCCCCATATAGAAGAATGTTCAATGATAATCTGACGGGCGATGGCGAAAATCAGAACTTCAAATACCGTATTTGGCGTGTGGTAGTAAACCATACGAATAAGTTCTACACCAATAATCAGATTAAAACATGTTTCCAAGAGGTCGTCATAATTTGGCCATGTCTCAAGATTTGGGATATGCACTATGGATGTCACCATACGGAAACACAGCAGGATGATTCCGAGGGCAAGCATCAGCGCAATAAAAAATTCCATAAGCTCGGTCAGTTTCTTCAAAAGGTTTGCAATAATTGGTCTCATAGAGTCCTCCTTTAAGAGCGGTTGCCTCGTTTACGCATTTTAGGATCTAAGATTTTTTTGCGGATACGAAGTGATTTTGGGGTGACTTCCAGTAATTCGTCGGTGTCAATAAAATCAAGCGCCTGTTCCAGACTTAACACTTTTGGCGGTGTGAGACGAAGTGCGTCGTCTGCACTTGAGGAACGGGTATTGGTCAAATGCTTTGTTTTACATACATTTACTTCAATATCGTCTGTCTTAGCGTTTTCGCCAATGACCATACCAGAGTATACCTTTTCTCCGGCCCCGATAAAGAGGTTTCCTCGTTCCTGTGCACTGTAAAGTCCGTAAGTAACGGATTCCCCGGTCTCGAATGCAATAAGGGAACCTTGTTTTCTGTACTGGATATCTCCTTTATATGGAGCGTATCCTTCGAAAGCAGTATTCATGATACCATTTCCTTTGGTATCGGTCAGAAACTCTCCGCGGTATCCGATCAGCCCTCTTGCCGGGATGGAAAATTCCAGACGGGTGTAGCCGCCGTTTGAAGTACCCATGTTCCTAAGTTCCCCTTTGCGCTGGCTTAACTTGTCGATGATTGTTCCTGTAAATTCTTCCGGTACGTCAATATAGGCGTTTTCCATAGGTTCTAATAATTTGCCGTTTTCGTCTTTTTTATATAAAACTTCTGCCTTGCTGACTGCAAATTCATATCCTTCGCGGCGCATATTTTCCACCAGTACAGACAGATGTAATTCGCCTCTGCCAGATACTTTAAAGCTGTCTGTATTTTGGGTATCTTCTACGCGGAGGCTGACATCAGTATTCAGTTCGCGGAAGAGGCGTTCTCTTAAGTGACGGGAAGTTACGTATTTACCCTCTTGTCCTGCGAACGGGCTGTCATTTACCACAAACTGCATAGAGATGGTTGGTTCAGAGATTTTCTGGAATGGGATTGCCTGTGGGTTTTCCGGGGAGCACAGAGTGTCTCCGATGGCAATATCTGAGATTCCGGAGATGGCAACGATAGAACCAATGCCTGCTTCTTTTACCTCTACTTTATTCAGTCCGTCAAATTCATATAGTTTGCTGATCTTTACTTTTTTCTGTTTGTCAGAATCGTGATGGTTGACCATCATCATCTCTTGATTTACTTTAATCGTGCCGTTATCTACTTTGCCGACGCCGATCCGTCCTACGTATTCGTTGTAGTCGATGGTGCTGATGAGTACCTGTGTCGGTGCTTCCGGATCACCTTCCGGAGCAGGGATATAGTCTAAGATTGTTTCGAAAAGTGGTTGCATATTTTTCTCTTCATCGGTCAGATCCAGAACAGCAACGCCTGCTTTTGCAGAAGCATAGACGAACGGACAGTCTAGTTGTTCGTCGGATGCGTCCAGATCCATGAAAAGTTCCAGCACTTCATCGATTACTTCATTCGGTCTTGCTTCCGGACGGTCAATTTTATTGATACATACGATGACAGGAAGGTTCAGTTCCAATGCTTTTCGCAGGACAAATTTTGTCTGTGGCATAGCGCCCTCGAAAGCATCTACAACGAGGATCACGCCGTTTACCATTTTAAGGACGCGTTCCACCTCGCCGCCGAAGTCTGCATGTCCGGGGGTGTCGATAATATTAATTTTTGTATCTTTATAATATACGGCAGTGTTCTTAGATAGAATCGTAATACCTCTTTCGCGTTCAATATCGTTGGAATCCATGACGCGTTCTTCTACTTCCTGATGTTCTCGGAATACACCGCTTTGTTTTAAAAGTTCATCCACCAATGTTGTTTTGCCATGGTCGACATGGGCGATGATTGCAATATTTCGTACGTCGTTACGTGTTGTTTTCATATAACATCTTCCTTTTCTTTTCCTATTAAATGTGCTTTATTAGTGTATCACATTTTACAGATTTTACAAGTATTTAGTTCTAAAACGGGAACTTGCTTCATAGACTATGTAATGACTCAAAATACGATTCAGAGGAAGGGAGAATGTCAAATTATGTCAGATAAGATTATTGAAAACAACCAGGTAACCATCATGGGAGAGGTAGTTTCCGCATTTTCGTTCAGCCACGAGGTGTTCGGAGAAGGATTCTATATGGTGGATGTAAGCGTAAAACGCTTGAGTAACTCAGAGGATAAGATTCCGGTTATGATTTCAGAGCGGCTGATTGATGTGAGCGAGGACTATACCGGACAATTTATTATGGTCAGCGGACAGTTCCGCTCTTATAACAGACACGATGAACAAAAGAACAGACTGGTGCTATCCGTATTCGCAAGAGAAGTGTCTTTTATTGAAGAGGAACTGGATGGAGCTAAAACAAACAGTATCTTGCTGGATGGTTACATATGTAAACTGCCAGTTTACCGGAAAACTCCGCTGGGAAGAGAGATTGCAGATCTTCTTCTTGCTGTGAACAGACCATATGGAAAATCGGATTACATACCTTGTATCTGTTGGGGGAGAAATGCAAGGTTTGCGTCGGCTTTTGAGGTAGGAGAGCACGTACAGATTCTGGGACGTATTCAAAGCAGGGAATATGTAAAGAAATTGACGGAGACGGAGACAGAAAAACGTGTGGCATATGAGGTCTCTGTAAGCAAGCTTGAATGTATGGAAGATTGATAATATTATTGATATTATATGGCTAAAGTAATAGGATTAGAGTGCTTTGACACCCTAATCCTATTGTTATTTCGTAACAGTTCAGAAAATTTAAAAAGTAATATTGACAATTCGGACATACAATGTTAAACTAATTAAAACGGTTATAAAAAGAGGTATAAAATGAGTGGGTTAAATGTAAAGTATAGTGCGGATATAAGAACAAACAATAAAAAGCGGATTATTGATATTTTGAGAACCGGAAGTAAGACAAAAAAACAGATAGCGGATGAATTAGATGTCAGTATAGCCACAGCTTCCAGCTTGTGTAATGTGTTGATAAAAGATGGATATTTGTTGTCCAGTTCTACAAAGAATTCTGAAGGCGGAAGAATTCCACAAAAGTTTGCTTTAAAAGCAAAAGTGAAGTATGCAGTCGCTTTAAATATGGTTGAAAAAGATATTATTACTTTGGCACTTGTAAATATCTGTGGGGACATTGTTAATCAAAAGCATATTTCATCACTTCAATGTAAAAATGCCAGTGAATTGGTTTTGTTTAGCTGTAAATGTATAGAAGAGCTTTTGAATGAAAATTCGATTTTAAGAGAGCAGGTTCTTGGGATAGGAGTTGCCGTATCAGGAAATGAAATGGTAGGAAGCAGTATAATTAAAAATTGTGTGGCGAATCCTTTACTTAACAATCAATGCATTCGCAAAGATTTCGAGGAATATTTTCCAAATATTCCGGTTTATATTGATAACGAAGCAAATGAGGCCGTTTTGGTACTGTTTCAGCAGGAGCAAAGAGAAGATCCGTCTATTGAGGATACAGTTTATCTATATATAGGAGATGGGGTGGGTGTTGGAATTATAGCAAATGGAAAGTTGATAGAAGGAAGTCATGGGATAGGAGGAGAAATTAATCATATACAAATAGGAAAGCGTAATTATGAATGCTATTGTGGACAAAAAAATTGTATAGAAACAGAGATTTCTATTGAGGGTTTCCAACGGAAATTTTTCGAAGATATGCATAAGGAGCATGAATTTAACCGATATGGATGGGATATTTTAGAAGATGCAGTAAAAAACAAAAATGAAATTGCATTGAAGATAATGGAAGAGAATGGTACGTTAATCGGATATACTATTTCAATTCTAAGTCAGATATTTGATGCAAAGACATATTGGATCGGTGGATTTGATGAGTTTATTTTCAATCAGTTATATCCATATATTATCGGCGAACTGAAAAAGAGATCGGTGTTTAGTGATATTATTGATTATCGAGTAAGATTTGACAAAGGATTTCATAGTATTATCACAAGGGGATGTTATGAATTAGTATTTCGTAATTGGCTTCCATAATGGAGGGATGTGCCTTGGAAAAAATAAAAGCTTTGAGGGAACAATTAAAAGAGAAAAAGGTATTTGCAGGTTTTGATGGATATACGGATATGTTGTATTCAATAGTGAAAAGGGATGATGGAGGACAAAAAGAAATTTATCGTCAGTCAGGCGAATTTGTAGAAAATTTAAGAAGCACTTCCGGAATGAGTTCTGAATATCAAATTATGTTGAAGGAGGAGCGTATAGGAGGAAATGCTCCGATTATGAGTATAGGCATGGCGGCTATGGGAGCTAATGTATGTTGTGCCGGGTTGTTTAATAAACAGATTGAAAGACTGAGGAAAGGGACACAAGGCCGCTTGAAGATTTATTCTCTTGGAGAACCGGCAGTGACTATTGCATTAGAGTTTCAGGATTGTAAATATATGCTGGCCGATTGTAGTAAATTAGAATCAGTTACATATAGTAACTTAGTTCGTATTATGGGAGAGAACGCCGTAAGAGAAGATATACTGATGGCAGATTTGATTGCCGCTGTAAATTGGTCAGCTGTGCCGGCTTTGACAGAAATGTTAGAATATATTTTTCAACTGGAAACATGTCACCATAAGAAAAAGTGCAGATGGTTATACTTAGATCTTTCCGACGTGAGAGCAAGAGAGACGAAAGAATTAAAGAAATATTTTGCTACAGTAAAACAGATTAAAAAGTATACGGGGTGTCAAACTTGTTTGAGTGTAAATCAAAATGAATTAAATATTTTAATAGAGCGTTACCGGGTAGAAGGAAGACAGAAGATCAAGATGTTAAGAAGATTGCTCGAGGTAGATGAGATTATTTACCATGGATTAAAAGACGCAGTTTTTTGTTCAGAAGATATATATTTGAAAACAGAGAAAAATATATGTGAAAAACCAAAAATCACAACGGGAGCCGGAGATAATTTTAATGCAGGGATTTGTGTGGGAAAACTATTAGAGTTATCGCCTGAAAAACAGTTAAAAATGGGAAATAAAGCTGCAGAATTTTATGTTTTCCATGGTTATAGCGCTAAACTTGAAGATTTAATATATTGATATTTGAAAGGAGACAGAGATGGAACAGACGTATTTAGATGATATTTTTTCTCAATCAGGAAGTTTGAAAAGGTGTGCAGAAGAAATAAATACTCAAGTGGAAATTATGAAAAAGATCAGAGAGGAAGAGTATGAAAAAATCATTTTTGCAGGTATGGGAAGCTCTAATTATGGTTCTATGGCAGCGGATATCTTTCTGACCAAGCATGGAGTGATTAGTATTCGCTATAGCGCTTCAGAACTTCTGCATCATTACAAAGAAATATTGAATGAAAAAACTCTTCTGGTCCTTACTTCTCAATCCGGGGAAAGTGCAGAGATTATTAATTTAATTAAAGTGCTGCCACCAAAAATCTGTGTTGTAGGGATTACAAATGATCAGGAAAGTACGCTTGCTAAGAGAAGCAAGTATACATTACTTATGAGAGTGGAAGCAGAAAAATCTGTGACAACAAGAACCTATATGGCAGGAATGGCGCTTACTCTTTGTCTCGCTATGATTTTAGCAGGATTTTCTTATGACTACTTTTTAAAAGGGTTATTAAAAGCAATTAAAGGAATGGAAGAAATTGGAAATAAATATAAGGATAATATGCAGATATTTGTGCCGAAAAATAACACAATATGGGTATTAGGGAGAGGACTTGATTATGGAACAGCTCTGTCAAGCGCATTGTTTTTAAGAGAAGTTTCTAGAATAAATGCTATTTCAGAAAGCTGCGGGGAATTTAGACATGGTCCATTTGAAGTGGTAGATTCAGATTTTTACGGTATTATTTTAGATACTCAAGAACATGTTCATGATATAAACAAAAAATTGGCCGAAGACATTCAGAAGAAAGGAGGAAATATATTATTTTTATCGTCTTGGATAGAATCCTTACCGGGAATCAAATTACCTGATTGTGATAATTGGTATCAGCCGTTTTTGACAATAATACCAGTACAGCTTTTGGCTAATGAGCTGGCAAGAAAAAAGGGTATTAAGGCGGGCGATTTCCGATGGGGAAGTAAAGTAACTAAAGTAGAATGAAAAGGAGAAAATTATTATGAAGAGGAAAAAGAATTGGATGAAGAAAATATTAAGTACAGTGATGGTAATGGCATTGTTTTGTGGGTTATTGACAGGATGTGGAGAAAAAGAAAATTCAGATAATGAGACTGCAAAAGAAATGAAGACTGTGAAATTTGGTTTGCTTCCGTATCAAGATTGGATGCCGTGGATGTTGGCGGATGAATTGGGGTATTTTAAAGAAGCAGGAATTGATTTAGAAGTTATAACATTTACAGACGATATTACATGTGCTGAGGCACTCCAGTCTGGAGATATTGACATAGCATGTGGTAATTCTGGCTCTGGTCCATTGGCTTTTAGCAAGTTCCCGGATCTTAGAATGATATCTACGACATGTGGTTTCCTTGGCTATGCTATTATGGTTCGTCCTAAAGATGCGGCCCAAAATGGAGGAACGATTAAAACATATGAAGATTTTTATAAAGAAGAAATAGCAGATGGAAAAGCTGAAGAAGAAGCGATGAAAAATGCAGTAAAGAGTGCATGTAAGCAATTAAAGGGAAAAACATTGGTTATGGATAGGGGAACTGGTTCTAACCTTCCGTTAAATGCGGCATTAAAGGCGGCAGATCTGACAATAGACGATATTAAATTTATGGATATTACAGATGTAGAGGGAGCGCTTGCATTTTTAGACGGAACAGGAGATTTTGAACTTGGAGGATATCCACAGGTGACTTCCCTTTCTGAAGAAGGCTGTTTCAAATTGGTATCAGGTGCAGAACTGGGTGGAGAAGCAGTGTGTCTATCAGTAGAAATGGCAAGAGCCGATTATATTGAAGAGAATATGGATACGATAGTTGCTATGAGAGAGGTTTGGTATAAAACAATTGATAATATTTATAGTGACGATTCTTCCTATATGGAGAAGTTAGCAGAGATAACCGGTAAATATACAGGAACAGAGATTTCACTGGAAGATATGAAAAACATTGCAGAGAATATTGATCCATGGCCGACAAAAGACAAAGTAGATGAAATGTTCTTTGCAGAAGATGCGAAATGGGGAGTTGAAGAGATTTATGGAGGTTCTCTTGATTACTGGATGAATATTAATGGACAAGTTAAGAAGGGAACAGTAGATCTTCAGAAACAGATTGATACTGTAAAAATGATTTATGAAAAAGTAGACAAATAATGTCAACATTATAAAACTGTTGGCGGCAGAAAGGACAGGGTAGTTATGGGAGATCAACTGCTGAAGGTAGAAAATGTAGATATGTGTTTTTCAACCAGAAAAGGAGAGATTACAGCGTTAAGAAACATAAGCTTTGACGTAAAAAAAGGAGAGTTTCTTGCAATTGTAGGTCCGTCAGGTTGTGGTAAAAGTACTTTGATTAATATATTGGCCGGAATGTTAATTCCTACAGGCGGGCAGGTATTACTGAATGGCGAAGCAGTGAAAAAAGTTAGTCCTAAGGTTGGAATGGTATTTCAGAAATATGCGGCATTTCCGTGGATGACTGTTCGTGAAAATATTAGTTATGGTCCTAAAATTGCTAAAAAAACAAAAGAAGAAATCAATAGGATTACAGATCACTATTGTGAAATGGTTGGGCTTGAAGGGTATGAACATCTTTATCCGAAGGAACTGTCAGGTGGAATGAGTAAACGGGTAGATATTGCAAGGGCTTATGCAAATCAGCCAGAGGTGTTATTGATGGATGAACCTTTTGGAGCATTGGATGATATAACGAAAAAGCAAATGCAATTAGAACTTTTGAATATATGGGATCAGGAAAGTAAGACAGTTATTTTCATTACACATGACTTAGAGGAAGCAATATTTTTAGCGGACAGAATTTTGGTGCTCAGAAGACCGTCAGACGGACAGGAATCTTTAAATTTTATTCAGTCAGTAGATTTCCCAAGACCTAGAATACCGGAATTAAGAAGTGAGGGAAAGTTTGTTGAACTTAAAAGCTATTTATCTGAGGTGATGATGAAATGAAAAAAGCAAAAAAATTATATAACGAGAAAACTGTAAAACGCGTTCAGAATCTGGCGGGGTTAGTTCTGGTATTCACTTTGTGGTTTGTTTTGTCTAATTTTACGGCAATACCTGATTTATATCTTCCATCGCCGCAAGAAATAGGAAGATGCTTCATTGAACATGCATCTGATATTCCCAGACATATTATGTCCAGTTTGTATAGGATAGCTATTGGATTTTTTGTTGGCTCAGCACTGGGAATTCTTATGGGATTGATGATTGGATGGAGTAAAACTGTAAGAAATATATTAGAGCCATTGGTAGAGTTTATTCGTCCGATGCCGCCGTTAGCGCTGATACCGCTGTTTATTTTGTGGTTTGGAATTGGAAACAAGTCTAAAGTAATTGTAATTGCGTTTGGTGCTTGGGTAGTTTTAGTAGTAAATACAATTGAAGCTGTAAGAAATGTAGAACCGCTTTATATCGATGCGGCCAGATCATTGGGCGCCGGAACATGGGATATTTTACGAACTGTTTTAATTCCGGCAATTACACCGGAGATTATTGCAGGCATCAGGGTAGTGGCAGCCAATTCTTTTGGTATGTGTGTGGCGGCAGAGTTTATGGGAACAGAGGCCGGATTTGGATATTTAATTATTGAAGGTCGTCGTTTTATTATGACGGATTTGCTTCTTGTAGGTGTGTTATTGATTACGATTTCGTCCATGATTGTAAATTTTTTAATTAAAATGATAGAGAGAAGACTAACTAAGTGGGTTCCCCGAAGGGATTCTTGATTTTAAGGAGGTAAGAAAATGTCAAAATATATTGTAGATATGATGAATGAAAAAATAGAGATGGATGAAAGAGTCCCGGTAATAGCTCCCGAAACTAAAATGATGGGCGAAGAGGCTTTTGTCAAGTGTGATAATACAAAAATCTATTGGCTTGGCGGCGGTGGTTTTATGGTTAATTCGAGAGGTACGGTG
The DNA here is from genome assembly GCA_910578495.1 of uncultured Dorea sp. Taxonomy (GTDB): domain Bacteria; phylum Bacillota; class Clostridia; order Lachnospirales; family Lachnospiraceae; genus Dorea_D. The sequence continues at coordinate 75,970 of CAJTRE010000007.1, forward strand.
TTGCTGATTGATCCAATGCTTGAAATGAAAGATAAAGAAAATATGATAGCGGCAAACGGCCATAAATTATTACAATGTTTTCCAATGGAGACAAAAGACGTAAGAAAGTGTGACAGAATATTATTTACTCATGACGATGGAGATCATGCCAATTCGGAAACTGTGAATATATTAGCAGACAAAGATGTAAAGATGCTTGGTTCTGCAAGGGTATTTGAAACTTTAGTGAAACAAGGAATGAAACCTGATAATTATGAGGTGTGTCATGCGGGAGAAACATATTCAGTGGAATCGTTGGAGATTACAATTATACCGGCAGATCATCCATGGCAGTTGATTGATGGAGGAAGAGTTTTTTATCCGGAAGATTGTGTGGGGTTTGTGGTAAAAACACCGGACGGAACGATTATGTTTACAGGCGATACAAGACTTATGAAAGATCATATGGGGCTTCCGGAATTGACACTTTTACCTTTAGATGTATCGAAATGCACATTTCATTTGGGACGTTCCGCAGCTGCATTGCTCGCAAATAAGTACCCGGATGCGTGTATTCTTCCTTATCATTATGGTACATTTGACTATCCGGAATGTCCGGCGCAAGAAGGGGGAGCCCCACAATTAGTATTGCAAAATATCAATAACGCTGAACAGAGAGGAGTTGTTGTAGGCCCCGGACACCCTGTGATTTTAAAAAATGGTGTTGTAGAAAGTTGAGGCAAGAGAAAATGAAATTATTTACAGATAAGTTAACGGTAGAAATTGCTGAACCGGGGAAATTTCCGGCGAATACTTCGAGGTTCGACTGGACTGGTTTTATTACTTCTGTCAAGTTAGATAATACATATGAATTTTGTACAAAAGAACCGACTAATCTAGTCCACCCTTCAACGGGCGGAGAAGGTTTGTGTAATGAATACATCTGTCCGGAGTTTTGCAGACAAGCAAAAACAGGGGAAAGATTTGTGAAATTTGGAATTGGACTTTTTGAGAAACCTGATGCAGAAGATTATTGCTTTTATAGAAAATATGATATAAAGCCCTTTTCAATGCATTGGGAACAGCAGGACAATTCTAAGGTGACTTTTATAACAGAGCCGGAACAATCTGTTCGTAATAGCATAAGGCAAGTAAAGACCATACAGGTAATAGACCAGAATCTCGAAATGAAAGTAGAGATTGAAAATACGGGGAAAGAATATCTGAATATGGAAGAGTTCTGCCATAATTTTCTTACCCTTGATGGAGCAAAAATCGGGCCTGAATATCATTTGGAAATACCATTTTTAAAGAAAAACATAGAAATGGGAGCAGGAACGTTTTATGGAAAGGATGGGGAGTTTTCATTTAAAAAATATAATGATAAAGCGGCTTTGCTACAGATTAAACCTGAAGAAATCAGTAAGGAGACCACAGAGTACAGTTGGACATTAGATCATGATGAAGTGCCGGTTTATGTAAAAAGTACAGATAGTTTTCGGCCGTCACATATCGATATATGGAGTATAGATCATATTATTTCTGTAGAGACTTTTTTTCCAATTCAATTGGCGCCGGGAGAAAAAACTGAATGGAAACGGGTATGGCATTTTGGAAAGAAAGGAGAATAAAAGAAAATGAAAGAAAAATATAAAGTGGTTTTGTTAGGGGCCGGATTTTGGGGAAAACGCTGGATTAATTTGTTGAAAAATAATCATCGAGTTGAATTTGTCGGGATTGCTTGCGCAAAAGGACAGATTGAAGAGATAAAAAAATTATCGGGACTTAAAAGCTCCCAATTATATGATGATTATATAGAGGCAATTACTCAAAGTGAGGCGGACATTATGGTCAATGTTCTTCCGGCAGAATTGCATTATGATGCAGATCGATTAGCAATAGAAAAGGGAATGAATGTGATTACGGAGAAACCGCTTGTAAAGACAAAGGAGCAGGCCAAACAGTTGATAGAATTGCTAAAAGAGAGGCCGGATCAGTTGTTTATGGCCAGTCAAAATTATCGTTGGCGATCACATAATGTAACAATAAAAAAGGCAATTAAGGATGGAATGATTGGGAAATTAGAAGCTATGAATTTTCATTTCCGCAGACGTGAAGATTTACAAGGTTATCGTAAGGATTTGGAAATGCCTCTTATCGATGATATGTGTATTCATCATTTTGACTTAATGCGTTTCTTCAGTGAAGCAGATTGTGAATCTATAACTGCCTATGCTTATCGTCCGTACTGGTCTCAATATCAAGGTCTTCCAAGTGTAAATGCCATGCTGCATATGGAAAATGGCGTGGAAATTTCTTATTCTGGTACATGGGCGGCAAGAGGCATGGAAACATCCTGGGATGGAGATATTGTTTTATGCGGAGAAAAGGGGTGCCTTACATTAGATGCTGATAATCAGGTTTGTTTTTTTGAGGCAGATTGTATAAAGGACGGGGTTCTGGATACATGTAAACAAGAGCCTGTTATTTTGAATAAAGAGTCTATGGAACATGAAGAAACAGAGTATGGATTGTCCTATTTTATAGACTGTTTAGATAAAAGGGAACAGCCGGTTACAAATCTTGAAGATAATTTTAAAAGCTTTTCTATGGTAATGGCCTGTAAAGAATCTGCTATGAAAGGATATAAAGTAGAATTGTAAGCTTTTTATAAGGTGATTATAATTGTCTCTCATTGACATCATATCTGAATAATGATAAACTTTTTATAATAATAGAAATCAGGAGGATGGGTATGTCAATTTTTACGGGATCAGGCGTGGCGATTGTCACTCCATTTGATGTAAACGAGAGTATTGATTATGATAAACTGGACCGCTTAATTGATTATCATTGCAGCCATGGAACAGACAGCATTGTTATCTGTGGAACAACGGGAGAGTCTGCGACCATGACAAAGGAAGAACATCTGGAATGTATTAAATTTACGATTGACAGAGTGAAAGGTCGACTTCCGGTTGTAGCAGGTACAGGCTCTAATTGTACGAAAACAGCCATTGCCATGTCTAAAGCGGCGGCAGAATATGGAGCAGACGGACTTCTGGTGGTGACTCCATATTATAATAAGGCGACGCAGGCCGGACTTGTGGAGCATTATCGGGCAATTGCGAAAGAAGCGAAAGCTCCGATTATCATGTATAGTGTTGCAAGCAGAACTGGATGTAATCTGGAGCCGGCCACAGTGGCTAAGATCGTAAAGGAAGCAGACAATGTTGTAGCTATTAAGGAAGCCTCCGGAAATATATCGCAGGTAGCGAAGATCATGAATCTTACGGATGGGAAGCTGGATTTGTATTCCGGTAATGACGATCAGATTGTACCGCTTCTTTCTCTTGGTGGAAAGGGTGTTATCTCCGTACTTGCCAATGTGGCTCCGCAGGAGACGCACGATATTTGTGCGAAATTCTTTGAAGGAAATGTCAAAGGAAGTATGGAGCTTCAGTTAAAGGCAATTCCTCTTATCGAGCAGTTATTCTGTGAGGTGAATCCGATTCCGGTCAAAGCCGCAATGAAATTGATGGGAGTGGACTGTGGACCGCTTCGTATGCCGTTGACGCAGATTACGCCGCAGAATGAGGAGAAACTCAAAAAGGCAATGAAAGATTTTGGGATTATAGAATAAAACCGAAGAAAAGAAGAAATATGTTAAAAGGATATCATAGGTTGAAGAGAAAGACCGGATGTGGTATCCTTTTTATATGTTTATATGGCATAAAGGATGCATTTAGAGGATCAGGAGGATATAGAAGATATGGTACGAGCAATTATGCATGGATGTAACGGACGGATGGGACAGGTGATCACCGGACTTGTAAAAGAGGACGACAGAATTGAGATTGCAGCGGGAATAGACTCTTATACAGGAATCCGGAATGATTATCCTGTGTTTGAAACAATAGATAAATGTGATGTTGAAGCAGACGTTGTGATTGATTTTTCCAACGCAGCGGCAGTAGATGGCGTACTTGACTATTGTACAGATAAGAATCTTCCGCTGATTTTATGTACCACAGGCCTTTCCGAGGAACAGCTTGCAAAAATGAAGACGGTTTCTGAGAAGATAGCAGTTTTAAAGTCTGCCAATATGTCTCTTGGAATCAATCTTTTGATTGAGTTGTTGAAGGAAGCGACAGGAGTGCTGGCTCCGGCAGGCTTTGATATGGAGATTGTAGAAAGACATCATAATCAGAAAGTGGATGCACCGAGCGGAACAGCGCTGGCGCTGGCAGATTCCATGAATGAAGCTATGGACAATACCTATCATTATGTGTATGACAGAAATCAGGTAAGACAAAAACGTGATTCGAAAGAAATCGGTATTTCGGCGGTTCGCGGCGGTACGATTGTGGGAAATCACGATGTCATCTATGCGGGGGCGGACGAGGTCATTGAGTTTAAGCATACGGCTTATTCCAAGACTGTATTTGGCAAAGGAGCTATAGAGGCGGCTAAATTTCTGGCAGGGAAACCGGCAGGAATGTATGATATGTCAGATGTAATCCGATTCTAGGAGAGATTCGGATTACATCTAGAAATAAATATAATAAAGGAGTAAAGTTTATGAAAGAGTTAGAATCACGTTATTTGGAGAGACTTTCTGAGCTTTATCCATCCATCGCAAAAGCATCAATGGAGATTATTAATCTTCAGGCAATTTTGAACCTTCCTAAAGGAACCGAGCATTTTTTGACGGATATTCATGGGGAGTACGAGGCGTTTGATCATGTACTTAAAAACGGCTCTGGTTCAGTGCGCCGTAAAATTGATGAGGTTTTTGGGAATACTATGAGTAGCAGGGACAAACAGACCCTTGCTACTCTTATTTATTACCCGAAAGAGAAGATGGACCGGATCAAAAAGACAGAAGACAATATGGAGGACTGGTATAAGATTACGCTGTACCATTTGATTGAAGTGTGTAAGCGGGCAGCGAGTAAATATACCAGGTCAAAGGTGCGAAAGGCGCTTCCACCGGAATTTGCGTATGTGATTGAAGAACTTATTACGATGCGCCCGGAAGTATTGGACAAAGAGTTTTATTACAGCTCCATTATTAATACAATTATCCGTATTCAGAGAGCGGAGCCGTTTATTATTGCACTCAGTGAATTGATTCAGAGATTGACGGTAGATCATTTACATATTGTGGGAGATATTTTCGACCGGGGACCGGGACCGCATATTATTATGGATAAGCTGATAAAATATCATTCTGTTGATATTCAGTGGGGAAACCACGATGTACTTTGGATGGGAGCGGCAGCGGGACAGAGGGGATGTATCGCTAATGTGATTCGAATCTGTGCGCGGTATGGAAACCTTGATATTTTGGAGGATGGTTACGGAATCAATCTTTTGCCGCTTGCTACTTTTGCCATGAATACGTATGATAATGATGACTGTAAGCAGTTTGCGCTTAAAGGCGTATCTGATATGACAGCAGTAGAGACGATTCTTGAGATGCGGATGCACAAGACGATTTCTGTCATTCAGTTTAAAGTGGAAGGCCAGACGATCAAAAAGAATCCCGGATTTAAACTGGAAAGCCGTAATCTTCTGCATAAGATTGACTATGAGAAAGGAACGATAGAGATAGAAGGAAAGACTTATGAACTTCTGGACAGCAATTTTCCAACGATCGATCCGAAAAAACCGTATGCGCTTACGAAAGAGGAAGAAGAAATCATGGAACGTCTGGAACGGGCGTTTCTTAACTGTCAGAAGTTACAGGAGCATATGCGTTTCCTTTTAAATAAAGGCGGATTGTATAAAGTATACAACGGAAATCTTCTGTATCATGGATGTGTACCGTTAAAGGAAGATGGCAGCATGAAGTCTGTGCGTATATATGGACGTTCCTACAAAGGAGAAAGCCTGTATGAAGTGCTGGAAAGCTATGTGAGAAAAGGCTTTTATGCAGTAGATATGAAAGAGCAGGAACGGGGCAAGGATATGATGTGGTATATCTGGCTCCATGAGAATTCTCCACTGTTTGGAAAGGATAAGATGGCAACTTTTGAGCGGTATTTTATTGCAGAGAAAGAAACCCACAAGGAGAAGAAGAATCCTTATTATCGTCTGCTGGAAGATGAAAAAGTAGTAAACGGCATTTTAAGAGAATTTGGGCTTAGTGAGACTGAATCGCACATTATCAATGGTCATGTTCCTGTAAAGACGAAAGATGGAGAAAAACCGATAAAATGTAACGGAAAGGTGCTTGTCATCGACGGAGGCTTTTCCAGGGCATACCAAAAAGAAACCGGAATTGCAGGTTATACGCTTATCTATAATTCCTATGGACTGATCCTTGCAGCACATGAATCTTTTGAATCGACGGAAGCGGCTATTGAAAAGGAAAGTGATATTCACTCTGACAGTGTTGTCGTGAAACGAGTGATGGACCGAAAAACAGTGGGCGATACAGACAACGGAAAAGATTTAAAAGAGCAGATTGAAGATTTGAAAATCTTGCTGGCGGCTTATAGAAGCGGTAAAATTGCAGAGCGTTTATAAACTGTAAAAAACTCCCAAGATTCTGAAAGTATAGAATTTGTTTATTTGTAAATATTACTAGCAACAAGTATTACTTGATTGATAAATAAATATACATGAATGAAAGGGAGACTTAAAAATGAAACAGTTCAAAAAATTATTATTAGTGTTTACCTGTATGGGAGTTCTTATGAGTGTAACTGCTTGTGGAAGCAGAAACAACGACAATGGAGCAGTAAAGAGTGAAAATGATACAAATAATGAGGCGACTGATAATACGGGAGATGCGTATGACAACGACACAAATACCAATGACGCTGTAGATGGAACAAATAACCGTGGAGACGGTGTTATGGAGGATATTGGCGATGACATCAGAGACGGTGTGGATGATGTGGAAGACGCACTTGACGGCAACACAGACCGCAATAATGTCAGAGATGATGTAAATAATACGAATAATAATAACGCAAATGACAATAATGTCAATACAGGAAATAATGGTAAAGTAGACAAAAACAGTACAAATAAGAAAAACAGATAAAGAACAAAAGAAAAGTGAAAGGGTGGGATTTATGTCAGCATAGATTCTGCTCTTTTCTTCTCTTTTCTGAGATTTTGGTTTGTGATATAATCAGGTTATGTTTAAAATCATAAGGCGGGGGTAAATATTATGAAGTTTCGTCCATGTATTGATATACACAATGGAAAGGTTAAACAGATTGTAGGAGGAAGTCTGAGAGACGACGGCGATCGGGCAGAGGAGAATTTTGCATCTGTAAAAGACGCCTCTTATTATGCGGGACTATATAAGAAAGACGGTCTTTCGGGAGGTCATGTGATTCTTCTGAATCCACCTTCTTCTACATATTATAATGAGACGGTGCAGCAAGCGGGACTTGCACTGTCTGCCTATCCCGGAGGATTGCAGCTTGGCGGCGGCGTTACGGCAGAAAATGCGTCGAAGTATCTGGATATGGGGGCAAGCCATGTTATTGTCACCTCCTATGTACTGAAAGGCGGCGAAATCCGATGGGAGAACATGGAGAGACTGAAAAAAGAAGTGGGCAAAGAACGTGTAGTGATTGATTTGAGCTGCAGGAAGAAAGACGGGGATTATTATATTGTGACGGATCGCTGGCAGACATTTACGAATGTGAAGCTGTCCCTTGAGAATCTTACTAGAATCGCTGAATATTGCGATGAGTTTCTTGTTCATGGAGTTGACGTGGAAGGGAAGGCCTCCGGAGTGGATGAGCCTTTGGTGAGATTATTGGGAGATTATGAAGGGATACCGGTTACTTATGCCGGTGGAATTGGAAGTATGAAAGACCTTCGGAGCTTTCGACAGATCACAGAAGAGAGAGTAGATTTCACGATAGGAAGCGCGCTCGATCTTTTTGGAGGGGAACTTCCCTATCACGAAGTGAAAAAGTACGGCTTGTAACTATTCTGTGAATACTTTATAAACAGGTTGAATTGAAATATGGATAGTGTTAAAATGTAGTTTAAGTAAATTTACGGACAAGGAGTATTTAACGAAATGGGTTTGATACAAAAAATATTTGGTACACATAGTGAGAATGAGCTGAAGCGTATTTATCCGATCGCAGATGCTATCGAAGCGCTGGAGCCGCAGATGCAGAGTCTGTCAGACAGTGAATTAAAGCATAAGACAAAAGAGTTTAAGGAGAGACTGGCGCAGGGCGAGACATTAGACGATATTTTGCCGGAGGCATTTGCAGTTGTAAGAGAAGCGGCGGTTCGAACGCTGGGTATGAAACATTACAGAGTACAGCTCGTTGGCGGTATCATTCTTCATCAGGGACGTATTTCTGAGATGAAGACCGGTGAGGGTAAGACGCTTGTGTCTACACTTCCAGCATATTTGAATGCATTGGCTGGAGAAGGAGTTCATATTGTTACGGTCAATGATTATCTGGCGAAGCGTGATGCTGAGTGGATGGGACAGGTGCATGAATTTTTAGGACTGACGGTGGGCGTTGTCTTAAACAGTATGGACAATGATGAAAGACGAGAGGCTTATAATTGTGACATTACCTATGTGACAAATAATGAGCTGGGCTTTGATTACCTGAGAGATAATATGGTGATCTATAAAGAGCAGCTTGTACAAAGAGGGTTAAAATATGCTATTATTGACGAGGTGGATTCTGTTCTTATTGATGAGGCGAGAACACCGCTTATTATTTCCGGACAGAGCGGAAAATCTACGAAATTATATGAAGCATGCGATATTCTTGCACGTCAGCTTCAAAAAGGTGAGGCAAGCGGAGAATTTACCAAGATGAACGCCATTCTTGGAGAAGATATTGAAGAAACAGGAGATTTTATCGTCAATGAGAAAGAAAAGAATATCAATCTTACGGAAGACGGTGTGAGAAAGGTAGAGAAGTTCTTCCATATCGAGAACCTTGCAGATGCGGAGAACCTTGAGATCCAGCATAATATTATTCTGGCGCTGCGGGCGCATAATCTGATGTTTAAAGATCAGGATTATGTGGTGAAAGACGACGAGGTTCTGATTGTCGATGAGTTTACCGGACGTATTATGCCGGGACGCCGTTATTCAGACGGTCTTCACCAGGCAATAGAGGCGAAGGAGCATGTGAAAGTAAAACGTGAGAGTAAAACACTCGCTACGATTACGTTCCAGAACCTGTTCAATAAGTTTACAAAAAAAGCAGGTATGACAGGTACTGCCCTTACAGAAGAGAAAGAGTTCCGGGAGATTTATGGTATGGATGTCGTTGAAATCCCGACCAATGTTCCGGTACAGAGAAAAGATCTGGAGGATGTTGTATATAAGACACAGAAAGAGAAGTTTCGCGCAGTATGTGATGAGATTGAAGAGGCTCATGCGAAACACCAGCCGGTACTGGTTGGTACGATTACGATCGAGACATCAGAGCTTCTTAGCGGAATGTTAAAGAGAAGGGGCATCAAGCATAACGTATTGAACGCCAAGTTCCATGAGATGGAGGCAGAGATTGTCGCAGAGGCCGGTGTGCATGACGCAGTAACCATCGCCACGAACATGGCAGGACGTGGTACGGACATTAAATTGGATGATGAGGCGAGAGCGGCCGGAGGACTTAAAATTATCGGTACAGAGCGTCATGAATCCAGACGTATTGACAATCAGCTCCGCGGACGTTCCGGACGTCAGGGGGATCCAGGTGAGTCCAGATTCTACATTTCTCTGGAGGACGATTTGATGAGACTGTTCGGTTCTGAGAGATTGATGGGTGTATTTAATGCATTGGGTGTAGAAGAAGGAGAGCAGATTCAGCATAAGATGCTGACGAATGCAATCGAGAAAGCACAGGAGAAGATTGAGAATAATAACTTTGGAATTCGTAAAAACCTGTTAGAGTATGATCAGGTTATGAATGAACAAAGAGAAATTATTTATGAAGAGAGACGTCGTGTTCTGGATGGTGAGAACATGAGAGATTCTATTTTCCATATGATCAACGACTATGTGGAAAACACAGTGGATATGTTTATTCCGGTTGATGCAGATTATGAAGAATTCAATCTGACGGAACTTAATCTGACCATTTTGAAAGGGATCCCAATGCAGCCGCTTACAGAGGCAGACGTCAAAGGTCTGAGCCAGAAGAAATTAAAACATATGTTAAAAGAGCGTGCGGTCAAAGCTTATGAGGCGAAAGAGGCAGAATTTCCGGAGCCGGAACATTTGCGTGAGATTGAGCGTGTAGTGCTTCTGAAAGTTATTGATGCAAAATGGATGGCGCATATTGACGATATGGATCAGCTTCGCCAGGGAATCGGGCTCCAGGCATATGGTCAGAGAGATCCGAAAGTTGAGTATAAGATGATCGGATATGATATGTTCGGTGAAATGACCAGAGGAATTGCGGAGGATACTGTCCGCACTTTGTTCCATGTGAGAATTGAGCAGAAAGTAGAAAGGGAGCAGGTTGCTGAGGTTACCGGAACGAATAAGGATGATTCTTCTGTACGTGCACCGAAAAAACGTGCGGATAAGAAAATATATCCTAATGATCCATGTCCTTGCGGCAGCGGCAAAAAATATAAACAGTGCTGTGGGCGTAAGTAAGAAAAGAAAGAGATAGTAAGAGAAAGAGATAGTAAGAGATAGAAAGAGGTGACAGGAAGTGGTTGAGTTAGACCAGTTTAAAAGTTTGATGAATGCTTATGAAGAACCTCTTGCCGAGATGAGGGATTCACTTTGACGTCTCCGGCAAAGAGCGGCATATTGAAGAACTGGAACGCAAAGCAGAAGAGCCGGGATTCTGGGATAATCCGGAAGAGTCTCAGAAAGTGATGAAAGAACTGAAGAGCCTTAAAGAACTGGTGGAAGTGATTAAAAAACTGTATTCCGGCTATGAGGACATTTTGCTTCTGATCGATATGGCATATGAGGAAAATGAAGCTTCCATGACGCGGGAAATTGAGGAAGAGATTCGGGAATTTGAGGCGCGCTTTGAAGAACTTAGAATTCAAACGCTTCTTTCCGGAGAATATGATTCTTGTGATGCAATCATGACGATTCACGCAGGGGCGGGAGGAACAGAATCCTGCGACTGGGCAGGTATACTGTATCGTATGTACAACCGCTGGGCAGAGAGAAAGGGGCTTTCCATGAAAGTACTGGACTATCTGGACGGGGATATTACCGGAATAAAAACGGTGACGTTTGAAGTGAGCGGTGAAAATGCCTACGGATATTTGAAATCGGAAAAAGGGGTGCATCGTTTGGTGCGTATTTCTCCATTTAATGCGGCCGGAAAGCGGCAGACTTCATTTGCATCCTGCGATATCGTTCCGGATATTGAAGATGAGATTGACATAGAGATTGCCGAAGACGAATTGAAAATTGATACGTATCGTGCCAGCGGAGCGGGAGGACAGCATGTCAATAAGACGTCTTCTGCAATACGAATTACCCATCTTCCAACAGGGATTGTGGTGCAATGCCAGAATGAACGGTCTCAGCATCACAATAAAGAAAAAGCCATGCAGATGTTAAAAGTAAAACTGCAGCTTATGAAAGAGCAAGAGCAGGCTGAGAAAGTTTCAGATATACGTGGAGAAGTGAAAGAAATAGGGTTCGGCAATCAGATCCGCTCCTATGTCATGCAGCCATATACACTGGTGAAAGATCATCGGACGAATGTGGAAAGCAGTAATGTGTCTGCAGTTCTTGACGGCAGTATTGATATGTTTATTAATGCGTATTTGAAAGAGCAGGTAAACGGCTAGGGAAAAGGAGAGGCAGATGAAATATATCATCGTATTAAGTGATGGAATGGCGGGAAATCCGCTTGACGCTCTTGGAGGAAAGACGACTATGGAAGCGGCAAACACGCCGATGATGGATGAACTTTCCAAAGAGTCGGAGATTGGTATGGTATCCATGGTGCCGGACGGTATGGCGCCGGGCAGCGATACGGCTAATCTTGCAGTAATGGGATATGATCCGAAGGTTTACTATACTGGACGGTCGCCTTTAGAGGCCCTTAGTATCGGCGTAGATATGGAGGGGACGGATGTATCTTTTCGGTGTAATTTTGTAACGCTGACGGAAGAAGAACACGCTTACGAAGAACGGACGATTATCGATCACAGCTCTGATGAGATCAGTACAGAAGAAGCAGTGATTCTTTTGAAGGCGTTGGAAGACGGACTGGTTCAGAAAGGTCTTGCAAAAGACAGTGATGGATTTTATGCAGGAACCAGTTACCGGCACCTGTTAGTACAGAAAAATGGAGAGGTGACAGAACTTACGCCGCCTCATGATATCTTGGAAAAACAGATTGGAAACTATCTGCCTAAGGACGATATTCTTCGGAATATGATGATAGCAAGCTATGAAATTCTTAATCATCACCCAATCAATGAAGCGCGCAGAGAGAAAGGGCTTCATCCTGCAAACTCTGCATGGTTCTGGGGTGCGGGAAAGAAACCGTCGCTTACTTCTTTTGAAAAGAGAACCGGGAAGAAAGGCGTTATGGTTTCGGCGGTCGATTTGCTCAAAGGAATTGCGGTGGGAGCAGGGCTAAAGTGCGTTATCGTGGAGGGAGCAAACGGTGGACTGCATACGAATTATGAAGGGAAAGCCAGGGCGGCTCTTGACGCACTTACGAAAGCCGGATATGATTTTGCCTATATTCATATAGAAGCTCCTGACGAGATGGGACACCAGGGCAGTATGGAAGATAAGATTACTGCGATTGAGAATATCGATCGAAAAGTGGTTAAAATAGTGGTGGAAGAGCTTAGAAGTATAGGGGAAGATTTTCGGCTTCTGATTTTGCCGGATCATCCGACGCCGGTAGAAGTGCGTACTCATACGGGAGAAGCAGTGCCTTATCTCCTATATGACAGTAGGATACAGGAAGACGGAGAAGAAGCTTATAATGAAAGGACTGCTAAGAATACAAAGAGAAAATGGCCGGATGGATATAAATTGATGGGACATTTGTTACAGGAGGAATTATGTTAGTTGTGAAGAAATTCGGCGGCAGCTCTGTTGCCGACAGAGATAAAATCTTCAATGTGGCAAGACGTTGTATTGAGGATTATAAAGCAGGACATGACGTAGTGGTTGTTCTGTCAGCGATGGGAAATACAACAGACGATTTGATTGAACTTGCACAGGGAATCAATCCCCACGCGAAACAAAGAGAGATGGATATGCTTCTTACAACAGGAGAGCAGGTGTCGGTTTCTTTGATGGCGATGGCAATGCAGGCGATGGATGTGCCGGCGGTGTCTTTAAATGCGTTTCAGGTTATGATGTACTCTACTTCCAGATATGGAAATGCCAGATTCAAACGTGTGGATACAGAGAGGATTCATCACGAACTGGATTCCCGTAAAATTGTGATCGTAACCGGATTCCAGGGTGTGAATAAATATGATGATATTACGACGCTTGGACGTGGCGGCTCTGATACGACTGCAGTAGCGCTTGCGGCTGTGCTTCATGCAGACAAATGTGAAATCTATACAGACGTAGACGGTGTGTATACGGCAGATCCGAGAGTGGTTAAAAATGCGAGAAAATTGGACGTCATCACTTACGATGAGATGTTGGAGCTGGCAAGTCTTGGAGCGAAGGTTCTGCACAATCGTTCAGTAGAGATGGCGAAGAAATACAATGTAGAGTTAGTGGTGCGGTCAAGCTTAAACCGGTCAGAGGGAACCACAGTCAAGGAGGCGTCAAATATGGAAAAATTGTTAGTAACAGGAGTGGCGGCAGATGCCAATACAGCAAGGATTTCTGTCATCGGTGTAGAAGATAAACCAGGAATCGCATTTCGTATCTTTGATACACTTGCTAAGAATAATATTAATGTAGACATTATCTTACAGTCTGTAGGACGTGATGGAACAAAAGATATTTCCTTTACGGTTGCATCCGGTGATCTGGAGTATGCGCTCAAGATTCTGGAGGATCATAAAGAGAGGTTGACGATCCGAGAGATTACGCACAATGAAGAAGTTGCGAAGCTCTCTGTCATAGGCGCCGGAATGATGAGTAATCCGGGCGTTGCAGCGCGGATGTTTGAGTCGCTTTATAATTCCAGAGTGAATATCAATATGATTTCTACTTCTGAGATTCGTATTACTGTACTTGTTGCCGAGAAAGATATTGATAAGGCGATGAATGCGGTACATGATGGATTTATAATGTCAGAGTAATCGGAAGATCAAAGATAAAAATAAAATAAAACGTTATGCAGGCATGCCGCCTGCATAACGTTTTATTTTTGACTTAGATAACTGTTGTGGTATTCTCCGGAGAACGTTACATCTTCTCCAAACCAGTCCGGCGGTGAGAAGGAAAGAGCTGCCTCCTTATCGGGAAATTCTACTTCCGCGAGGATGAGTGGAGCAAGTTCACCGTAAAAGACATCCAGTTCGATGGTGAGCGTTTCGTCAAGGGGGATCATGTAACGTTTTTTACAGATCAGTCTTCCGTCAATCTTAGAAAGAAGATGCTCGTAAGCCGCTTTTGAAAGAGGAAGGTTATATTCCTCTCTCGCCATAAGCCCTGTGGATTTGTAAGTAAGCTCATATGTTTCGTTATCTCGGCGGATGCGGACGACGGGGTCGGTGTTCAGATAACCCTGTTCGATGATCCGGCATGGATATTTCTTAAAATCTTCCGGTAAATGGGAAATTAAGTATTTGCGTTCTATTTCCAAAATATTTGACCTCCATGAATTGTAATTATTCAGCCATATGATGATTATATCATAATATAGTTTACACCAATTGTAAACGATGATAAGATTGATTTATTAGAGCAATTGTAGGATGTTATAGAAGCTAATGAAAGAGAGGGAATGAGCAGTATGATTAAAGTGAGTGTATTACTGGCGGATGGTTTTGAGGAGATTGAGGCGTTGACAATTGTGGATTTGCTCAGAAGAGCGCAGATCTATGTAGATACAGTTTCTATTACGGATGATTATATGGTATACGGAAGTCATGGTATTAATGTACAGGCGGAAGAGATTTTTAAAGAGACGGATTTTTCAGATTCGGATATGATTGTGCTTCCGGGTGGAATGCCGGGAACAACGAACCTGTCTGAGCATAAAGGTGTTCAGAGTATTGTGAAAGAGTTTGCAAAAAACGGCAAATATGTGGCGGCTATCTGCGCGGCTCCTAAGGTGCTTGGGGAACTGGGGCTTTTAAAAGGAAAAAAGATCACTTGTTACCCTACAGTAGAAAAAGAAATAAAAGGCGCGGCATTCACTCATACGCCGGTGGCGGCAGATAATAATATTATCACCGGACGGGCGGCGGGAAGCGCTATAGAGTTCGCATTAATGCTAATCGAAACACTGGCGGGGAAGAAAAAAGCACAGGAAACTGCGAAGGCTATTGTGTACGGAGAATAGATGAAAAAGTGTACATTAGTCAATGATGTGACACCAGTTTTTTTAAAATAAAAGAACTGGTATGGTACTATAAATTTTAATGATGGAACAAG
>CAJTRE010000008.1 GCA_910578495.1 uncultured Dorea sp.
GGACTCAACCGTTTTTGTATAGAGGTAAGGTGTCACATCAATTGTAACCTTACATCAATGCCGCTGGGAACATTTTAAAATGATTGTTTTTCTATCTGAAAAATGATATAATGAAATGTAAAAATGAAATCAAAAGAGGAGAATAAATAGTGGCTGAATTAACACCAATGATGCAGCAATATATAAAGACAAAAGAAGAATATAAAGACTGCATTTTATTTTATAGACTAGGAGATTTTTATGAGATGTTCTTTGACGATGCGCTGACGGCTTCCAAAGAACTTGAGATTACATTAACGGGGAAGAACTGTGGATTGGATGAGCGGGCGCCCATGTGCGGAGTTCCCTATCATTCTGTGGATGGGTATTTGAATCGGCTTGTGTCCAAAGGTTATAAAGTGGCCATCTGTGAGCAAGTGGAATCTCCGGCTACTGCCAAAGGAATTGTAAAGCGTGAAGTTGTACGTATTGCAACGCCGGGAACGAATCTTGACACACAGTCGTTAGATGAGACGAAGAATAATTATCTTATGTGCGTGGCTTACATAGCAGACCGTTACGGTGTATCTGTAGCAGATGTGACGACAGGAGATTATTTTGTGACAGAGATTGACAGCAGTAATAAGCTGTTTGACGAGATTTACAGGTTCATGCCTTCAGAGCTTATTTGTAATGAGGCTTTTTATATGAGCGGCATAGATGTGGAGGATTTGAAAGAACGTCTTGGAATTACGATCTATGCACAGGATTCTTGGTATTTTGACGATGCGATCTGTACACAGACATTAAAGGAGCATTTTCAGTGCAGTACATTAGAAGGACTTGGTCTTTCAGACTATGAATATGGAACGATTGCGGCAGGAGCCCTTCTTCATTATCTTCAGAATACCCAGAAGACGTCTCTTTCTCATATGGCGAAGCTTACTCCTTATATGACGGGGAAATACATGCTTCTTGACAGTTACACGAGAAGAAACTTAGAGCTTTGTGAGACGCTAAGAGAGAAGCAGAAAAGGGGTTCGCTTTTATGGGTGCTCGATAAGACCAAGACTGCCATGGGAGCGAGAAATTTAAGAAAATATATTGAACAGCCGTTGATTGATATTGAGAGTATCAATCACAGGCTGGATGCGGTGGAAGAATTTAAGAATCAGGCTATTTTGCGTGAAGAAATTCGGGAATATCTGACTCCGGTGTATGATCTGGAACGATTGGTAAGTAAAGTGACTTATCAGACTGCCAATCCGAGAGACCTTATTGCATTTGAAAGTTCACTATCTATGCTTCCTCATATCAAATGTATTTTATCAGATATGAGCTGTACGCTGAATAAGAAGTTATATAAGGATTTAGATCCGCTGGAGGATTTGTGCGAACTTGTCCAGAAGGCAATCAAGGATGAACCTCCCATTGCCATGAAAGAGGGCGGCATTATCCGGGATGGCTATAATGAAGAAGTGGATAAGCTCCGCTCGGCAAAGTCTGACGGCAAAGAATGGCTTGCAAAACTGGAAACGAGAGAACGGGAAAAGACAGGAATTAAAAATCTGCGGATCAAATACAATAAAGTGTTCGGCTATTATCTGGAAGTGACGAACTCTTTTAAACATATGGTGCCGGATTATTATACACGCAAGCAGACATTGGCAAATGCAGAGCGTTATATTATTCCAGAATTAAAGGAATTGGAAGATACCATTCTGGGAGCAGAAGATAAACTCTACGCACTGGAATATGAATTGTACTGTCAGCTTCGTGATACCATAGCGAAAGAAGTGGTTCGTATTCAGGCAACAGCCAAAGCGGTGGCGCAGATTGATACGTTTACATCTCTTGCGTTGGCTGCGGAGCAGAATAATTATGTACGTCCGCATATGAATGAAAAGGGTGTTATTGACATCAAGGATGGACGGCATCCGGTGGTAGAAAAGATGATTCCAAACGATATGTTTATCACCAACGACACTTATCTGAATGATAAAAAGAAACGGATTTCTATTATCACAGGGCCCAATATGGCAGGAAAGTCGACGTATATGAGACAGACAGCGCTTATTGTACTGATGGCGCAGATAGGTTCTTTTGTTCCGGCATCCTCAGCGGATATTGGACTGGTGGATCGTATTTTTACACGAGTGGGGGCTTCGGATGATCTGGCAAGCGGCCAGAGTACCTTTATGGTAGAGATGACAGAGGTTGCCAATATTTTAAGAAATGCAACAAGTAAGAGTCTTCTGATTCTGGATGAGATTGGACGGGGAACCAGTACCTTTGATGGACTTAGTATTGCCTGGGCGGTTATCGAGCATATCAGTGACAGCAGACTTCTGGGAGCTAAGACATTATTTGCTACCCATTATCATGAACTGACGGAACTAGAGGGGAAAATTGACAATGTGAATAACTATTGTATCGCCGTAAAAGAAAAGGGGGATGATATTATCTTCCTGAGAAAAATTGTAAAAGGCGGCGCAGATAAAAGTTATGGAATTCAGGTTGCCCGCCTTGCAGGCGTACCGTCTTCGGTGACAGATCGGGCAAAGGAAATTGTGGAAGAACTGGTAGATGCAGATATCACTACCCGTATTAAGGATATTGCAGTTCAGGGAAGCGAAATAAAAGTAAAAACGAAGAAATATGATGAAGTAGATCTGGCGCAGATGTCTTTGTTCGATACGGTAAAGGACGATGATGTTCTTACTGAACTGAAGAATTTAGATGTCGGCAATCTGACTCCGATTGATGCGCTGAATACCATCTACCAGCTTCAGAACAAGTTGAAAAACAGGTGGTAATATGGGGAAAATACAAGTATTAGACCAGATAACAATTGATAAGATTGCAGCGGGAGAGGTAGTGGAACGTCCTGCCTCAGTTGTGAAAGAACTGGTGGAGAATTCCATTGATGCAGGAGCGGCGGCAGTAACAGTAGAGATCAAAGAAGGCGGTATTTCATTTATCCGTATTGCAGATAATGGGAGCGGCATCGACAGAGAGGATGTACCGGGAGCCTTTTTAAGACACTCTACCAGTAAAATCCGAAGCGTAGACGACCTTACAGATATTGCTTCTCTTGGATTTCGAGGCGAGGCGCTTTCAAGCATTGCGGCAGTATCGCAGGTAGAATTAATTACAAAGACTAAGGAGACACCTTTCGGAATCCGCTATCGGATCGCAGGCGGAAATGAAGAAGGGATGGAGGAAACAGGAGCGCCGGATGGTACAACGTTTCTCATCCGTCAATTATTTTACAATGTTCCGGCAAGACGAAAGTTTTTAAAGACTGCCATGACGGAAGCGAGCCATGTGGGAGATCTGATGACAAGGCTTGCTCTTTCACATCCGGATATTTCGTTTCAGTTTATTAATAACGGACAGTCCAAATTACATACGTCCGGAAACGGTAATTTGCGGGATGTGATCTATCATGTATATGGGCGTGAGATTGCGGCCAATCTTCTGGCGGTGGATTTTCATAAAAACGGTGTACATATTACCGGATTTATCGGTGCGCCGCTCATTTCCAGAGGAAACCGTAATTTTGAAAATTATTTTGTCAATGGCAGATATGTAAAGGGCAGTGTTATTTCTAAAGCTATTGAAGATGCGTACAAAGATTTCACCATGCAGCATAAATATCCCTTTACCGTTCTTCATATAAAAATCGACGGCAGTCATGTGGATGTGAATGTTCATCCGACAAAGATGGAGCTTCGTTTTAATAATCAGCAGGAGATTTATAATGCGATTTATGAAGCTGTGAATGAAAGTCTCCATGAAAAAGAGTTGATTCCGGAAGTGCGGCTTGATGTTCCCCGGAAGAAACCAGAGACAGCCAAACAACAAGATTCCGAACGGCAAAGTCCGGAAGAACCAAGTGTGCAGCGGCAAAGTCCGGAGCGGCCAGTACCGGTACGCGAGGTTCGTCCGGGAGCAGACAAACCGGAAGAGGATCTTGCGTATTTTATGGAGCGGATGAAACGACGGGTGGAATCTTATCATCAGCAAAATTCTTCCGCAGAAGTAAAAGGAGCGTCAGATATCTATAAACCGGAGCGTCAGGTGAATCGTATTCGAGAGGCGGTGACGGGATATACTCCTGAGAGGAAAGAAACACCGCGGCCGGAGCAGGTGAATCTCTTTGATTCAAAATTATTAGACCGGGAGATTCGTGCGGAGTATACGCTCATCGGACAGGTGTTTGATACTTACTGGCTGGTGCAGTATGATAACAGTCTGTATATTATCGACCAGCATGCGGCTCACGAAAGGGTGCTCTATGAGAACACATTGAAGAATATGAAGAATCGTGAGTTTACATCGCAGATGATCAGTCCGCCTATTATTTTGAATCTAACAATGCAAGAAGCTCAGCTTCTGAGTCGGTATATGGATCAGTTTACAAGGATCGGGTTTGAATTTGAAGAATTTGGACAAGATTCTTATGCGGTGAGAAGTGTTCCGGACAATCTGTTCGGCATTGCAAAAAAGGAACTTTTAATGGAAATGATTGACAGCCTTTCAGATGAAGTAAGCCGGAATCAGCCGTCCGATCTGATTGATGAGAAGGTTGCGTCCATGTCTTGTAAGGCGGCGGTAAAAGGAAATATGAAACTTTCTGCCCGAGAGGTGGACAGTCTGATCGGTGAATTACTATTGCTTGACAATCCGTATCACTGTCCGCATGGCAGACCAACGATCATTTCCATGTCGAAGCGAGAACTGGAAAAGAAATTCAAGAGGATTGTGTAATGAGTAGAAAACCATTAGTAGTACTAACTGGGGCTACGGCTGTGGGAAAAACGAAAGCGTCTATTGGTCTTGCAAAAGCAATTGGCGGCGAGATCATTTCTGCGGATTCCATGCAGATTTACCGGCATATGGATATTGGCTCGGCTAAGATTCGGCCGGAGGAAATGTGCGGAGTGGTGCATCATCTGATTGATGTGTTGGAACCGCAGGAGGAATTTCATGTGGTGAAGTTTCAAAAGCTGGCAAAAGAGGCAATGGAGGAGATTTATTCCAGAGGGCACATCCCTATTATAGCGGGAGGTACCGGATTCTATATTCAGGCGTTATTATATGATATTGATTTTACGAAGAGTACGCAGGACGAGACATTTAGAGAAGAATTATCGAATTATGTGAAAGAGCATGGGGCGGAGGCATTGCATGAAAAACTGCGGCAGGTAGATCCCAAGGCGGCGGAAGACATTCACGCCAACAATGTGAAACGGGTGATCCGCGCACTGGAGTTTTATGAGCAGACGGGTAAGCGTATGTCAGAGCATAACGAGACGGAGCGTAAGAAGGAATCACCGTATCAGTTTGTTTATTTTGTATTAAACGATGACAGGGAGTGTCTCTATACACGCATTAACCAACGGGTAGATCAGATGCTTGACGATGGACTTGTAGAGGAAGTCCGGTACTTAAAGGAGCAAGGGTATACAAAAGATCTGGTTTCCATGCAGGGACTGGGTTACAAAGAAATATTGGATTATCTGGACGGAGATTGTACGCTTGAGGAGGCAGTCTATAAAATCAAGCGCGACACCAGACATTTTGCCAAACGCCAGATTACGTGGTTTAAGAGGGAGAAGGACGTAGTCTGGGTAGATAAAAAAAGATTTCACTATGAAGAACAGCTTATTTTAAATTACATGCTGGATGTGTTAAAAAAACGGCATATTTTGACGTAATCGGCACGAAGGTCCGGCAGAAGGAGGAGTATATGATATTAAGAAGGTTATTTGGAAGCAACAAATTTATGAAGAAGATGAATACGCTTATGGAAGTGTATGCGGTGAGTAAAAATCCAGAGGCTACCTATAAACAGTTGGAAAAACTGGAGAAATTAATAAAGACAGAGGGGGAGAGCGCATGGTATGACTTAAACCGGGCGGCGTTACTCTATGATATGAGACGGCTTGACGCTGCGGCGGATATTGTGTTGGAGATTCCGTCTCTGAATCCGGAATTTGATGCAAAATGTGCGGTTGTCAAGACGAAGATTATGGATGCAATGAGATTTAGTAACTATACAGCCATGCGCTGATTATAGCAGACAGGATGTGTGTATAACAGTCGAAGCTTGAGTTGTTATAGCTGAATGGTTACGAGATTTAGATAGTGAGAGGAATATGTAATGTTGGAAATTGAGAGTTTATATCGGGAAATGGGAATCAGTTTTCCGGTTCTGCAATTTGGAAACAAGATAGAAGAAGCGTTAAAAGAGCGTTTTGAAGCCATTGACTGTACGGCGGAGTATAATCAGTTGAAAGTGATACATGCCATGCAGGAGAACCGAGTAAACGCAGAGTGTTTTAATTATGTCAGTGGCTATGGATATGACGATTACGGAAGAGATACGTTAGAAAAGGTGTATGCTTCTGTCTTTCATACCGAGAGTGCGCTTGTAAGACCGCAGATTACTTGTGGAACTCATGCGCTGTCTCTTGCCCTGGCGGCTAATCTGCGGCCGGGAGAGGAATTGTTATCTGCGGCCGGAAAACCTTATGATACATTGGAGGAAGTGATTGGTATTCGACCTTCCAACGGTTCTTTAGCAGAATACGGAGTCACATATCGTCAAGTGGATCTTCTGTCTGACGGAAGTTTTGATTTTGATGGAATTAAATCAGCTATCCATGAGAAGACGAAGATTGTGACGATCCAGAGATCGAAAGGATATCAGACAAGACCGAGCTTTTCTGTCGGACAGATTGGAGAGGTGATTCAATTTGTGAAAGAGATAAAGCCGGATGTGATCTGTATGGTGGATAACTGCTACGGAGAGTTTGTGGAAACTATCGAACCAAGTGATGTGGGCGCGGACATGGTTGTAGGTTCTCTTATTAAGAATCCGGGCGGCGGACTTGCACCAATCGGCGGATATATTGCAGGCAGAGAAGACTTGATTGAAAACTGTGGATACCGTCTGACTTCTCCTGGGCTTGGAAGAGAGGTAGGAGCTACTCTTGGTGTGACGCAGTCTTTTTATCAAGGCCTGTTCCTTGCACCTACGGTAGTAGCTAGTGCGTTAAAGGGCGCTGTTTTAGCGGCAAATATTTATGAGAAACTGGGATATAAAGTTGTTCCCAATGCTTCAGAGAGCAGGCATGACATTATCCAGGCAGTAGAACTTGGTACACCGGAGGGTGTGATTTCGTTTTGCCGGGGAATTCAGGCGGCGGCTCCGGTGGATTCTTATGTGTCACCGGAACCATGGGCAATGCCGGGATATGACAGTGACGTTATTATGGCGGCGGGCGCATTTGTACAGGGTTCTTCCATTGAACTGAGTGCAGACGGTCCAATTAAACCACCGTATGCCGTTTATTTTCAAGGAGGGCTTACGTGGCCTCATGCAAAGCTTGGAATATTGATGTCGTTACAATATCTCGTCAAAGAGGGACTGGTAACGTTATAGGAGTGTGACCAACATGAAACCTTGTAAGATTATCGTGATCGGAGGCGGTGCGTCTGGAATGACGGCGGCGATTGCCGCTAAGAGAACGAACCAACAAGCAAAAGTTCATATATTGGAGCATAAGGACGTGCTGGGAAAGAAGCTTCTCTCTACTGGAAACGGACGGTGTAATTTTACCAATGCAGTTATGACAAAGGAGTGTTTTTTCAGTGATTCTATAGATGTGGCGGCGCATGTGCTGGAACGATTTGGTACAGAGGATACGCTGCGTTTTTTCGGGGAGCTTGGTATCTTGGCGAAAGACCGAAATGGCTATTTTTATCCGAGAAGCGATCAGGCGGCGGCAGTAGCAGACGTGTTGCGAATTGCTGTCAGACAGAACGGGATCACCGTAGACTGCAATGCTCATGTGCAGGAAGTAAACCGTACGAAGTCAGGATTTGTTATTAAAACAAATGAGAGGACGTATAAATGTGACCGCGTTATTTTAAGTACCGGAGGAAAGGCGGCTTCTGTGCTTGGTTCTGACGGAAGCGGCTATGGTCTTGCCAAATGTCTGGGACATTCCATTGTACCTGTAGTTCCTGCCCTTGTACAGCTAAAAGCAGAGCAATCGCCTCTGACGAAGGCCTCTGGCGTCCGTACAGATGCCAAAGTGACGGCGGTCGTTGACGGCCGGGAGGCAGGCTTTGATACAGGAGAACTTCAAATTACTTCCTATGGAATCTCCGGGATTCCAGTATTTCAGATCAGTCGTCACATTGCTAAAGGATTGTATGCAAAGAAAATGGCAGAGGTGTGGATTGATTTTATGCCGTCTATGTCATTAGGGGAGTGGGAGGCTTTTCTGGATGTGCGAAAACAGGGAAAGGAAGACTGGACGATTGCAGATTTCTTTGTTGGAATTTTTAACCAGAAGCTCACTCCATGCTTGTTAAAATGTGCAGGTCTTCGGGCGCATGCTTTGGTGGGGGAAATTTCTGAAGCGCAGTGGAAAAGTCTGTCGTCTGTGTGTAAGAAGTTTTCCCTTCAGATTATAGATACGAATGGGTTTGAGAATGCGCAGGTTTGTGCCGGAGGCGTTTGTCTGGAGGAAATCTATGAGAATACGTTGGAGTCTCGTGTCTGCCAGGGGCTTTTTCTTACTGGGGAACTTTTGGACGTAGAAGGAATCTGCGGCGGTTATAATTTGCAGTGGGCATGGGCGAGCGGATTTATTGCCGGAAGCAGTGCGGCGGAACAGGAGTAGCAGATGATTCAGATCAGTCAATTGAAACTTAAAATTCCTCATACAGAGGAACAGATACAGAAAAAGGTGATAAAACTTTTACGGATACATGAGACAGAGCTTCTGTCTCTTCGTATTTTAAAGCAGTCTTTGGACGCAAGGAGGAAATCGGAGCTGCTCTATGTGTATACTGTGGAAGTGGAGGTGACGAAAGAACAGAAATTACGAAAGAAACTTCGGGATAAAAATATTCTGTTTCGCGAACCTATTCCGGAATATGTGTATACACCTACAGGAGACAGAAATTTTACGCATCCTCCGGTCATTGTCGGAAGCGGTCCGGCAGGGCTTTTCTGTGCTTATGCGCTTTCCAGACAGGGGTATCGGCCTGTTCTTCTGGAACGCGGAGCAAATGTTGACGAGAGAGTAAAGGATGTGGAGGATTTCTGGAAGCAGGGGACTTTGAAACCGGATTCAAATGTTCAGTTTGGAGAAGGGGGAGCCGGAACGTTTTCCGATGGGAAATTAAATACACTGATTCACGACACATTCGGACGGGGACGGGAAGTGCTGAGAGTGTTTGTGAAATACGGTGCGCCAGAGCGGATTCTCTATGAGAATAAGCCGCACATCGGTACGGATATTCTTGTAAAAGTTGTGAAAAATATGAGGGAAGATTTGCTTCAGATGGGAGCGGACGTGCAATTCCATACGCAGGTCACGAAGATTTATACGGAAATAGCAGGAGGGGAACAAAAGATTTGCGCTTTGGAGGTTACGGATACCATCACGAAAGAAGCAAGAAAGATTCCGGCAGAGGTGGTGGTTTTTGCCATCGGGCACAGTGCAAGAGACACCTTTGCCATGCTAAAGGAACAGGAAGTTCCTATGGAAGCCAAATCGTTTGCGGTGGGAGTTCGGGTGGAACATCCGCAGAAACTCATTAATGACAGCCAGTATGGAAAAGAAACAAAAGTTAAGCTTCCTGCGGCGGCATACAAACTGACCGCCAATTTAGAAAATGGCAGAGGCGTCTATACGTTTTGTATGTGTCCGGGAGGCTATGTGGTCAATGCCTCTTCGGAAGAAGGACGGCTTGCGGTCAACGGTATGAGCTACAGTGGGCGGGATGGTAAGAACGCCAACAGTGCAGTAATTGTGACGGTAACGCCGGAAGATTATCCGGGAGATGATGTGCTTTCCGGTATCCATTTTCAGAGACAGTTGGAGGAACGGGCCTATCATTTGGGTGCCGGAAACGTTCCGGTTCAGCGTTTTGAAGACTTCTGTAAGAATCAGCCGTCAATGGGGGCGGGCAGCATTGTACCTCAGATTAAAGGGGCGTACACATGGAGCAATGTGAGGAGTATCTTTCCGGAAGAAATTGCAAATACGATGGAACAAGGAATTCGCCTGTTTGACCGGAAAATTCCCGGGTATGCAGGCGCTGATACGGTGATTTCCGGTGTGGAAAGCCGGACGTCGTCTCCGGTACGGATTATACGGGATGAAACATTTCAGAGCAAAGTCCGGGGGCTCTATCCTTGTGGCGAAGGAGCCGGCTATGCAGGCGGAATTACATCAGCCGCCATAGATGGACTAAAAGTGGCAGAATCTATCAGCCGTATTTATACACCGTTCGACAACTTAGGAAAGTGTTAAGAAAAAATTAATGGGATTGACCTATACACTTTTTCTGAAATGTGATAAAATGTATTGAGTTTTCGAGGGGAAATATGAAAATATATTTATTTATCGCACGATTCCAAAGATGAGATGAATCAGACGAATACGATGAAAGATATACCAAGTTTGGAGCGTCCATATGAGAAATGTGCCGCTTATGGAGTGGAAAGTTTAAACGATGCGGAACTTTTTGCGGTGCTTCTTCGTACTGGAACCAAGGGGGAAAATGCGTTGGAACTGGCAAAACGACTGCTTTATCAAGATAGCGGTCATGGAATTCTGGGGATTCACCAGTTTTCCTTACAGCGTCTTACAAAGCTTCGTGGAATCGGAAAAGTAAAGGCAATTCAAATCGTATGTCTGTCAGAACTGGCAAAGAGACTTGCCAAGGCGTCCGCGGGAACGCATCTTAAATTCTCCTCGCCTGACTCTATCGCAGAATATTATATGGAAGATCTGCGCCATGAGAAGCAGGAAGTTATGAAGCTTTTACTGTTAAATTCCAAAACCGCATTGATCGGTGAGACAACCATTTCCAAGGGAACGGTCAACGCCTCACTTATCACGCCACGAGAGCTTTTTATAGAAGCTTTGGAAAAAGAAGCAGTTTCTATTATATTACTGCACAATCATCCGAGCGGTGATCCGACGCCCAGCCAGGATGATGTCATTACAACGATGCGTATCTATGAGGCGGGAGCGCTTATCGGGATTCATCTGTTAGACCATATCATTATTGGGAATAATTGTTATATAAGTTTCCGGGAAGAAAAATTGCTGGAGAAAGGATCATAACAAATGGCAAGAAATACATATGGACTGGATCTTGGTTCTTATGAGATCAAAGTTTACGATAAAAAGAAAGATAATATCTGGAAAGAGAAGAATGTCATCGCCATCAAAGACCAGAGGGATATTTTTGCGGTAGGCGATACGGCATACGGAATGTACCAGAAAGCTCCTTCAAATATTGAAGTTATTTTTCCGATGAAAGGCGGTGTTATTTCCAGATTTAATAATATGCAGTTTCTTCTTCAGAATCTGTTGAAACAGGGACGGCAGTTTGCCAGAGGTTCGGAATATGTCATTGCAGTTCCGACAGATGTAACAGAGGTGGAGAAGAAAGCGTTCTTTGATCTGGTGATCCATTCTACTGCCAGGGCAAAAGAGGTAAATATTGTGGAGCGTTCAATTGCAGACGCCATCGGGTTAGACTTAGACGTTCAGAATACAAAAGGACTGTTTATTGCCAATTTCGGCGCCGAGACTACAGAACTTTCGATTCTCGCCGGAGGTGGTATGATTTTGAACCGCTTGATCAAACTTGGAGGGACTGCCTATGATGAGTCCATTGTGGATCTTGTAAGACACAGCCATGACTTCCTAATCGGACGGCAGACTGCGGAGATTCTTCGCAAGCGTTTTGGAGTATTTACGGGAGAGACGGACGCCGCTCTTAGCGTGGCGGGGCGCGATCTGATTACAGGAGTTCCGATGCGTAAGACGGTTTCCTACACTCTTGTAAGAGCCGCACTTCGCGATCCTCTGCTGGAATGTGTAAGAGCTATTCATTCTCTTTTGGATCGTACGCCTCCGGAAGTTAGAAAAGCAGTTTCTGCTAATGGAATCTTTCTGACAGGCGGCATGGCTCAGATGCCGGGGCTGGAAACATATATAAAAAAGGCGGTTGGCATTCCAGTGAGGACAGCAGCCGAGCCGGACATCTGTGTGGTGAAAGGATTGGAGAAAATCATTAATTCCAAGGAGTTGGGAAAACTTGCTTATTCTATGTTAAATGAAAGTTATAGGTGGATGAGATAATATGAAAATCAAAAATCAATCTTCACTGAAAAATAAATACTGGCTTTTGATTCTGGCAGTCATCTGCGTGATCGTGATGGGAATTGAGACGCTTGCGGGTGGAAAAGGACCGCTTCATTTTATAGCCAACTATACAGTGATTCCAATGCAGAAAGGAATCAGCTATGCGGGGATGTGGATGAGCGACGTTTCCAGTAATTTTGCAACGATGGAAGAGATGCGTAAGCAAAATGACAATCTGCAGAAAAAGGTGGACGACCTTACCATTGATAATACAAGACTTCGCCAGGAGCAGTATGAATTGGATCGTCTTCGTGAATTGTACAAACTGGATGAAAATTATTCGGATTATGATAAGATTGGCGCGCATGTGATTGCCAATAACGGTATAAACTGGTTCAGCGATTTTACGATCGACAAGGGAAGTAACGATGGAGTCAAGGTGAACTGTAACGTTCTTGCCGGAAGCGGACTGGTAGGCATTGTTACGGAGGTAGGACCACATTTTGCAAAAGTCCGTTCTATCATTGACGATTCCAGTAATGTCAGCGCTATGGTACTTTCTACATCTGATACTTGTATTCTTCGTGGAGACTTAAAGCTTGCGGAGGACGGAAGAATACGATTTGAAAAACTTCCGAATAATGATAACAAGATTGAAGTGGGAGAACAGATTGTGACCGCACATGTCAGCGACCGTTTTGTACAGGGGCTTTTTATCGGATACATCAGCGAGATCAAAACGGACGCAAGCAATCTGACGCGTTCGGGATATATTACTCCGGCAGTAGATTTCAGCAAGCTGCAGGAAGTTCTTGTGATTACCAACACGAAAGAAGAAATGGTGAGTGGCAAAGAAGCAAAAAAGAAAGAAAATGAAAAACCGGAAGATAAGAAAGAAGAAAAAGAACAGGAGTAAAGGTTTATGAAACGAAAGGTGATCACATTTGTCATCATATTAGTGTGCTTTTTATTAGAAAGTACAATTTTTCATAATTTAAAAATTGCAACTGTGAGTCCTAATCTTTTGATTATCGTGACGGCATCGTTTGGATTCATGAAAGGGAAGAAGACGGGAATGGCAGTTGGTTTTATTTCCGGATTTTTTGTGGATTTGTTCTGGGGACATCTGATGGGATTTAATATGCTGCTGTATACAGTGATCGGCTATTTGAATGGTGCGTTTGAACGTCTTTTCTATGATGATGACATCAAGCTTCCGATTGGACTTATTTCCGCCAGTGAACTGGTCTATGGGGTCATAACATATGCCTTTATGTATATGTTGAGGGGAGATTTCAATTTTGATATTTATCTTTCCCATATTATTCTTCCGGAACTTGTATATACCATTCTGGTGACATTGATTTTATATCAGATCATCCTACACATCAATAAGAAACTTGAAGCAGAAGAACAAAGGAGTGCTAGCAGATTTGTCTAATTTTTGGGAACGCTTAAAAAACGGCGTATTTGAAATTGTAAAATCCAGAATTTTAGTTGCCATTATCATTTTCTGTACCATGTCTGCGGTGTTAGTGCAGCGAGTCTTTTACTTGCAAATCGTAAAGGGGCAGGAATATACCGAGAACTACAAACTTCAGATTCAAAAGACGAAGGATGTAGAGGGGACAAGAGGCAATATTTACGACCGGAACGGGAAACTGCTCGCTTATAATGAGCTGGCATATTCGGTGACGATAGAGGACAATGGAGAATACGATGACAAAAAGCAAAAAAACAAGGAACTGAATAAAGTCATTTCTACTGTCATTAAGATGGTAGAATCCCACGGGGATACAGTGGTCAATGATTTTGGAATTATTCTGGACCAGAACAATAATTATATCTTTACGGCGGAATCGAATACCCAGAGACTTCGATTTGTCGCGGATGTGTATGGAAAAACAACCATTGATAAACTGAGTACAAAGCAGAAAAACCAGTCTGCCAGAGAAATCATTGATTATCTTTGTACTGATAAAATGTATGGCTATGGTATTGACCAAAAGAAACTAAATAAAAAAGAAGTGCTGAAACTGATTAATGTCCGTTATGCAATTTCTCTGAACGGTTTTCAGAAATATATTGCTACAACGATCGCCGAGGATATCTCAGACGAGACAGTTGCCGATATTATGGAAAATTCGGATACCTTGCAGGGAGTTGCCATTGAGGAGAAATCTTTAAGGCGTTATAACGACAGCAAATGTTTTGCAAATATCATCGGTTATACGGGGCAGATTTCTGTAGAAGAATATGACGCTCTTAGTAAAAAAGAGCAGGAAGAATACAAGCGGAATGATACGGTAGGAAAATCCGGATTAGAGAAGACGATGGACGCCCAGTTAAGGGGTAAAAAAGGAGACGTCAAGCTCTATGTCAATAACGTAGGTAAGATTATTGAAACAGTGCCGGGCAAACAGCCGGAGGCCGGAAACGACTTGCATCTGACTATTGATGCAGAGCTTCAAAAAGCGGCTTACCACATTTTAGAGCAGGAGCTTGCGGGAATCATTTTGGCAAAACTCCAAAATACTCTTAATTATAACAGGACAAAGGCAAAAGATGCCAGCGATGTTATGATTCCGGCAGGAGATGTGTATGATGCGTTTATTTCTAACGATATACTGGATATGACGCATTTCTTCGCAAAAGATGCGAAAGAAACGGAGAAGAAAGTAGCGAAAACATTCACTCAAAGAAAAGAAACTGTACTGAAAGAAGTGGCAGATCTGTTTAAAGATCCGAAAGGAAAAATTTATAAAAACTGTTCCAATGAATTTCAGGCATATATGCTGTATATTG
Source organism: uncultured Dorea sp. (assembly GCA_910578495.1). Classification (GTDB taxonomy): domain Bacteria; phylum Bacillota; class Clostridia; order Lachnospirales; family Lachnospiraceae; genus Dorea_D. The sequence continues at coordinate 14,976 of CAJTRE010000008.1, forward strand.
TCAATGATCTGTTGAAAAACAGAGCACAGATTCTGATGTCGGACGCCATTGACACCAACGACGAGATGTATAAAAAATGGCAGGACGAGGAGTCTGTGAATGTGTATACGTATTTGAACCATGCCATTTCAAAAAACTGGATCGACACTTCGAAACTGGCGGATTACATGCCAAAGAGCGGAAAATATTCGGATTCATCAGAAGTATATGCTGCGCTGAGTGCTTATATTACGGAATCTATTAATTCCAATAATAGTTTTGACAAGTTGATCTACAAATACATGATCAAGTCCGGAAAGATTACCGGAACGCAGGTTTGTCTAATGCTATATGAACAAGGGATTTTAAAGACAAGCGATGCTCATTACGGCAGTCTGGCCTCCGGAAGGATGGGAGCCTACGACTTTATCCGCAGTAAGATCAAGACGCTTGAAATCACGCCGGGAGAACTTGGACTGGAGCCTTGTACCGGATCTCTGGTTATGACTGACGTTAAGAACGGAGATGTGCTGGCATGTGTATCCTATCCTGGATACGATAATAACCGGCTCGCCAATACGATGGATTCGGAATATTATAATAAGCTGGCGACAGACAGCGCCCGCCCATTCTATAATAATGCGACGCAGGAAAAGACAGCGCCCGGTTCTACGTATAAGCCATTAGTGGCTGTTGCGGGCTTTCAAGAGGGGATCATCGATACCTCGCAGACATTTCCATGCTACGGGGTATATAAGAAAGTAGCACCGAATCCGAAATGCTGGGCGTATCCGAATTCACATGGAAGTGTGAATGTATCCCAGGCGATCGAGCATTCTTGCAACAATTATTTTTATGAGACAGGTTATCGTCTGAGTCTTAGAGACAATGGACTTGATAATATTGCTTCTGATACACAGGACGGAGCTAAAACGCAGGAGTTTTATTCCAGTGACCTTGGTACGAATACGCTGAAAAAATATGCGTTAAAATTCGGACTTGGGGATACGTCCGGACTTGAGATTCCGGAAGCGGAGCCGGAGATTTCAGATACGGCTTCCGTACCGTCGTCTATCGGTCAGGGCACGAACAACTACACTACCAGTCAGCTTGCGAGATATATTACAGCTGTTGCAAATAAAGGAACGGTATATGACCTTACGCTTCTTGATAAAGTGACTTCCCCGGAAGGGAAAACTGTAAAAGAGTACAAAGCGAAAGTCAAGAACAACATTGACGAGGTGACATCTTCGCAATGGAGTGCAATACACACCGGAATGCGCAACGTGGTCAAGGTAGAACACAACGCGGATATATTCTTAGAGTTAAACCGAAGCGGTCTGGAATTATCCGGAAAAACCGGAACCGCTCAGCAAAGTAAGACACATCCGGATCATGGATTGTTCGTAGGTTTTGCTCCGAGCAACGCTCCAGAGACGGCATTTGCCGTCCGTATTGCTAACGGATACAGTTCCGGGCGTGCCGCTGAAGTCGGACGCGAGGTTATGAAGTACTATTACGATAAAGCACCGAAGAAAGAAATCATCACCGGAGAAGCAGCCACAATCGGCACCTCAAACGGGGGAGACTAAAGGTTATATAAGATACAAAAGAGAACCGTAGAACGCAAGACCAGTGATAGGAGGATGTTATTCATGGGTGAAGTTATTGTAATTACATCAGGAAAAGGCGGGGTTGGTAAAACAACCACGACAGCAAATATAGGTGCAGGTCTGTCACAGCTTGGTAAAAAAGTCGTTGTAATAGACACAGACCTGGGACTTCGTAATCTGGACGTTGTGATGGGACTCGAAAACCTCATTGTCTACAATCTTGTGGATGTTATTGAGGGAACCTGTCGTCTAAAGCAGGCGTTGATTCGAGATAAAAGATACGAGAATCTTTATCTGCTGCCGTCTGCACAGACAAAAGATAAGTCAGCGATTTCTCCGGGGCAGATGAAAAAGCTGACGACGGAATTAAAAGAAGAATTTGACTACATATTGCTTGACTGCCCGGCGGGAATTGAACAGGGATTTCAAAATGCTATCGCCGGAGCAGACCGGGCAATCATTGTTACAACACCGGAAGTATCTGCCATCCGGGATGCAGACCGTATCATTGGTCTTTTGGAAAAAGGCGGTTTGAAACGCAGTGAACTGCTGATCAATCGTATCCGCATGGATATGGTGAGAAAAGGAGATATGATGTCTGTAGAAGATGTGACAGAGATTCTTGCCATTCCGCTTGTAGGAGTTATTCCAGATGACGAACATGTTGTCATCGGAACAAACCAGGGCGAGCCAGTGATTGGAATTGATTCCAAAGCAGGAAAGGCATACGTTAATATCTGCAAGAGGATCACCGGCGAAGAAATTCCTTTTATGGACTTAAACTCAGATTCCGGCTTGTTTACTAAGCTGTCCGGACTCTTTCACAAAGGGTAAGGAGGGTAAAAATGCTTAAAAAATCTTCTGTTTCAGTAGCAAAAAACCGGTTGAAAGCACTTGTTACCAGCGATCGTGTGCATTGTATGCCGGATTCATATGATAACATATGCAGGGAATTATTTGAAACTCTTTCGAAGTATATGGGAATTGCAGAAGATAATTTCAATGTTGAGATTGAAAGAACACACATATTAATTAGTTTTTCAGGAGAAGAAGCGTGAGATTACCAAAATTAAGATTTACCAAAATGTATCGGTTAAGAGATTATAATTTCACATTGGTTGTGCTGATTGCGATTTTATCAGTTCTGGGTATTTTTGTAGTGGGAAGTGCAAGGGAGATTTATCAAGGAAGACAGATTTTCGGCGTTGTGGTTGGATTCACAGCTATGTTTATTGTTTCTATGATTGACTATGCATGGGTGCTTGATTTTTACTGGATTCTCTATGCGACAGCGGTGGCAGGACTTGGACTTGTTATGTTGATTGGAGAAAATGTAAATGGGGCGACCAGATGGATCAATCTTGGATTTACGACGATTCAGCCTTCGGAGTTTGCCAAGATTCTTCTGATTTTGTTCTTTTCAAGATTCTTAATGGAGCATGAGCAGGAGGTAAACGAAAAGAGGACGCTGCTTATATATGCAGTTTTATGTGCGATTCCGTTGGGGCTGATTCTTATAGAGCCGAATCTTTCCACAACGATTTGTACCGCACTGGTATTATGTTTTCTCATCTACCTTGCGGGGTTAAGTTATCGGTTTATCGGTACGGTTTTGTTGATCTTGATTCCAACTGCCGTTATCTTTTTAAGCATTGCGGTGCAGCCAAACCAGCCGTTTCTTAAGGATTATCAGCAGAAGCGAATTCTTTCGTTTTTGGAGCCGGAAAAATATGCAGACGACGGAGCATACCAGCAGAATAACTCTGTAATGGCGATTGGTTCCGGTCAGCTTACCGGAAAAGGCTTAAACAATAATACAACAACTTCTGTAAAAAATGGTAATTTTATTCTGGAACCGCAAACAGACTTCATCTTTGCCATTGTGGGTGAAGAGTTAGGATTTATCGGAAGCTGTATAGTTATTGCGTTAATATTGATGATTGTGATACAATGTATATTAATTGGAATACGAGCGCAGAACCTGACAGGGAGGATTATCGCCTGCGGGGTAGGAGGACTCGTTGGAGTCCAGAGCTTTATCAATATCGGAGTTGCCACAGGTCTTATCCCGAATACAGGAGTGCCGCTGCCATTTGTCAGTTACGGGCTTTCATCATTAGTCAGTCTGTATATCGGCATGGGATTTGTACTAAATGTTGGATTACAACCGAAAAAATATCAATAAGGAGTGATAAGAATGAATATAGGGTTGATTGCGCATGATTCGAAGAAAACTCTGATGCAGAACTTCTGTATTGCATATCGTGGGATTTTGAGCAGACACAATCTGTTTGCAACAGGTACGACAGGAAGGCTGATTGAAGAAGTAACGAATCTGAACATTCATAAATATCTTGCAGGGCCGCTTGGCGGACAACAGCAGATGGGAGCACAGATTGCTCAGAATGATATTGACGCCTTGATTTTTTTGAGGGAACCGTTTAAACCGAAGCCAAACGAACCGGATGTCAATGATGTTATCCGGCTTTGTGATTCTTACAATATTCCGATGGCAACGAATCTTGCTACGGCAGAACTTATTATTTTATCAATTGACAGAGGAGATCTTGATTGGCGTGAGATGTACCGATAATAACCGAAGAAAAAGAATGCGCGCCCGCAGAAGAAGACAGAAACGGATTCTACGTATCATGATTCTGTGTCTGCTTTTGCTTATTGGGGGAGCAGTATATTTGTTCGTCAGTAAGTTTACCGGCGGAAAGGCGCTGGCGGCAAAATATGAGGCAGAGCACTATAATGCCTCTATCTACAAAGGAAAATTATTTGCGGAAGATTTGTGCGTTGTGTCCGAAGATATTGACAGTCCGTCCGGTCCGGATACGTCTTCGCTTACATCTGCCGGACTTTTTGATGTGGAGGGCGCGAATACACAGTTTGCCTTTAACGTACATGAGGAATTATATCCAGCGAGTGTCACAAAGATTCTGACAGCGCTTTTGGCGATAGAAAATGCTGATTTGTCTGAAGAGGTGACGACGGAAATCGGAGCGGAAGATTTTGCTCCGGATGAGTCCGTTGCAAATATCCGACGGGGCGATATGCTGACATTGGATGCATTGTTATATGGACTGCTTTTGGAATCCGGAAATGACTGTGCTGAGGCGATTGCCTATCATGTGGCGGGGAGTCTGGAAGATTTTGCGGATATGATGAATGAGAGAGCCGCCGAACTAATGGCAACGAATACGCACTTTAAAAATCCAAGCGGCTTGCACGATGACGATCACTATACGACAGCTTATGACGTATATTTAATTTTTAATGAATGTATTAAACATGAAGAATTTGTAAAGATTATTGGTACGGATTCTTATACCGCTGATATTACGGGAGCAGATGGTGTGAAACGTAGTCTTGTATGGAAACCCAGCCATTTTTATGCACAGCAAAAGGCTTCGCTTCCAAGTGCCGCCGATGTGGTTGGAGGCAAAACCGGAACAACGAAAAAGGCAGGAAACTGTCTGGTTCTTTTAAACAGAACAAAAGAAGGCAGACCTTTTATCTCTGTAGTTATGGGAGCTGAAACAAAAGATATTCTGTATGCGGATATGACGAAGCTGATTAACGGAATTGCGGTGTCTGAATAGATAAGAATGATAGAAAGGGGCATCCTTATTCACAGGATAACCCCTTGTTCTTTATGAACGTATATCTGATGTGGTTCCGATTCTTCCATAGAGACTGATCAGATAGAGACCACATATACCAACCAGTGTATATACTATGCGGGAAACCCAGGAAAGATTACCGAATAAAAGGGCTACCAGATCAAAGCGGAAAATACCGACCAAAAGCCAGTTTATAGCACCGATGATTACAATTGTAAGAGCGGTATTGTCAAACCATTTCATATATTAAATCCTCCTTTTTGTGCTAATCTTAGTATGGCTTATCTGGTGTTTTTTATGCGGAGGATTTGCAAAATTAAAAAAACTGTTACTAGAGACAAGTGCGGCAGAACAGGAGGCATATATTTGGCGGGGAAGAAACTAACAAATATTACGGTATATCGTAAGAAAACACATCTAAATATTGGAATTATTATATTTGGGGCTGTATTTATCTATCTTTTTGTTCTGGTCTTGTTGTATCTGACCAGTGACCATGTGTCTGCCTATGAAGTTCGTGAGGGTTTGATTTTAAAGGATACGGCGTACAATGGATTTGTTGTTCGGAATGAAAAGGTAATTAGTGCCGCTGAGGACGGCTATGTAAATTATTTTGCACCGGAGGGAAGTAAAGTCGGCGCTAAGACAAATGTCTATACCATCTCGGGACAAAAGCTTGATTTTAAAGAACAAAGCGGGGAGGAAGCGAAAGGACTTTCAGCCGATGAACAGAAGAGTCTTTTGATTCGTACACAGTCTTTCAGTGAGAATTTTAAGGAAGAAGAATTTCATGACATCTATACGTTAAAAGACAATATCCTCTCTGTATTAGAAAGTAAATCCAGCCAGAATCGTTATGCACAGCTTACAGATATGCTGGAGACGGAGAGAGAGGGGCTGAATGTATACCGGGGAACATCCGATGGTGTGATTATTTATTCCATAGATGGATATGAGAATACAGATATTAGTAAAGTGACGGAAGATATAATTTCTAAGGATGGATATGAACGGGTTGATATGCAGAATAATAAGCAGGTCAAAAAAGGCGATCCAGTGTATAAACTGATACGAGACGATACTTGGACAGTGGTCATCCAGCTCAGTGACGAGATGGCAAAGGAAATGGCAGATACGAAACGAGTGAAGGTACGATTTGCGAAAGATAATGAAACAGCAACAGCAGATTTTAAAATTTATCATACGTCAAAAGGAAATCTTGGATTTCTTACCTTTCAGACTGCCATGATCCGTTATGCCAAAGAGCGTTATCTTGACATCGAGCTGATTCTGGAGGACGAGTCGGGACTTAAAATTCCGAAATCCTCGGTTGTGAAGAAGGATTTCTATGTGGCTCCGGAGGAGTATATCACTCAAGGAGGGAATAGTAAGATAACGGGAGTCCTGCTTAAAGACGGTTCTGACGATGCGAAGTTTAAGGAAGTATCCGTCTACTACCGGGATAATGAAAACGGGCTGGTATATCTTGATCCGAATGCCTTTGAAGATTCCACAACGCTGATTAAAATGGACTCCAATGAAACTTATAATCTAAAGGAAACAAAGAGCCTTAAAGGGGTATATAATATCAACAAAGGGTATGCTGTGTTTAAGCAGATTAAAATTCTGTGTGAAAGCGAGGAGTACTATGTGATAGAATCGGGGAGTGACTATGGTTTGTCAAATTATGATCACATTGCGTTGGATGGAACTACCATTCGTGAAAATGACATTGTGTTTAATTAAGATATAGGAGTAAAATCATGTTAAAAGAGAATTTAAGAGTAGTAGAAGAAACAATCAAAGATGCGTGTAAGAAAAGTAATCGGAAACGGGAGGATGTAACGCTCATTGCGGTCAGCAAGACTAAGCCTGTGGAAATGCTGAAAGAGGCATATGATTTGGGCGTGCGTGTTTTTGGAGAGAATAAAGTCCAGGAACTGACGGATAAATATGAAGCGCTTCCGAAGGATATTAAGTGGCATATGATCGGACATTTGCAGAGGAATAAAGTAAAATATATTATCGACAAAGTGGATCTCATTCATTCGGTAGATTCTATCCGTCTGGCAGAGACGATTGAGAAGGAAGCCGGAAAACGCGGAATTATCGCAAATATTCTGATTGAGGTCAATGTGGGGAGAGAGGAGAGTAAATTTGGACTTCTGCCGGAAGAATTAGATACATTCATTGAAAAAATTGCAGATTATAAGCATATTCAAGTGAAAGGGCTTATGACAATTGCGCCATTTGTAGAAAATTCCGAGTTAAATAGAGCGATTTTCCGCTCCCTGCGAAAATTATCTGTTGACATTGGCAATAAAAACGTTGATAATGTTAATGTGGGTGTACTTTCTATGGGTATGACCGGTGATTATTCGGTTGCCATAGAAGAAGGAGCGACTATGGTCCGCGTTGGAACAGGTATATTTGGTGACCGAGATTATGCTCGAGTTTAACGTAAGATAGGAGACATATAAATGGGAGTATTAGATAAGTTTTTAGATATTATGAAGTTGAGTGACGACGACGATTACGATGACGACTACTTTGATGATGAATACGATGACGAGTACGAGGAGAAACCGGCGAAGAAGAGCTTCTTTAAACGTGAGAAGAGATATGAACCGGAAGAGGACGATTATGATGAGTTTGAAGCTCCTGCAAAATCTTCCCGTACGAATAATAAAGTAACTCCGATGCGCCAGCCTGCCAGAAGAGGTAGTGTAAGTATGGAAGTGTGCGTCATCAAACCAAATTCTGTGGAGGATGCAAGAGAAATTACAGAGACGCTTCTCAGTGGAAGAACCGTTATTTTGAATCTGGAAGGGCTTGATCTTGAGATTGCACAAAGAATTATTGATTTTACATCCGGAGCTACGTTTGCGATCAGTGGAAATCTACAGAAGATTTCAAATTACATATTCCTTGTAACACCAACGAATGTTGATATTTCCGGAGACTTACAGGATCTTTTGAATACTTCTTTTGACGCATCGTCCATGCGCTCCAGATTCTAGTGATCAATGTGAAGAAAGATGAGTATGAACAAAGAAGAGACGATGTTTAGGAAGCGTCTGGTTGAATTATCCAATCAGGCATTTACAAGGGATATTGCAACATTTTCAGATTTTCTGAATTTGAATGAACTTCATATTCTTCATACGACACCGAAAGATATGTTTCCGACAAGATACGAGACATATGGCGGGTATGACATGGCAGAGCGTCAGATGGTTGCTTTTCTACCTGAGGCTCTTTATTATGACTATGAATATCCTATGACGCTCGTGGAGATTCAGCCGTTGCAGGAAAAATTTGCAGGGGAGCTTACACACCGGGACTATCTTGGTTCTTTGATGAATCTTGGGATTGAAAGGAGTCGTTTGGGAGATATTGTTATTTCCGGGAAAACGGCGCTTTTATTTGCAAAGCAGGAAATTGCGGCATATATTACAGAAAATCTCACCAGAATCCGTCATACAACGGTGCGGGCTCACATTAAAGAAATAGGCGAGATAGAGTTTCATCCGAAATTTGAGGAAATCAAAGGCAATGTGGCGTCTGTAAGGCTGGATACGGTGCTTTCTACTGCATATCCACTGTCCCGCAGCAAATTGACGCCGTATATTGAGAATGGCAGAGTGTTTGTCAATGGGAAGATGATAACGAGTAACGGCTGTCATCTGAAAGAGGGAGATGTGATTTCTGCCCGCGGGCTTGGAAGAATCTCATACGAAGGAACGTTAGGGACAACAAAAAAAGGACGTTCTGTGATCCTTGTAAAGAAATATATATGATATAGAAATGAAAGGAATGACATGAATATTAGCAGCAGAATCCGGCATTATGTGACAGCGGCTGCCGGTGTAATCCTTGGTATAATTTTTGATCAGGTGACAAAATACTTAGTTGTTATGAATTTAAAGGGACAGAAACCATTTGTTATATGGGAAAATGTTTTTCAACTGGAATACTTGGAAAACCGCGGAGCGGCGTTCGGTTTGTTTCAGGAGCAGAGGCTCTTTTTCTACTTGAGCGTTATACTAATCTGTGCTCTTGTTATCTGGTTTTACAGCCGGGTCCCTATGGAAAAGAAATTCCTTCCATTAAGAATCTGTGCGGTTCTTATAACCGCAGGGGCAATTGGGAATTTTTTGGACCGCGTAAGACTAAATTATGTGGTGGATTTTTTGTATTTTAAATTGATTGATTTTCCGATTTTTAATGTGGCAGATATCTATGTGACGGTATCGGCATTTGCATTTTTTGTGTTGTTAGCGTTCTATTATAAGGAGAAAGACTTTGAGCAAATATTTTCTGGTGGAAAACGAAGAGGGAATGCGGATTGATGTGTATCTTGCGGAGGAGCTTCCGGATATTTCCCGCTCCCGCGTACAGAAATTAATAAAAGATGGAAATATATGTGTCAACGAAAAGCCTGTAAAAGCCAATTACAGGCTTGTTTTAGGTGACAGGGTAACGTTCAGTGTTCCAGAGGCGAAAGAGCCGGACATCGTGCCGGAGGACATTCCTCTGGATATTTTGTATGAAGACTCAGATGTTATCGTCATTAACAAGCCGAAACAGATGGTCGTCCATCCGGCGCCGGGACACTATAGCGGTACGCTTGTGAACGCACTTATGTATCATTGCAAAGGTGATCTTTCCGGAATTAACGGTGATCTGCGTCCAGGAATTGTTCATCGTATTGATATGGATACGACAGGTTCGTTAGTAGTATGTAAAAATGATCTTGCGCATCAAAGCCTTTCGGGACAGTTAAAAGAACATTCGATTAATCGTATTTATGAGGCGATTGTTCATGGCAATGTAAAAGAGGATACGGGGACGGTTAAGGCCCCTATCGGACGGCATCCTGGCGAGCGTAAGAAGATGAGCGTCCATGCGAAAAATGGAAGAAATGCAGTGACACATTATGAAGTGTTGGAGCGTTTTGGTAATTATACATATATCCGCTGTAGGTTGGAGACCGGGCGTACGCATCAAATCCGGGTACATATGGCGAGTATCGGGCATCCCCTTCTTGGCGACCAGGTATACGGCCCGAAGAAGTGCCCATTTCCAAAATTAGAAGGACAGACGCTCCACGCCAAGACACTTGGATTTATCCATCCAAGGAGCGGAGAGTATCTGGAAATAGTAGCGCCTTTACCGGATTATTTTAAAAGGCTGCTGGAACTGTTAAAAATTGTAAAAGATTCTTAAAATTGTGTACTTTTTCGTTGAATTGTTGTATAATACTTCATATAAGAAAAGGAGCGTGATATGTATGGCTAAAACAAATACAATCATTACAATAGGAAGAGAGTTCGGAAGTGCAGGGCGTGAGATCGGACACATAGTTGCCAAGGAACTTGGAATTAAATTATATGATAAAGAAATGCTGAATCGTGCGGCAAAGGAAAGTGGTATCTGTCAGGAGTTATTCGAGTCTCACGATGAGAAACCGACAAACAGTTTCCTGTATTCTCTCGTTATGGATACATATTCTATGGGATATTCTGCCGGAAGCTATACAGATATGCCAATCAACCATAAAGTATTTCTGGCACAGTTCGACGCAATTAAGAAGATTGCCAGTGAAGGCCCTTGTATTTTGGTCGGTCGTTGCGCAGATTATGCACTTGAGGATAACGACAATGTGCTGACATTGTTTATCCATGCAAATTTGGAGGCGAGAATCCGCAGAATTGCAAGAATTTACGACTTGACTGATGCAAAAGCCAAAGAAATGATTATAAAGACGGACAAAAAACGTTCCAGCTATTATAATTATTATACGAATAAAAAGTGGGGAGATGTAGACAGCTACCAGATGGCGTTAGATAGTTCCCTTCTTGGCATTAACGGTACTGCGGAGGCAATTTTAAAATTGGTCGAGTTAAAAGAGCGTGATGTAGATAAACGTTTGTAAATACTCAAACTCTATAAATGAGGACACCCGGAAGAATTTTTTCTTCCGGGTGTCCTCTTATGTAAGAAGAGTGTAATGAATGAGAAACTATCTTGTATGAGGAATACGTTGTGGCCAGCCTTTAATATCACCATTTAAGATGGCAGTAAACATTCTCTGTTTTGCCCCCGGATGCTCATAGTTTAATTGCCTGACCAGTTCTTTGGCATACTGACGTTTCGTGTATCCGTCAATCGGGCATCGGCTTTTCACAACCGGAAGCTCATACTTGTTCTGGAATCCGATCACGTCTGCTTCATCTACGAACATAATGGGGCGTATGACACTCAAATCCATGCGGTCCAGATAAGTTCTTGGTGAAAATGAATGAAACCGACCCTCAAAGATGAGAGAAAGAAGCATTGTTTCAATAATATCATCTTTGTGATGAGCGTATGCTACTTTATTGCACCCCATTTCTTTTACTGCCTGATTGAGCGCTCCCTTTCGCATCTTCGCACATAAGGAGCAGGGGTTGGGTTCTTTGCGCTCTTCAAATAAGATATGAGCAATATCCGTTTTCACGATGCGGTATGGCACTTCTAGTTCTTCACAGAGTTTTACTACAGGAGTAAAATCACATTTCTCGTAGCCTAAGTCTACGGTGATGGCGCTTAATTCAAATTTCTTTGGATAAAATCGCTTTAATCCATGGAGCGCATAGAGAAGTGTCAAGCTGTCCTTTCCTCCGGAGATTCCTACGGCGACGTGATCTCCCTCGTTGATCATCCAGTATTCATCCACCGCTTTTCGTGTATAGCTTAAAAGCTGTTGTAATTTCATAGGTGTAAAGTCCTTTCGATACGATTTACCAAGTTGTTATTCAGCCATTATACCAGAAATATTGTTTCTTGTGAATCAGTAATGTGTTATACTTTATGGGAAGTGAGAAAGGGAGACGAAGGATATGAAACAGGAAAAGATTTTGCTGGTAGAAGATGATGAAGAAATAGCGGCCGCTCTTTCTTATGCGCTTAGCATGGAGAATTTTGATGTTGTGTGGGCGATGGGAGTTAAGGAATCTATTCCTTATATTGGAAAGACGGATGTTTCTTTATATCTTTTGGATGTGCGGCTTCCGGATGGAACCGGATATGATATATGCAAGAAGATAAAGACTTTTTATGATGCTCCGGTCATTTTTCTAACTGCATGTGATGAAGAGGCAAATGTGGTTATGGGACTGGATATGGGCGCAGATGATTATATTGTAAAACCGTTTCGGGTACGTGAGCTGGTTTCACGTATCCACAGTGTGATGCGCAGATATAAAAAGCAGGATGTGGAAAGTATTACAGATTACGTGTTTGATTCGGTAAGAGTGTCTCTTTCGGACGGCAAGGTTTATAAAAACGGTTCTGAGATTTATTTGTCAGCCTTAGAGTATAAATTATTATTGTATCTTATCCGCAATCATGGCATGATTGTGACGAGGGAACAGCTTCTTTCTTATATTTTTGATATTGCTGGAGAGTATGTGAATGACAATACACTTACAGTGTATATGAAGCGGCTGAGAAATAAATTGGAAGATGATTCGGGAAACCCGAAGATGATAAAAACAGTCCGGGGACTCGGATATTTATTGGGAGATAAGCATGTTTAGAAATCGGGAAAATCTTGTTGGAATGATATATATCCTGTTCATTACGCTCTTTTCTTTAGTGTTTTATAAAATGGGAATTGTAGACGGCGGCATTCTGTTGGTTTTAGATGGAGTTCTCTATGTCGGTGGATTTTTCTTCTGGAGCCATATGCAGTTTCATAAACTGAAAGTATTGTCTGAATTTATAAGAGAGGCACAATATCAATTACTTCCCCTGGCTGCAGGCGATCAAGAAGAAGGAGAGTTTGGTATATTAAAAAGCGAAATCTATAAATTGATTACAAGACTTCATGCACAGACGGAGCTTCTTCAGAAAGAAAAGAAATATCTTGCCGATACGATTGCCGATATTTCACATCAGTTAAAGACGCCTATGACTTCTATGTATGTGATGCTGGATTTGCTGAAAGACCAGGAACTTCCTAAGGCAAAGCGAGTGGATTTTATCCGGACTGTGCATCGTCAGATGGCGCGGATGGAGTGGCTGTTATCTGCTATGCTTACGATGTCTAAACTGGATACTGGCACAGTTCTTCTAAAAAAAGAGCGTGTTTTTGTAGATGAGATGTTAGACCGGGCATTGGAGCATCTGTTGATTACCATAGAACTTCATGGACAGTCTGTAGTCCGGGAGGGAGAGGGTGGAACTACGTATATTGGAGATTTGTCATGGAGCAGTGAGGCAATATCCAATATTTTGAAAAACTGTATGGAGCATATGAAAGACGGAGGTATAATCTCGATACAAACCAGTCAGAATAACATTTACACGCAAATTCAAATTACAGATGAGGGTTGTGGCATCCGTCAGGAAGACCTTCCTCATATTTTTGAGCGGTTTTATAAAGGAGCAAATGTGTCTAAAGATAGTGTAGGAATCGGTTTGGCTCTGGCCGATAAGTTGATTTCACTTCAAAACGGAAAAATAGAAGCGGCTTCTATTTATGGAAAATCAACGACATTTACTATTAAGTTTTATCACTATAATATGTGACTTTAAAAAGTGACAGTTTTGTCACTTTTTTTGTCACCGTATTGTCATATAAGTCTTTTATACTAACAGTATAAAGAACAAATTATATATGAAGAGGTGGCTAAAAATATGAATATCATATGGAAACTAACAACTCGACAGCTAAAACAAAACAAGAGGAGATCAGTTAGTGTGGTTCTTGGAATTACTGCAATATCTTTCATGCTTACTATTGTAGTTATATTTATTCATTCAGTCATTCAAAAAATGTCTGAACTAGACATGGTGAAAGAAGATTTTGAGAAATTAGCCGCTGGTGCGGGTGTTCTGATGGCTTCAATTCTTGCATCACTTACGCTATTTATTTATCATATTTTAAGTGTTTCGGCATCAGAAAAGATACGGCAGCTTGGAATTCTGGGAAGTGTGGGGGCAACACCTTTTCAGAGGGCCCAGCTAATGTTTTTTGAGACTTTGATTTTAAGTATTGTCGGACTTCCGTCAGGATTAATACTTGGAATTTTTGTTTCCCGGTTTACATTTCCATTTACAGTGGTAGTATCATGGGAGACGCTGTTTCTTTTACTTGCATTTGAAACATGTGTAATTATAATTACCGGTCTGATTCATGCCTGCTTATCGATGAAAGGAAATGTTATACAGTTACTTCTAAACCGCACCGATAAGCGCAAACTTACAAAAAACTGGAAAGCGCCAAAATGGGTAAGAGAATGGGCAGGGGTGGAAGGAGAACTGGCTGCAAAAAATCTTTACTTTTTCCGGCGAAGATATGGAATTATTGCAGTTTCTTTTATTGTATCTATGTGTTTGCTTTTGGATGGGTTCATTTATTTAAGTTATCTGGATGGAAAATACCAGCCGAAAGATCCATGTATCAAGCAATATGGAGATATTGTAATTGAAGAAAGGCCGGGGAAGAAACATGAAAAATGGCTGGCATTTACAGAAGAAGTTTCCAAAATGGAGGAAGTGGAAGAAGCGGTAAATATGCAAGAACTGAGACTTGGAGATGTTCTTTTCCAGGAAACAGAAATAAAGAAAAATTTGAGTACATTCACTATTTATTCTCTCGGTGGATCATACAATAATCCAGTGGTACTAAATAGTAACAATAAGAACAAACAAGAAGGTTATTATATTGGACTTAAGTTGATTGGTATGGACGATGTGGCTTTCTCAAGATATCAAAAGCAATTAGGTGTTAAAAGTGAAACATATCATATTCGAAATAGAATTCCTGTAATTATTCATGATATGGTTTTCACTAAAAAAGATAATGAGACAAAATATCGTCACATTTTTGACTTGAAAGAAGGACAAACATTTTCTGTATTGGCGGATAGAAACGGAAGCTCTTTCGGAGCAGATTATCTGGTAAATCAGATTGAAGAGTTCTCAGAATATCAGTTTCAGACAGTTGTTGTTACAGATGAATTACCTTCCTGCTATAGTATTACAAGCGAGCAGCTGCGTGAGCCTAATGAGATATTCTTTTTTACATCTCAAAGTTTCCTTGATGAATTTCTTCAAGTAAATGAACCTCCAAAAGCAGAGGATGAATGGAACAATATACAGGTTCCACATGATGAAAATAAAGGATGGGACATTACTCGATTTCTTACTCTGAAAATAAAAAATGATGTGAAATTGCCACAGCAAATTATATCTGCCAAACTAATTGCTGCAATAGATTCATGGACAACGGAATTTAAATTAAATGAAGAATATATGAATACAGAAAAAGGAGAGGAGCTGCGTAAACTTTTAAAAGAATATAATAAACAAATAGCAATTGCAACTGATAAAATTGTAAAAACAGGCAAAAAATATAATCTTATAGACCCCTACAGTGTAGGGGAGAGTGATGATCAACAGTGGTATGAAAAGATAGATTATACATTAACGCATTATACGGGATGGCTTGACTATGCACTATCTGATCCAGCACCTGCACTTCGACATCTATTTGCTTATACTTTACTTATATTTCTTGTAATTATAGGAATTTTCCAGATGATAAAGATGATTATATCAACAACGAATATAAGAAGAAGAGAGTTTGCTGTTATGCTTTCTCTTGGTATGGAGCCGGTATGTATTCGGAAAATGGTGTGTATGGAAAGTATTTTTTGTCTGTTGTTATCATATATCATTGGCAGTATAAGTAGTATTGCTATAGGTTTTTCTTTATTCCGGCGTTGGACACAAACACAAGCAATTGAAATACATTTCCCATATAAATTATTAATTTTAGAATTTATATTTCTGCTTTGCATAATTGTACTTATGTTGTGCATATCTGTAAAAGCTGTAAAGAAAATTAAGATTGCAGATCTTTTAAAAGATGATACGGTATAGGAGGCGTATAAGATGGAATTAATTAAAGTTAGTCAAATTTCAAAAATATATGGAAATGATGAAAACGGAGTAAAGGCCTTAGACAACGTATCCTTTACTGTAAATAAAGGTGAATTTGTTGCCATTACCGGGCCGTCCGGTTCTGGGAAATCCACATTATTACACATTTTAGGTGGAATTGACCGCCCTACAGAAGGAGATATCTGGATTGAGGGTGTGAATTTAAAAACAATGAACGAGAAGAAGCTCTCTATCTTTCGCAGACGGCAGATAGGGCTTATCTACCAGTTTTACAATTTGATTCCCACTTTAGATGTGGAAGAGAACATCTTGCTGCCTTTATTGTTAGATAAACAACAAAAAGATGAACGGTACCTGAATGAACTGATAGAGACACTAGGACTGGAAAACAGACGCCGTCACCTTCCAAGCCAGCTCTCTGGCGGACAACAGCAGAGAGTTTCCATCGGCAGAGCACTTATGAACCATCCGGCAGTTATATTGGCAGACGAGCCTACAGGTAATTTGGATCGAAAAAACAGTGCTGAAATCGTGGCTTTACTAAAAGAAGCAAACAAGAAATACCAGCAGACGGTTATTATGATTACCCATGATGAGCAGCTTGCATTACAGTGCGACCGAATATTGTACTTGGAAGATGGCAGACTCAAATAAAAAAATACCATATATTTTAACTTTCTCTGAGTTTCACCGCAGACGCCGCTTGCCGGCGTCTGTTTTCATCTATCGCAGCATAGTGTTTCTTAGTAGTGTTAACATCTTTGTGTCCAAGTACATCGGCTACAAGATATATATCGCCAGTTTCTTTATATAAAGACGTACCATAGGTACTTCGCAGCTTATGTGGGGTGATTTTCTTATTCGGAGTCACTTGTCTGGCGTATTTTTTTACCATATTTTCTACGGCCTGAACACCCATCCGTTTTTTTTGAGTGGATAAAAACAGAGCATTTTCATGACCGGAGAGGGGAGTAATGGTTTCGCGGTCTATATAATTTAGAAGTGCGTCTGCAACCTCATCACCAAAGTATACAACCATCTGATTACCACCTTTTCTGGTTACTGTAATACCATTATTTTTAAAGTCCACATCGTTCACATCCAGACCAACACATTCGGATACACGTATTCCAGTACCTAACAGCAAAGTCAGAATAGCCAGATCACGATCTTTTGTCTTTTTATAATAAGTAAGTGCCTGACCGGTAAGCAGAGTTCCGGCAGACTCTACAAAATCCAATAAAGAAGCAACTTCATCAATATCCAGACGTACAATTGCCTTTTCATGGAGTTTTGGCATATCTACGAGTAATGTAGGATTACTTGTGATAATCTGGTGCTTGAAATAATAGTTATAAAAGCTTCTAAGGGCGGACATTTTCCGGGATAATCCTTTTTCGCTGTTCGTAATCATTTCGTCATCACGTTTATAGACCTTCAGATATTCCATGTATTCTTCTATGTCCACAGGTTCCAGACGCTCTAAATCACCCGGAGTAAACTGATGGATTGTATAGTCTTTATACACAGGATTACTCTCCATTAAAAAATGAAAAAATACCCGAATATCATATGCATAATTGATTCTTGTGCGCGCAGATGAACGTGGCTCTATAGCACGAAAATAATCTTTAGCAAACGGAGGCAGCGTCTTTAAAACTTCACGTAAGCGTAAGGTATTGTCAATTTGCTTTTGTTCATGGTATGTCTTTGTATCAGCCATAATTTAAATTCTCCTTATTTGATTTTTACATATTATAGCATATCTGCATATTCATGTCTATATCTTTTGGAAAAATCGGTATTTGTCGTATAGATGTATCGGAGACACAAATTATACCAGAAACAGATATAGTGTCGCTATTTAAAACCACTATCTGGCGCTTCGCATACAAAAACTTTATAATATGGAATTGTAAGATATTGTCCCTCATGAATATCATCTTCCAGTAATTCGTTGACTTCTTTGATTTCCTGTATATATTCTTTTGTAGAATCATAGGCATTGGTTCTGTATTTTTTTGCAATATCCCATAAAGTATCTCCACGCGCAATCTGAATACTTTTATAACATTTCTGTACGGAAGTCTGTACTGTATGATGTTTTGTCAAAGATGTATCTACATGGTTATCCTGCGCAGACACCAAATTACTGCCAAGTGAAATTCCAAGTCCTGACACAAATAAAAAGGCGGATAATACAATTAAAACCTTTTTTATATAAAGTTTTCTTCGCCTTTTGCTTACAGTATACACTCTATATGCACTCATAACAAACGCCCCCTTTAATTAAGTTATGTACTTTCTGATCATTAGTATTATTTTAATACATCAAATTCGAATATTCGTTCCAAACTTTTGTTCTAATAAAATTATATAAAACAAACATTTGTTTGTCAATATATTTCTGTAAAATATTCGAACATATTTTCTAAACATTTGTTTGCTTTTTCCGAATGGCTGTGTTAATATTAGTTTATAGATAAAACAAATGACCGTTATTTAAAGGAGGAAATACAATGGCGCAAGGGAAAATCAGTGCAAAACAATCAGAAATACTGGAATATATTAAATCACAGATTTTGGAGCGTGGATTTCCGCCGGCTGTCCGTGATATTTGCGAAGCAGTGAATTTAAAATCTACTTCTTCTGTCCACTCTCATTTGGAGACATTAGAAAAGAATGGATATATCCGAAGAGATCCGACGAAACCGCGTGCTATAGAGATTTTGGATGATTCTTTTAATTTTACACGCAGAGAGATGGTGAATGTTCCAATTGTAGGTCGAGTTGCAGCAGGTGAGCCGCTTCTTGCTGAACAGAACATTGAGGAATACTTTCCGCTTCCTGTGGAATATATGCCAAATAAGCAGACTTTCATGTTAAAGGTGAAAGGAGAAAGTATGATTAATGCCGGAATTTTAGATGGTGATTATGTACTTGTAGAAGAACGTAAGGTTGCACATAATGGCGAGATGATCGTGGCTCTTGTAGAAGATAGCGCTACTGTTAAGACATTTTATAAAGAAGAAGGTATTATCCGCCTACAGCCGGAAAATGATACTATGGATCCGATCATTGTGCCGGACTGCGCAATTCTTGGTAAGGTTATTGGTGTATTCCGTTTTTTGGAATCGTAAAATAATTGCAACAGTTCAGCCATAGCCGGCAAAATTAAGGGAAAAAGCAGCGATTCGTTTTTTTTGAATCACTGCTTCCCCGTTTATATTTATGAATTTACATTGTAATCTCTTTTCCATCGCCCCACACTCTTTCGAGGTTATAGAAAGCACGTCCCTCTTTATCAAATACGTGTACAATTACATCGCCATAGTCCATAAGAACCCAAGTTCCGCCTTTTCCTTCCTGCTGTTTCAGTGTGTATCCTGCTTTTTGCATTTTATCATCTACGTTATCGACTAATGCCTGCACCTGGCTGTCACTGTTTCCGTTTGCAATGATAAAACAGTCTGCAATTACAGATATTTGAGAAATATCAAGGACCTTGATGTCTTCTCCTTTTTTATCTGCAAGAGCATTATATGCGATACGTACCATATCCATAGCTTGTTCCATTACTATTCCTCCTGTTTTCCTAAATTTTCTTTATAATAGTTATAGGTTTTCTGTGTCATCGGATCAATAGGCAGCTTCTTAGAGGCAAGATATACTAAAGAATCCTTGAGTATCCGGTAGAGACACTCATCAATGTCATGAAATGCCAGTTTTCTTACTTCTTTCATATTTGGCAATTCAACTCGTCCGGGCTCCATATAGTCTGCAATGTAGACAATCTTCTCAAGAAGCGACATTCCCGGACGTCCGGTTGTATGGCTGGAAATTGCGTTAATAATCTCTTCACTTTTTACCTGATACTTTTGTACTGCTAAATATGCACCAAGTTTTGCATGAAGCAGACTCGGATTCGCATATTCTACATCAGAAATATCCAAATGATACTGTTCGCATTTTTTAATCTTTTTTGCATTTGGAATACATTTTGCACAGTCATGTAATAAACCGGCTGTCATTGCTTCTTCCGTATCAGAACCGTAGCACATAGCAAGCGCGGCAGATGTGTACATTACGCCAAGAGTATGTTCATATCTTTCCTTATCCAGTTCTTCTTGTATCATTTTTTTTAATTCTTGAAAATTAGATTCCATACAATCCTTCCTTTATAATATAGCTTTCCACTTTTGGCGGAACTAAACCGGTAATATTTTTACCCTCTTCAATCATCTGTCGAAGTTCGCTGGAAGAGACTTGCATCAGAGGACTTCGAAGAAGTCGTATATCTGCATTATATTTTTTCCCTATATATGCAATCTGTGTATTCATTTCTTCTGCTGTATCTATATCATCCCGATACGCGGCCAGTATAACACAGTTGGGGAACAAACGATCCGGATGTACCCATGTTTCAATTGAGAACAAGGAATCTGCACCAATGATAAAATAGAATTCATCATCCGGATACTGTTCTTTAAAATGCTTCATCGTCTCCCATGAGCAGGACACATTTACTCTTTTTACCTCATAATCCTGCAACTTAAAATTCCTAATATCTTCAATAGCAAGCGCTGTCATTTTCAGACGGTGTTCTGCGTCAGATTCGATACTCTCCTGCTTTTTATGCGGAGGATTACCGTTTGGCATAAACCAGATTTCGTCCAGTTTAAACTGATCATAAGCGGTTTTTCCAAGCATCAGATGTCCGTTATGAATGGGATCAAACGTACCGCCCATAATACCTATTTTCATATCTTTTACCTCTTATGGAAGTTCAATCTTTTTTTTATTATCTTTACCCTCTTTATAAAGTACGATTTTTTTACCGATAACTTGTACTACTTGAGAGTGTGTTCTTTCTGCAAGCATTTCTCCAAGTTCTCTTGGATCATCTGCACAGTTTTTGAGTACACTGATCTTAATAAGTTCCCGGGCTTCCAGAGCTTCAGAAATTGCTTGTGTAAATTCCGGAGTCATGCTGTTTTTACCTACTTGGAAAATGGGATCCATTTTCATAGCAAGACTTTTTAAATATGCTCTTTGTTTGGTCGTCATAATACTGCTCCTTTGCGATCTATCTATTTGTAATAATCAAATTGTAAACCGTACATTTTGACTGTGTCTCCTTCTTGGATTCCGGCAGCTTCCAATTCATCCAAAATTCCGGTGTCTTTTAAAAATTTCTGGAAGAATGCGAAACCTTTCTCCGAATCCAGATTTGTGTATCCAAGCATTTTCTCGATTTTGGGGCCTTCCACCACGTACATATCTTCTTCTTTTTCTACGATATAAGGAAGATCAATGTATAAGAGTTCTTCTTCCGGGAAAAATTCCTGTTCGAATACGATGGTCTTACTGTCTAATTTCCCTATTTCTTCAGATACATAATATAAAAGCTCCTTGATTCCATCTCCACTGACACCGGAAATCGGAAATACTTTGATTCCTTTCGGTTCAAATTCTGCTTTCAATTTTTCAACAGGATTTTCGTCTTCTGTATAAATTAAATCTGTCTTATTGGCTGCGATGACCTGTGGACGTTTTGCAATTTCCGGATTATATGCTTCAAGTTCTGCATTGATTTTATAAATATCATCAATGGGATCGCGTCCCTCGCTTCCGGCCGCGTCCACTACATGAATCATCATTTTTGTACGTTCAATATGACGCAGAAATTCGTGTCCGAGTCCAACCCCCTCAGATGCACCTTCGATCAGTCCCGGAATATCCGCAATGACGAAACCATTTGCTCCGTCAAGATCTACGACACCAAGATTCGGATTCAACGTGGTAAAATGGTAATTGGCAATCTTTGGCTGAGCATTGGTAACGCGGGAAAGTAAGGTGGATTTTCCTACATTCGGAAATCCCACAAGCCCAACATCTGCAATGACTTTCAACTCCAGACTCACCCAGAGTTCCTGAGATGGCTGTCCTGGTTGGGCATACTTTGGTATCTGCATGGTTGCAGTTGCAAAATGCTGGTTTCCAAGTCCGCCTTTTCCGCCTTTTAACACAATCTGCCTTTGGTTGTCTCCCGACATATCTGCGATAACCTTTCCAGATTCAAATTCTTTAATTACAGTTCCTTCTGGTACTTTCAGCACGATATCTTGTGCATCCTTCCCATGGCAGCGCCTCTTACCGCCCTGCTCTCCGTCTTTTGCCGCATATTTCTGGCGATGGCGATAATCCTGCAGCGTGTTAAGGCCTTTGTCTACTTCGAAGATAACATTTCCGCCGCGTCCTCCATCTCCACCGTCCGGCCCGCCATTTGGTACATACAATTCACGCCGGAAACTTACGTGTCCGTCTCCGCCTTTTCCTGATTTAATAAATATCTTTGCTCTGTCTGCAAACATAAAAATACTCCTATTTTTTAAAAAAGAGTGCTGCCTTATAACTGAAATCAGCTACATCGCAACACTCTCTTAGACTCTTGATTACTGAGCAACCGGATAGATAGAAACCTGTTTCTTATCTCTTCCTTTTCTCTCAAATCTAACAACACCATCAACAAGTGCGAATAAAGTATCGTCACCGCCGCGTCCAACGTTAACGCCCGGGTGAATCTTTGTTCCGCGCTGTCTGTAAAGGATGTTACCAGCTTTTACGAACTGTCCGTCAGCTCTCTTAGCGCCAAGTCTCTTAGACTCAGAATCACGACCGTTCTTTGTAGAACCCACTCCTTTTTTATGAGCGAAATACTGAAGGTTTAATTTCATCATGGTTGTTACACCTCCTCGAATGTTAAATCAATATATTCTGCATAGTTCTCGTCATGTGCCATTTCAGAAAGACCAAGAATCATTGTTTTTAATAACAACTGTGTCTCTTTGGAAGTTCCGGACGTTAGATGATAATTAATAAGTCCTTCTTCCTGTTCAGATTCGATGGAGGCTTCGTCTTTTGTGTACAGTTCAATAGCATTAATCGTATTGATTACAAGTACAGAAGCGGCAGCACATACAATGTCGCGCCCTTCTTCAGCAAATCCGGCATGTCCTTCGGTCTGAAATCCGACGTATTCTTTTTTGTTATTCTCGTAAATGGTTACATGAAACATGGATATTCTCCAAAATGATTAAGCGTTGATTTTTTCAATCTTAACTGCTGTGTACTGCTGTCTGTGACCATTTTTCTTGTGGTATCCTGTTTTTCTTTTGTATTTGTAAACGATAACTTTTTTAGCTTTACCGTTCTCAACTACAGAAGCTTCTACTGTTGCACCTGCAACTGTTGGATTACCAATCTTTAATCCGTTGTCACTTACTGCAAGCACCTGGTCAAATGTAAAAGTCTCTCCGGCCTCTACACCAAGTTTTTCTACTCTAATGATATCGCCTTCGGCTACTTTGTACTGTTTACCACCTGTTGCTATAATTGCGTACATATGGCACCTCCTATTATCATTACTCGCCAACTGCGGTGTCTGTCCAAAATGGATAGAACTTAAACCTCATTGTGCGGCATACTCATATATGATAGCATAAAAGAATCTGAATTACAAGCATTTTTGGAAAAATATTTTTCCGAAAAATATCCCGATTCCCGTACAATAGTATTCAATAAATTGTATATTTTGCAGATTGTATTTTTCATACAAAAGAGATATGATATTTTCAATATAAGAAAAATATGTGTAAGGAGGATTCAGAATATGGAACTTATTTTGAATGAGTATATTGATCAGGTATTTGATCAACTGGTTGCTGATACACAAGGATTTCTCTCCATCGAAAGTACATTGGATGATATGACTTCGGGTTCGATGGCGCCTTTTGGAGAAGGAATCCGGAAAGCATTGGAGTACATTCTTTCCAAAGCGGACACTATGGGATTTTCAACGAAAAATCTGGATGGCTATGCAGGTTACGCTCAACTTGGCGACGAGGGAGATTTGGTGGCAATTCTTGCCCATGTAGACGTGGTTCCGGCAGTTGGGGACTGGATTGCACCACCCTATTCTGCGCAGATTATAGACAACAAATTGTATGGCAGAGGTTCTATTGATGACAAAGGTCCTGCCATGGCATGTCTTTATGCAATGCAGGCAATCAAAGAATGTAATCTTCCATTCACAAAACGTGCCCGCCTGTTACTGGGAACAGATGAGGAGACACTGGCTCGCGGAATCTATTATTATTTGGACAGAGAGGAGGCTCCGGTATGTGGTTTTTCGCCGGATGCAGAATTTCCGATTATCCATGCTGAAAAAGGTACGATTCGTTTCCAGTATGTACTTCCGTCAGCAGACAATGAAATTCTTTCAATTAATGCCGGTACACGTCTTAACGTAGTTCCCGACTACGCATGTGCAAGGCTGCGCGGCATTACAGAAGAACAGGTTGCAGCCTGTGTAAATGATTTATCTTTGAGAACAAACGTTAAAACTGCAAAAGACGAGGATTGTATCAACGTAGAGGTATATGGAGCCGCTTCGCACGCTTCTCTTCCAGAAAATGGAGTAAATGCAATCCAAAATCTTTTGATGTTATTAAAAGGTCTGTATCCAGATGCAGATTCTAAATTGAAAATATGTATTCATGCACTTGCAGATGTTTTACAAGATGAAACGGATGGAAAATCGGCAGGTATTTCCTGTTCTGATGATGTTTCTGGTTCTCTTACCATTAATACGGCTATATTGAAAATCAACGAAAAAGACAGCGTATGCAAATTTGACATCCGTTATCCGGTAACTTACGATGGCAAAGATATTCTAAGAAAGCTGGAAGCTTTGGGAACAAAATGTTGCGCAGAATATGAACTGCTCCAGCATAAACCACCGCTTTATGTGGAAAAAGACCGTCCGTTTATTAAGGAACTTGAGAAAGCTTATGAGGAAAGTACCGGGCAGACTGCAGGATGTATCGCTATTGGCGGTGGAACCTACTGTCGATACGTGAAAAACACTGTATCCTTTGGTCCTGTATTTCCAGGACAACAAGATCTCGCACATCAGGCGAATGAATATATTACTCTGGAGGATTTGAGGAAAATTACGAAGATTTACGCACAGGCGATTTATAATTTAATTAAATAAATGAAAAAAGACTATGTCAATAGAAGTTTTCTATTTTCATAGTCTTTCATATTTTAAATAACTTGTTCTTACTTCATACCTAACAATTTTTTTGCTGTTCCAGAAAAAATCTGTTCTCGTTCTTCTTCCGTCAGTGCAATCTCTTTCATCCTCTGCACAAATTCTTTCTGCCCCCTCCATGGAGAATCTGTGGCGAATAGCACTTTATCTGCGCTGTGTTTTCGTACCATGCGTAGAAATTGTTCCTCTCTCATCGTATCCAATACTACTGCGGTATCCAGATACACATTTCGTCCGATTAGACGTTGTTCTACCTCATCCCACATTTTATTACCGCCAAAATGTGCCAGTACAAGTTTTGTCGGTTGTACCTCATCCAACATTTCTTCCACCATCTTCGGGGTACAGTGTACATCATCCGGGCATTTCGGATCAACTCCTGCATGAACGGTGACGATAAGATCAAGCTCTGTGGCTTTATCTACAATCCGCTTATAGCGGATGTCGTCAAAATAAGTGTCCTGATAATCAGGATGCAGCTTAATTCCTTTAAAGCCCATGTTTTTAATCTGCACAAGTTTTTCCTTTACAGTGTTCTCTGCCGGGTGCACTCCTGCAAAGGAGATGACCTCGCCTTCTAGAAAGCCTTCGGCAAATTTTGTGATGGAGGCAAATTGGGATGGCTTTGTTACAACAGGGAGCGCAACGCTTATATCAATACTGGCTTCTCTTGTAGAAGCAAGAAGTCCATGATAAGTTCCGTTCGTATATGGCGGTGTGTGACATTTTTCCGCTAGAAACTCAATGGTGCTTTCTGCAATCTTATCCGGAAACATATGGGTATGGAAATCTATAATCATTTTTTATCACAATCCTTTAACTTATTATGTAAATATCCTATAATATCTCGTCTCGTAACAATACCGATGAAATGCTGTTGATCGTCCACCACCGGCACGTAGTTCTGTTCCATAGCACGCTCGATCAAATCCTCCATCTTGGACTCTGCCGTAACACTCAGATAATCCAGACGAAGATCAATCTTCATAATACTGATATTTTCCGCTTCTTTAAGATTTAATAATTTTAATTTCTTTGTCGCCCACAGAAGATCGCCTTCTGTAATAGAACCAATATATTTCCCCTCTTTATTTATAATCGGAACGCATGTGTATCTATGATACTCCATAATTTCCAACGCCTGTCTGAGCGTATGATAGTCGTAAATGTATGCCAGTTCGCTCTTTGGCTTTAGAAAAAACATAATATTCATCTTGAAACTCTCCTCGTATTAAATCTGTGTTGTAACAAAAATGTCGTAGATTGCTTTTACCGCCGCTTCAAAATCGTGGTTCCGAACGCCAATAATAATATTCAGCTCGCTGGAGCCCTGATCGATCATCTTTACATTGATGTTGGCATGAGCGAGGGCTGAAAAAATACGTCCGGATGTACCTCTTGCGGTTTTCATGGCCCTTCCCACCACCGCAATCAGTGCAAGATCTGACTCGAGTTCCAGAACATCCGGTTCCACCGCACGATGAATGCCTGCAATTACTTTCTGCTCTTTTTCAGCAAATTCATCTTGATGTACAAAAACAGATAACGTATCAATACCGGATGGCATATGTTCAATAGGAATCTCATTGGACTCAAATACTTCTAACATCTTGCGGCAGAATCCAACCTGCCCGTTCATCATAGCCTTTTCTACCGTAACAGAAGCAAAATCTTTTTTTCCTGCAATTCCAGTAATAACGAACCGCGGTTTCTGACAGGTTGCCTCCACGATTAATGTTCCTTTATCTTCCGGCGCATTGGTATTTCGGATGTTAATTGGTATCCCTTCTTTTCGTACTGGAAAAATCGCTTCTTCATGGAGAACAGTAGCACCCATGTAAGAAAGTTCCCGAAGTTCCCTGTATGTAATCACATCAATTGGTTTTGGGTTCGTGATGATCCGGGGATCGGCAATCAAAAATCCCGACACATCCGTCCAGTTCTCATACATATCTGCATGTACCGCTTTGGATACAATAGATCCGGTAATATCCGATCCGCCTCTGGAAAATGTCTTGATCTTTCCATTTGGTTTGCTTCCGTAAAATCCAGGGATAACCGCCCGTTCAACCCCAGAAAGTCTGGATGATATTGCCTCGTTTGTTTTCACATCATCGAAATTCCCGTTTTCATCAAAGAAAATTACTTCCGCAGCATCGATAAATTCGATTCCAAGATACGCTGCCATAATCTTGCCGTTTAGATACTCCCCTCTGGAAGCGGCATAATCTCTGCCAATCTTCTTGGTAAAATTTTCCCGAATGATTTTAAAATCTTCTTCCAGTGAAAGGTCTAGTGAAAGTCCCTGAATAATCTCATTGTAACGCTCTTTTATTTGATTTAATAATGATTCAAAATTCTCCTGATGGTCGTCATCACAGTCATCATTTGCCAAGATAGCCTGCCCATAACAACTATATAACATATCTGTAACTTTCGTGTCTTTTGACGTTCGTTTTCCGGGCGCCGATGGAATCACATACCGTCTTGTCTCGTCTTTCCGTATAATAGTGCCTGCTTTTTGAAACTGTTCTGCACTGGCCAGAGAACTTCCGCCAAATTTCACAACCTTAATCATCTTTTGTCGCCTCCCATTGCTGTTGTATATTTCAGAGCGCGCTCTGCAAAATCATTGTACCCTATTTTCCAAGCATCTGAAATGGAACATCTGTAGTAAATACAATTCCATGAATTCCTGCATTTTCCGCCGCCTCAATATTCTCGGTGTTATCATCAAAGAACACTGTTTTTGCCGGATTAATATGATAACGATTGAGAAGAATTTCATAGATTTTGGACTGAGGTTTCATACATTTTTCTTTCCAAGAAAATATGCCGCCGTCAAAATCTTCGATAAAAGAAAGCTGTTCTTTGGATTGACGGTACATTTCCTCCGAATAGTTGGATAAATAATATCTTTTTACTCCATTTTCTTTAAAATAAGAAAGCCACTCTTCTGTGATACTGTAAGGCACGATAGAAGCTCCGAAACCTTCAAATGTCTTACAGATTTCCTGTTCATATTCTGGATCATTTTCAATAAACATCTGTAGCCATTCCTCTGTAGTGCAAAGTCCGGAATCTCCTTTATCCCAGTCCTCGTTTAAAAACATGGCGTTTGTTACATGTTCATAAGTTTCTTCGTCAAAGTTCAGAGTTTTTAAGTAACCCGCCCAGTCAAAATGAATCAACACATTGCCGATATCAAATATCACTGTGTCAATATCTTTGAATATCTGAGTTGTTTTCGTAAGCTGTATATCCATTCCTGGTTCCTCCTTCGTAGATTGTATTATTAAAAGTGTCTTTTTCCCAAACTTTCTAATGACACAAACTGAGTTCTATCATTACCTTTGCCATAGTCCGGATTTTTCGCATATACATCCAATCTATGATAATGTACCGGAACTTCCGTATCCGTTGTTCCGATAAACTTGAAAAATGTGTCCATTACCAAATCCGGCTTTAAGTTCTCTTCACTACCGGCGGCCAAAAATAAATGAAGTTTATCATTATCTAAATCAGCTTCCATTCGATAAATCAACGGTTTAATATTAATTTCACGCTCTTGTTTTTTTGATTTTTTCAAAACTATGATTTCATCTTGTGATAGGAAATCTTCAATTAATTTTTCGCAATCAGAATCTTTTGTAAATGCGTCCCCTATGCTTATCGTATCATACGCAGATTTTGCAGATTCTAAGAAACTCACCTCATATTCTGCCGCAGCTACGATCGTCATACCGCTGCATTTCTTATCATCAGGAATCTGAACAAAACTCACAATGTCGATTCCATCGACCATTACTGCATTTAATTGTCGAACTGCCTCTTCCGAACGAATCGGTTCTTTCAGTTCAATATCCAGATATTCTCCGTCGCTTGTCACTCCCACTCCAAGAGGCTGCGCAAAAGACATGATCATATGGGGACTGTATCCTCCGGTAAATGCAATTGGAATTTCCGCTCGTCTCATTGCTTTCTGGAAATAACGCATCACGTCCAAGTGTCCGATAAAACGCATAACGCCATATTTTCGGAATTTAATTCTTGCTTTCAATACAGACACCTCCTTCAAATACACCTGCGCCGCAGGCAGAACATTTTTGACGGCAGTTCGGCGTAACTTCTGCATTCATGGCACGTTCCCATTCTCTTCTTAAAAATGATTTTGTTACGCCAATATCAATAAAGTCCCATGGAAACAGCTCATCTGCTCTGCGTTCTCTTTCATTGTAAAATGCAATATCAAGTCTGGCATGTTCAAATGCAGCCAGCCATTTCCCATATGCAAACTGCTCACTCCATGCGTCATAAATACATCCCATAGAGTAAGCTTCTTCGATTACTTTGCCGACTCGTCGGTCGCCTCTTGCAAATACACCTTCCAGCACTGTTACTTCCGCATCGTGCCAGTTGTATTTCAGGCTCTTTTTATTCAGTTGTTCGTTAAAAGCATGTTTTACTATAGCCGCCCGGGAAATGTATTCTTCATTCGTATACATTTTCGCCCACTGAAATGGCGTAAATGGTTTCGGAATAAAGAAAGACGTACTGGTCGTAATCTGACATTTTCCATTCCGCCGGTCCTTTGGAATTTGGTAGTACCTTTTGGAAACACTATTTGCAAGTTCCGGAATTGCGCGCATATCTTCTTCCGTTTCTGTTGGAAGGCCGAGCATAAAATAAAGCTTTACTTTATTCCAACCACCTTCAAATGCTTGTCCGGCTCCGGATAAAATGTCCTCCTCCGTAAGTCCTTTATTGATTACATTTCGCATACGCTGAGAACCAGCCTCCGGTGCAAACGTCAAGCTGCTCTTTTTAATATCCTGCACTTTCTCCATAACATCCAGTGAAAATGCATCGATACGAAGAGACGGAAGGGAAATATTAATTCCTTTCCCATGAAACTTCTCAATCAAAAATGTAACCAGTTCTTTCAGCTCGCTATAATCACTGGAACTCAAAGAACTCAGAGAGATTTCCTCATGTCCTGTGTTCTTTAACATCTCATATGCATAGTGTTTCAGCCGCTCCACATTCCGCTCTCTTGTCGGTCGGTAAATCATGCCCGCCTGACAGAAACGACATCCACGAATACAGCCGCGCATGATTTCAAGTACACAGCGGTCCTGTGTTACTTTGATAAACGGAACAACCGGCGCTTCCGGATAATAAGTATCTGTCACATCCAGTACCATTTGTTTCTTGATTTTATTCGGGGCAGATTCTGTAATCGGCTCAAAAGAAGCCAGCGTACCATCTTCATTGTATGTTGCCGCATAAAGAGATGGCACATAGATTCCTTCAATCTGCGCTGCTTTCTTTAAGTAGTCCTGTTTGGAACCACCACATTGCTTGTTCTCTTTATAGGCATCCAGAAGCTGGTCATAAACCGTCTCACCCTCGCCGATATAGAATAAATCAAAAAATTCTGCCAGCGGTTCCGGATTATAAGTACAAGGACCTCCGCCAATTACAATCGGATGTTCCTCCGTACGGTCACA
The DNA here is from genome assembly GCA_910578495.1 of uncultured Dorea sp. GTDB lineage: Bacteria > Bacillota > Clostridia > Lachnospirales > Lachnospiraceae > Dorea_D. Next base: position 45,781 of record CAJTRE010000008.1, read on the forward strand.
AGAATGCAGTGGAATTTGACTCAAATCTAATATCTGTAAAATGTTCGTATAACACATCTCATATTGGATAGTAATACCGAGAAAATCTAAGTCCTTAATCGGATCTTGAGATTCCAGAGCAAATAACGGAATCTTCTCTTCACGCATAATCTTATCTAAGTCAAGCCATGGAGAGTACACTCTCTCGCACCATACATCTTCCCTCCGGTTAAACATGTCATAGAGAATCTGGATACCAAGGTGAGACATACCAATCTCATAGACGTCCGGAAAACACATAGCGAACCTAATATCTATCTTGGATTTATCCTTTATGACAGAGTTGACCTCATTTCCGATGTAGCGGGCAGGTTTCTCTATCTTCATTAATATATCATCTGTCAAAGCTAGTTTTCTCATAGTTTTCCTTTCTACTAAGCCACACAAAATACCAAAATAATTATACTGGAAAAAGGCGGAAAATTCAATAAAAAAGAGAACTATTATACACATTGAAACCGAATTGTAACTTTAAACCATCCCTGTTCCACTTCCACTTTAATTTCTCCACTCAATTTCTCAACAAACCCTTTAGCGATGGAAAGCCCAAGTCCTGTAGAATTCTTACTTCTGGCCTCATCTGCTTTATAGAAACGGTCAAAGATTCTGTTTACATCAATCTTTTCTACATCTGCCACATAGTTTTTAAATATGATTTCAGATGTCTCATTATTTTTACAGAGACAAATCTCAATTTCTTTATTGCCATGATCTAATCCATTTTTGATAATATTCTGCATAACACGACGAAGAGCAGAGGCATTTCCTTGAATGTAAACTGACTCTTCTGTAATTTCAAGCTTAGGTATGATTCCCTGCTCTTTCCATTGATCATAATAGGAGAAGATTGTTTCTTTCAGTAAATGATTGATATTTATTCTGGAAAGCTGTACTTCATATGTTTCATTTTGCAGTTTAGTATAAGTAAATAATTCTTCCAGCATTTCTTTCAGACTTTCAATCCGTTCCTGAATAATGTGGATATACCGCTTTTTATCCTCTTCATTTTCCGCCGATTCCAAAAGCTGAAAATATCCATCTAGTGAGGTGAGCGGCGTGCGGATGTCATGAGACAGATTCGTGTAAGTGTCTGCAATCATTCTCTCTTTACGAAGATAATTACTGTGCTCCTTTTTTCTTTGCTGTAAATGTTCGTTCAATAATTCTGTCAGTTCTTTTATACCACTAAGATTTATTTCTTTCGTAATCAGCATATTTGTTTCATGAGCTTGCAGGAAACGAAGCTGGCGGCAGATGTCTTTCACCTGCCGCTCATAGCCTGCCAATATCATAATCAGAATCAAAATAGTGATCGATAAACTTCCAATGACCAAATACATATTATATGTCCCTCTTTTTAAATACCGAACTGCAAAATGTCAGCATTACGAAAATAAATATTGCACTTACTGCCGCAGACACTCCTGCTGATTTTTCTGTTATCTTCATAGGCAGCATCGAGATTCTGCCCGTCACCGTATACTTCATAAGTTGAAAGTTTTTCATTCCTGTATTTGCAATGAACTTGTCTAAATAACCATACAAAATCATCATCATATTCATACAAAGACAAACTGCAAATGTCATACTGATTACGTTGCTTCGAAGCACAATCGCTGCGCACATAATCACCATTAATAATGCAAAGTGAAGCAAGACTTGCATTCCAGCGTATTTTAATAACAAATCCATTTCGCCCCAGATAATTTTTCCAAAACAAAAGCCATTACTAATCGCCTGCGTGACTGCTAAAAGCAGGAATGTCAAAACCGTATATACAAACAAAGAAATAGCTTTGGCAAATACAAACCCTGCCCGGTTTTCCACCTGTCCGGCTATATTTTTCACATATCCGCTTGTCAGATCTGCAGTAGAATAAAGGACAGTGAAAATCACCATGAAAAGCGCAACAAATTTTCCTTTTAGATTGGCGTAAAATAAATCAAACACCGATACATCTTCTCCTGGTTTTGTCGGAGCCGTTACAGTCATTCCTAGATTTGGGATTTCTTCCTCCTGTAAGCCCATGGCATACTCATATGTCTCCTGTTTTTCTTCCATAGTGTATTCCTTCATTTCCGTTGCGGTAGCGGTGGTTGTAAAGAGAATTGCACCAAAAAGGATTATCCATATTACATATAAACTTTTTGTTTTAAACATCCGGAACATTTCCATTCGGATCATATTAAGCATGATGAGCACCTCCCGTCAGATTTAAGAAATAATTTTCAAGTTCTTCGCTTGTAATACTGATACTTTTCACGAGTATTCCGGCTTTTGAGAGTTCCATATTCACATCGGCGCTCTCATTTAACCGTTCATAAATCTGTATCGTATTCTTATCTGTTACCTGATAGTCGGTAAATCCCATAGTATCCAAAACAGGAACTGCCTGTTTCGGATGATCCAGTACAATTTCCATGCGTTCCGAACAGCGCTGCATTAGTTCTTCACGAGTCAGTTCCTGAATCAGACTTCCATTATGGATAATACCATAATGTGTAGCAATTTTAGATAACTCTTCCAGAATATGACTGGATATAATAATCGTCATATTCTCCTCTTCTTGCAGCGTTAAAAACATATCTCGGATTTCCGCAATTCCCTGTGGATCAAGGCCGTTAATCGGCTCATCTAATACAAGTAAGTCTGGATCGCCTACGAGGGCAAGTCCAATACCTAGACGCTGTTTCATACCAAGAGAAAAATGTTTTGTTTTTTTCTTCCCAACATTGGAAAGTCCCACAATTCGTAAAATATGTTTCATATAGTTCGGATCATTAATTCCAAATAATTTACATTTAATCGCCAGATTATCATAAGCCGTCATATTGCCATATAATCCCGGCGTTTCAATGAGACAGCTGATACGGGAACGGATGGCGTTCAGCTCCGCGCCCCGGCAGCCAAATAGTTCAATATCTCCGTAGCTCGGTTTAGATAATCCGCTGATCATCTTTAAAAATGTTGTTTTTCCTGCGCCATTTCTCCCGATAAATCCATAAATAACGCCTTTTTTCACATGTAGATTCACGTGATTTACTGCTTTGTGATGTCCAAATTGTTTTGTCAGACCATTTGTACAAAGTAAATATTCACTCATTTTTGTCACTCCTTTTTTTAAGTTGTTTTCATTGTACAAATAAAGCCCTAATAAATCGCAAATAAAAAGTAAAAAAAGAGTAAAGTTTACGGATGTAATCTGTAACCGATTCCCCAGACGGTTTCTATGTACTCATGGTCTGTCACTGTCTTTATTTTTTTGCGGATATTACTGATATGTACGTCTAATGTTTTGGTTTCACCAATGTACGGCTCTTCCCATGCGTATTCAAAGATTTCTTCTTTACTGAATACCTTTTTCGGATGCTTGAGAAGAAGCTCTAAGATGGCAAATTCCTGTTTTGTAATTCTTGGAAGCTCCTTGTCTTTAATTTTTACTGAGAAATGCTCTTTGTCAAGAGTTAATTCCTGATAGGATAACTGTTCTTCTCTATTGACAATATGACTTGATAATTCCTCTGACCTTCGTATCTGTACTTCCACGCGGGCAAGGACTTCTTTAATATCAAAGGGTTTTGTCACATAGTCGTCCGCACCGTTTCTCAAAAATTCTACCTTGTCATCAATGGTATCTTTAGCTGTCAATATAATGACCGGTGTATTTCCCTTGCCCCGAATATCCTTTAACACATCTTCTCCTGGAATACCTGGAAGCATTAGATCTAAAAGAACCACCGAATAGGTGTCTTGAGACAACAGAAGTCTTGCCTCGGTGCCTGAAAATGCCTGGATACATCTATAATTTTCTTTTTCAAGCGCTTCTTTCAATAAGCCGTTAATGTTCATATCATCTTCTACAATTAGTATTTTATTCATGGTGTTTTTACCTCAATCAAATTCCCATCGAAATCATACTTGTCCTTGAGTCTTCGTTCATATACCAAATCCGTAATCCCATTATACACTTGAGTTTTCACTAATCTCAATTTGATTTCTTTTTGCACTTCACCAAACAGCCGAATCCCCGAACCAAGAAGTGTTGGAATTACAGATATATAATACTGGTCTATCAAATCTTCCCCTGCCAATTGTTGTACCAAATGTGCTCCCCCGCAGATCCAAATATCTTTTCCGTACTCTTTACTCAGTCTCTTCACTAAACTGACCGGATTGTCGTCTGTAAACATTATTCCCTCTACGGACTTTAATTTTCTGTGTGTCATAACATAAGTTTTAAAGTCACGATACACCCATTCTTCTGGTGAAAGTTCTGTGATGATCTGATGGTATGTGTGATACCCCATCACAACTGTATCAATTTCTTTTACAAATTCTGAATAAGAATCTATATCCTCACTGTCCTCACCATGTCCATGTAACCAATCAACACCACCATGGCTGTCCGCGATATAACCGTCAAGGCTCATTGCAATAAATAATTTGATTTTTCTCAAGCTGACACTCCTTATCTTTAAATTTAAGTACCATTGTATCATACTTTTTGTTCTATAGCCAATACATCATCAATTTGTATCCTTGTTCCATCTTCCAGCACAATCTCGTTCTCATACTCATCAATTTTCTTCACCTTTCCGGTTACAGTCACATACATTCCACCGTTTTTTTGCACATCCGGAAGAAAATATGTGAATGAAACTTCCGGCATTTTTTTCACATGCTTCCGTAATTCCTGTAATTGTTTATCCAACACCGACTGAAGGCTTTCATCCAGTTCTATCTTCGTATCAGTTAGTCTCGCTGTCTCTCTTATGGCAGCTCCATGTCCGGTCAGAGCTGCGAACGGTGCAAACTGAGCTGCCCGGTCTGCTATTGACATAGGCGGATGCTTTCTGGATACAGGATGAGAGAGATTCAGCATATCCGCATATTTCTTTTGAACTTCCGCTTCCATTCCGGTGTTAAACAAAGATTTATGAATCATTTTATACCTCTTCTTTCCTACAAACTTCTTATTCTATATCTGGTGTTTGCTTATGCCCGGTGTCCGCCGATCTGATTGTTCCGGTCTTTTGCTGTGGCGCCATCTTCCAGGTTGGTTCCTTTTAGGATTGCATTTTTCCCAAACCGTTTTTTAATGTCTAACATAGTTTCCTGCAATTTACGTTCTCGTTCCCGGTTCTTCTTTTCTATCTCCTGCTCCTTTGAAACAGCGCCATAATCGGTGAAAAGATTCATCTGTTCAAACTTCTGCTCTTTCTGAACGGTACGCTCATCTTCTACATGGTTTGCGCTTATGGTTATTCTGCGGACGAGCAGTTTAGGATTTACAATCTTATCATATAAGTCCAACACTGCTTTCAACATAGATCTGGTAGAAGATGTAGCCTCCGCAAGATTTACAGTACCGTTAGAATGTTTGGGAATCTTTCTTCCGTAGCGGTCTACAACCACCTCTCCCTCATACGAGCCGTTGCTGCCTGTGAGATTTTCAATGTCATATCCCACCGTTAAGGTAAGTTGTGCCGTTACCAGATGCTTGTCTACTAAGTCAAGCGCCAGAAGTTCGGTCATTTCTCTTACAATCAGCTTTGCTTTTGAGGACGTATAGGGACAATGCAGTACCTGGCTTGAGACGATACTGTTGTGTTCCGGTTTATAGGCTTTAATATCTGCAATCGTGCAAGGCTCCCACCCCCATGCATGGTCGATAAGAAGTTCTGCATTTACTCCAAATAACTTATAGAGCAAATCTTCATTGTAAAATTCACCATGTTTTCCTATGGAGCATCGGGCGACATCCCCCATCGTATACATACCGTATTCTGCCAGCTTTCTGGCATATCCTCGTCCTATACGCCAAAAATCAGTAATTGGCTGATGCGCCCACAAAATTCTTCTGTAAGATTTTTCGGTTAATTTAGCAATGCGTACACCGTTTTTGTCTGGTGGAATATGTTTTGCCACAATATCCATGGCAACTTTACAAAGATATAGATTCTCCCCAATCCCTGCTGTTGCCGTAATCCCAACCGTCTCGTATATGTCCCGCATAATTTTTCCAGCCAGTTCTCTTGCAGATAGTTGATAAGTGTTCAGATAATGTGTTACATCCATGAAAATCTCATCAATGGAATAAACGTGCATATCTTCCGGCGCCACGTATTTCAGATAAATGTTGTAAATTCTTGTACTATATTCAATATAATGCGCCATCCTGGGCGGAGCAACCAAATAATCCACTGCTAAATCAGGATACTGTTTTAATTCATTATTATCATAAGAAGAACCGGAAAACTCCCCCTTCGGAATGTGCACCCGCCTCTCGGCGTTTACTTCTTTTACCCGTCTGACTACTTCAAACAGCCTGGCTCTTCCGGAAATTCCATAAGCTTTCAAAGAAGGAGAAACTGCCAGACAGATTGTTTTCGTTGTCCGGCTTTCATCCGCCACTACAAGATTCGTAGTCATAGGATCTAAGCCGCGTTCCATGCACTCCACAGAGGCATAGAAAGATTTTAAATCAATTGCAATATAGGTACGCTCTTTTGCTGTCATTTGAACTATCCTTCCTCCTTTGAAAAACCATACTTAACTTGACAATTATAGTAACTATTCAGCCATAATAACTCGAGCTTCGACAGTTATACAAGATTCTTATTGACAGAACCTATGTTCTTGTTTATAATGATTATATCAAAACTAATGTTCGAAAATCAAGTGGAAAATAAAGAAAATTTGGAGGAATCATTGATGATCTATACAAACCGCTATACTTCTCCTCTTGGAGACATTATAATTGCAAGCGACGGAGACGCATTGACCGGATTATGGTTTCAAGATCAGAAATACTTTGGCGCAACCCTTCCAACGGAATATGAAGAAAAAGAGTTGTCCGTTTTTCAGGAGACAAAACAATGGCTGGATATTTACTTTGAGGGAAGGAAGCCGGATTTTATCCCTCTGCTCTTTCTTCAGAAAGAGTCTGATATAACGGGAATAACACCTTTTCGAAAAGCTGTATGGGAAACTCTGCTTTCCATTCCTTATGGAGAAACTATGACTTACGGTGAGATTGCAAAAGAGATTGCCAGACAAAACAAACGCCCAAGCATGTCCGCCCAGGCAGTGGGCGGAGCTATCGGGCATAATCCTGTTTCTATTATCATCCCCTGCCACCGGGTTGTAGGAACAGACGGAAATCTGACCGGATATGCCGGGGGAATAGAGCGTAAGAAAGAACTTCTTAACTTAGAAAGTCTTCCATATTTTTAAGCGCTTTCTCGCCTAACAATTCATACGCCTGCGCTGTCATACCGGAAGAGGCGTTCATGCAGATGACATTATCGTAAGATAACAATTCCTCTGCACTCTCTCCCAATGCCCCCTTTGTGTCACAGCAGAAAATATTTTCAGGATGTGCGAGCCATTTCTTTAGCGCGTCTGCATCAGCGGCAGGCCCGATGGACGTATTGATCATAATCTTTCCGTTACCTAATGCCTCAAATTCTTTCTCGTTCAGAAGAATGATATTTTTATTTAAGCAGGTAATGATCACTTCACTATCATTTAGAAGTTTTGTAAGTTCTTTGTAGTGCATTCCTTTTGCTTCTCGTTCCTCTTTCACGCTTCTTGCATAGTAAGAAATGTCTGCTCCGAGAAAATGAAGGGCATCTGCAATTATTCCACCGGAAGCGCCGATTCCCACCATTCCAATGTTCATTCCGGTAAGCTCCAGTGATTTCTCTCTCCACATAGGGAAATCATAACCATGGAGAATCCGTACTAACTGGTAGATCACATATTCTACAACACCTTTATCACCATAATCACGTACTCCGGTTACAACGATGCCTTTCTTCCTTGCGTAAGCGATATCTACATTGGCGCTTTCCTCAGAATACAGGCTGCAGCACATGCCGATATACTTCACATTAGGAACTGCTTCTAACACTTCTCTTTCAATCTTTGTAACATAGCTTACCAATACGGCATCTGCATCCCCAATGCGTTGGATAATTTCTTGATTATCCTTTGGAAGATCAGGGTAGAAAATAATTTCTTCCCCATATTTATCAAGTTTTTCTCTTACATTTTTTGTTAAGTTTACCGGTTCAACAGCAACTATTTTTTTGAATTTATTCATAACTCATATCCTCTTTTCCTAATAACGTATTCAAAGGTTCTTCCATACTTCTTTTACATCCAAATCCTCGCTTATGGTTTCTACGATTTCGTCACTTCCCATATTCAGGACTTCCTCACCCTTATAATCCATGGCTACAAACAGCGAAAACAAAAGCAGACAGAAAAATATCCGTATTCCGAGAGTGCTGACGATCATCTCATCCTCACCACCGTAAATCCGTTGGTATGCCGCCCCATATCTTGGATGTATCGCCGGAGGCGTATACTTATCGTTATATAATTCCCGCGTCTGCTCCAAAAGCAGCTTTCTTCGCTTCTCTGATTCATTCATAAACCGGACACCTCCTCTTGTGAGAAGTATATGCCCGGAGTTTCTACGGTATGCGTTTATTATCGGCTTGCAAGTTCTGTAATGATATCTTCCCAGGATAAACCTTTCACCACCATCAATACCATAATATGATACAGAAGATCAGCAATCTCATATTTTGTCTCCTCGATATTTGGGTTTTTCGCAGCAATCACAATTTCTGTCGCTTCTTCTCCTACCTTTTTCAAGATTTTGTCAATCCCTTTGTCAAAAAGATAGTTAGTATAAGAACCTTCCTTTGGATTTTCCTCGCGGTCGAGAATGGTACTATATACATACTCAAAGATTCGAAGTGGATTGGCTCCGTCTTGGTCCATTCCTGCAAGCGGCTGATAAAAACAAGTCGGATTTCCAGTGTGACACGCGGCGCCTATCTGATCCACCTTTGCAAGCAGTGTATCATAATCACAGTCAATGGTAATGGACTTTACATACTGGAAATGTCCGCTCGTTTCACCTTTTGTCCACAGTTTCTTCCGTCTTCTGCTGTAATAAGTCATCCTTCCGGTTTTCATCGTTTGATCGAAAGCGTCTTCATTCATGTAAGCAAGCATTAATACTTCATGCGTCTTATAATGCTGTACCACTACTGGAATCAATCCCTGTTCGTTTAACTTAAACTGAGAGAAATCCATAATACTTTCAAAGGAAGTCATCTTAATGCCTTCCTTGACACACTCTTTTTTAAATGTCATAAAGTCCATATCTGACTGGCTGACATATTTTCCGGACAATCCTTTTACCCCCGGGCAATGTAAGATTTTAAAAAGCTCCGGTTTTTCATCCGTATCCGTAAGGACAACACATGGAACATCTGTCACATTTACAACAGAATCCAAATCCAGTCTGTGCATGAATATAATTTCGCTGGAATACTCTTCAATTACATGCAGATGTTTAAACAGAGCGTCAAAATCATTTAGAGAAACGGCAATTTTTTCTTTTCCAAAACGTTTTGCCGCCTCTTCGATTGCTTTCACACTATTTGCCTTGGAGAAATTAATCATGGCCCGCTTCGCTCCTGCATAGAGAATCTTTTTCACATCTTCCAAACGTTTGATATTACCGCCCGCCACCATAGGAATTCGAATGAACCGATTAATTTTCCGCATCAGATTGAATGCTTCTTCATGCTCATCATCAGAATCTGAAAGATCAAAAACGAGAAGTTCATCCGCTCCATGGTCACTGTAATATTTTGCAAGCCCTACTACATCATCATCTAGAACACTCTTGTCATTAAACCATTTTACTGCCTTTCCTCCTGCTATAAAGATACAGGGGATCAATCTCTTATAACTCATATATCTAAACTCCTTTTACAGACTACCCTTTGTTGTCCACGCTTCCTTTATTCTTGGTTCTTCCATCGTTGCCATATCAAGAGCCTTTCCAAAACTCTTAAATAGCGCCTCCGCCATATGATGATTATTCTCTCCGTCCATAATTTTGAGATGAATATTCATACCTGCGCTATAAGATACCGCATAGAAAAACTCTTTAATCATCTCTGTATCCATCGTTCCAAGTTTCTCTGCTGAAAATACTGCATCGAACTTCATATACGGCCTCCCGGACAAATCCACTGCACACAGTGCCAATGTCTCGTCCATCGGAAGAATCATATGTCCATAGCGTTTGATTCCGGCTTTCTCTCCAAGCGCCTCCTTAATGGCATTTCCCAGTACAATACCGGTATCTTCTATGGTATGATGACAGTCCACCTCCAAGTCTCCTGCCACACATACGGCCAGATCAAATAATCCATGTCTCGCAAACCCATCCAGCATATGATCGAAAAACCCGATTCCTGTGTGGATTTGATTCTTACCGGAGCCATCTAAGTTCAGTGTTATGGAAATATTCGTTTCTTTCGTTTTTCTCTCGCATGTAACAATCCTGTTCATAATCGCTTCCTCCTACTCGTTCTGCTCTTTCCTATTCTCAAACCGCACCATGATTGAATTGGCGTGAGCCGTCAGATGTTCCGCTTCGGCAAACGCCTCGATATCTTCATGGATTTCCTCAAGGGCTTCTCTGGAATAAGCAATAATGCTGGATTTTTTAATGAAATCATCTACCGAAAGAGGAGAGAAAAATTTTGCTGTTCCATTCGTGGGAAGTACATGGTTCGGTCCTGCGAAATAATCTCCCAACGGTTCGCTGGAATATTCCCCGATAAAAATCGCTCCTGCATTTCGTATCTTCGTCATCACATCATAAGGATTTTTGGTTTGAATCTCCAAATGTTCAGAGGCGATTTCATTGGCAATGTCAATCACGTCTTCCAGCGTATCTGCCACCAGAATGTAACCGTAATTCTCCAGCGACTTTTGGATGATCTCTCCTCTGGATAGCTGTTGGGTAAATGCCGCCACCTCTTCGGAAACTTTCTGTGCCAGATCCTCACTTGTAGTCACTAAGATGGCGGAGGCCAGTTCGTCGTGCTCTGCCTGAGATAGTAAGTCTGCCGCTACATACCTCGGACTTGCGGTTTCATCTGCAATCACAAGGATTTCACTTGGCCCTGCAATTGCGTCGATACTCACATGTCCGTATACTGCCTTTTTTGCCAGAGCTACATAGATATTCCCCGGTCCTACAATTTTATCCACTTTTGGAATGCTCTCTGTTCCATAGGCTAGAGCCGCTACCGCCTGTGCGCCTCCCACTTTATAGATTACGTCTGCACCTGCTTCTTTTGCCGCTACCAGTGTAGTAGGCGTTACCTTTCCGTCCGCTCCCGGTGGAGTCACCATAAAAATTTCCTCTACGCCGGCCGCCTTTGCCGGAGCAATATTCATAAGAACGGAGGATGGATATGCCGCTTTTCCACCCGGCACATAGACACCTACACGCTGCAATGCCGTTACTTTCTGTCCCAGTATCGTTCCGTCCGGGCGGCTGTCAAACCAGCTATTTACTTTCTGTTTCTCATGGTAAGTCCGGATATTATGTAATGCCTTGCGGATAATCTCAAGGAGAGACTCATCCACTTGCTCGTATGCTTCCTTTATCTCATCCTCGGTCACCCGGATGTTGGCGGCGCTGATATCCGCGCCGTCAAATGATTTTGTATAGGCGAATAATGCCGAATCTTTTTCTGTTTTCACCTTTTCCAGAATCGTCGCCACTCGCTCCTCGTATTCTCCATAATGATTGGGACTTCTCTTTAGAAGATCGTTTAATACATTCTTTTTTGTAGTCTTATCCAAATGCCAAATTCTCATAACTTTTCTCCTATAACTGTGTGCGAAGTTTCATCAGCAAATCTTTGATGCGCTCCTGTTCCATACGCATACTTACCGGATTCACAATCATTCTGGCAGAAAGCGGGCATACTTCTTCCAGTACTTCCAGTCCGTTTTCCCTTAACGTAGAACCGGTTTCTACAATATCTACGATTACCTCCGAAAGTCCTACAATCGGCGCCAGTTCAATAGATCCGTTCAATTTAATGATTTCCACCGTCTGATGTTTCATATTATAAAAATAATCTTTGGCAATGTTCGGATACTTGGTTGCCACCCGGATCAGCTCATGGTGTCTAAGAAGCGGTGTTGCAGACGGATCTCCACAGACGCACATCCTGCATTTCCCATAACCCAGATCCAGAACCTCGTGAACCTTGCGCCCTTCTTCCAATATAGTGTCTTTTCCTGCTACGCCGATGTCCGCCGCACCGTACTCTACATAAGTAGGAACATCCGGTCCTTTGGCTAGAAAAAATTTCAGTTTTAATTCTTCATTGACAAAGATCAGTTTCCTGGATTCCTTATCTTTCATTTCCTCACAGGTGATTCCGATTTTTTCAAAAAGTTCTAATGTCTGTTTCGCTAAACGCCCTTTTCCAAGAGCAAATGTCAGATACCTCATAACATACGGACTCCAATCTATTTATAATCTATGATTCTTCTTTGACAATCTTATGTTCGCCGGTTACCAAATTAATCATGGCAATCTCTCCGGAACTCTTTATATAAATCAGATTGCCTGCGTAATACTCTTTGCCGTATTCTACATATTCCTCCAGAAGCCGTTTATCGGCTTTCTTGATCAGTTCTACGTTTTTCGACTTTCGCCGAAAATCCATCGCCAGACTTACCGCTGCTTTTGTCTTGTTTTTATCGTAAAGAATGATCGTATTCTTTCGCGTATACACAATGCGTAGCTTTTGACGAATCATAGCGTTCATAAGCTCGTCTACCACGATGACAAATCCAATGGACGGAGATTTTTTTCCAAATTTTTCAAGAAGATGATCGTACCTTCCGCCTTTCACAATCGCATCTCCACTTCCATATGTGTATCCGCGGAAGATAATTCCCGTATAATATCCGTAAGTTCCTGTCATGCTAAGATCAAACGTCACATACTTCTCCATTCCATAGATACGCAGAATATCATAAATACGTTCCAAGCGCTTCACCGCCATGATTCCCTCTGAATTAGGCGCCAAAGCTTTCGCCCGCGTTAGACTTTCTGCACCGCCTGTCAATTCACTTAACGACACAAATGCTTCTCTTGCGCTTCGATTAACACTGATGCTGTCCAGATATTCTTCCACCCCAAAGTAATTTCGGTTATTAATCAGTTCAATGACTCTGTCTTTAGCTTCCTCGTCAAGATTTGCATCATCAATCAGACTTTGGAAAAACTCCATATTTCCAACATTGATTTGAAATTCCTTTACTCCGATAGTAAGCAAAGATTCAATCACCATGGCAAGCATTTCAGCGTCTGCCTCTACAGAATCATCTCCGATAAGCTCTGCTCCCATCTGAGTTACTTCCCGCAGACGTCCCTGATAACTGGAATGATTGACAAATGTATTTCCGGTGTAACATAGACGGACAGGAAGTGTTTCTTCACCGAATAATGTCGCTGCCGCACGTGCTACAGAAGGCGTAATATCCGGTCTCAATACCAGAGTATTTCCCTCTTTATCGAAGAATTTATACAGATCTTTTGACGGAATCGTTCCGATTTCTTTGCGGAATACGTCAAAATATTCAAACATCGGCGTCTGTATATCGTGATAACCATAGAGGTGGAACGTCTTTTTTAACCTGCCTTCCAACGCCAGCTTCTTTCCACACTCCACATTATATATGTCTCTGACTCCTTCCGGAGTATGCAGCAATTTCTTCATAAATCCTCCTGTCATACGTTACTTATTGTCAAGATTTTCCCGGCGCTCCAGATCCAGATTCATACCGTCCAGATAAGGAACCATGCAGCCGCCTTTTAATTCCAAAAAAAACGAAGCGTCTAATTCGTCAAAACGAAAACTTTTCCTTCCGCCGCTTTCCGCCCGCTTCCAGAATGCAAGCATTTCCTCATAGCGCATATAATACAGAATATTTTTAGCAGAATAATAAATCAACAGAAACGCAATTCCTCCCTGCTTCTCAAAATCCCCCATAAACGCCACCTGATGTTTGTGGATATTCTGCAATGGAAATGTTTCCGCCACGCACTCTTTGGCATCAAAACAGACCGGTATTCCTTGTACTGCCCCGATATAATCCACCGTACTTCGCTGTTCAAAATATGCCAGTGTAATATGCCGGTGCTCTTTATCTATTCTTACCGGAGTGATGGGCGTTGGTATCTTCTGAATCAAGGCAAGCCCTTTTTCCTGATAACGCTCGTTGGTCCGGTTGATCATATCTTCGAATGTAGAACCTCTAAGGCCTCTTGAGTTCCATGTTCCCATGTTGTCTCCTTTATGATTCTGTAAAATGTTTCCGGAAGCGGTGCACGTATATTCCGTTTCGACAGTGCCTCAAAAGGCGGTTCCATCTCCGGGAACAAAAGCTCATAAGAATGAAGCATCTGGTATTTCAAAGAACTTTTTCTTTCGTCCCCTCCGTATTTCATATCTCCGAAAAGCGGATGACCAATAGACGCAAGATGTGCCCGTATCTGATGTGTTCTTCCGGTAATCAGATGTACTTTTAACAAAGAAACGGTTTCACTGTATGCGATAGGGACGTATTCTGTCTCAATAGGCAGATTGTCTTTCGACTTTTGCCTCGGTGTTATGGTCACTTTGTTTGTCTTTTCGTTTTTTGTCAAATATCCGCTGATATGCTGCGGTTTGCTTACCTTTCCATGAACCAGACAAAGATAATATTTTCTTACGGTTCTATTTTTGAAAAGCTCTCCTAATTTCTGAAGTCCCGCAAGGCTTTTCCCCGCTGTAATGATTCCACTGGTATTACGGTCCAAACGATTACAGACAGACGGCTTAAACGTGGCAAGACCTTCCGGCGTAACGGCGCCCTCTCGCAGCAAGTAGTCAATCACATATTCTACCACTGATACGTCCCCTGGCTTTGCCTTCTGAGACAACATTCCTACCGGTTTATTGACGATAAGTACATTCTCGTCCTCATAGATAATATCAAGTTTCACATGCGGAAGCGTTTTATAAACATCAGAGAATGATTTCCCTGAAAATTTCTCTATCGTTTCATCGGCAAGAAATAGTTTCACACTGTCTCCCGGCTGCAGTTTTTCGCTTCCCGTTGCCTTTTTGCCGTTTAATATAATATTTTTTTTGCGAAGCATTTTATAGATAAAACTAACGGATGCATCGGACAGATATTTTTTCAGAAACTTATCAAACCTCTGCCCTGCTTCATTGTTTTTTATTTCAATCTCTCTCATAACCTTTTACATAGCTGTTGCTAGAATCAACTGTCTGATCTTCTGTTCCTTTTTTCCTGTGTCTGGATTCTCAACGGTGGCAATGTTATTCATTCCCTCCGCCCGAGATAGAAATGCAGTATAATCGTGGAAAATCTTTACAGTCACTTTCTCTATCTGATTTTTCTCAAGCATATCTTTAATATAGCGCGCTGTTTCCGCTTCATCTGTTTTCGGATTCGATGTATAGCCGCACACCGTATGTCCGGATATCACAACAGCGTCAATATGCATCACTTTATCGTTTCCTGTAAGCACCAAATCATAAGCTTTCGTAAGAAGTCTGGTCTTTTGTTCAACATCATAATATCTTATCGCCTCAATACTCTGATACGGCGCCATCGTAATATATTCTACCAGCATTTTCGCCGCAGGCAGACATCCTACAACGGCAAACACTGTCATCAGATTGAGCCTCGAGCCTGTGCGTAAATATCCAATCAGAACCAGTGCGGCGACAACTCCAAATTCTACAACACTAAAGATTAGATAATTTTTCTTCTTTGCCTTGATATAATAAGGCTGTCCTTTTTCTATCATCATGGTTAGCCGTGGCTCCTTTCAATGTTTCTTTTTGTGTACATTTCGAATCGTCTTCTTTTTCTTTTTGGTCGTTTCGTATTTGTTTCTGTTATCATCATTCCGATAAGTTTTATGCTTTGGACGGATGAGACAATTCTTATCATACCCCACAAGGTCCATACGCCCGGCTTTTTGAAGCGCCTCTAAAACCAGATCATAATTCTTTGGATTCCGGTACTGTATCAGCGCTCTTTGCATCGCTTTCTCATGGGGATTCTTTGGCACATAAACTGGCTTCATATCCCGAGGATCCACTCCGGTATAATACATACAGGTAGAAATGGTAGAGGGCGTCGGATAAAAGTCCTGCACCTGCTCTGGCATATAACCAAGATCCCGCAAATATTCTGCAAGTTCTACCGCTTCTTTTATCGTAGAACCGGGATGAGAAGACATGAGATAAGGTACCAGATACTGTTCTTTTCCAATCTCCTTGTTGATTCGTTTATATTTTTTAACAAATGCCTGATACACGCTGTTTTCCGGCTTTCCCATTTTGTTAAGAACTGCATCTGCAACATGCTCAGGAGCAACCTTTAACTGTCCGCTTACATGGTGTTTACAAAGTTCATAGAAAAAAGTATCGTCCTTATCTGCCAGTACATAGTCAAACCGGATGCCGGAACGGATAAATACTTTCTTTACATTCGGAAGTTCTCTGAGTTTCTGCAGCAATTCAATATAATCCCGGTGGTCGGCTTTTAAATTTTTACATGGTTTTGGAAACAGACATTGTTTGTTTTTGCATACACCATGTTCCATCTGTTTACTGCAGGAAGGATGTCTGAAATCTGCCGTAGGACCTCCTACATCGTGGATATAGCCTTTGAAATCGTCCTCCCAGATAAATTTCTGTGCCTCCGAAATTAGCGACTCATGGCTTCTGGTCTGGATAATTCTCCCTTGATGGAAGGTAAGTGCACAGAAATTACAGCCTCCAAAACATCCGCGGTTGCTGATCAAACTAAATTTTACTTCTGAAATTGCCGGAACGCCGCCCGCCTCCTCGTAGGACGGATGATAGGTTCTCATATAGGGGTAACTGTATGTTCTGTCCATCTCTGCCTGAGTTAGAGGCTTTGACGGTGGGTTCTGCACTACATACAGATGTTCGCCATAAGGCTCTGCCATTCGTTTTCCAGAGAAAGGATCGGTATTACAATACTGTGTATAAAAACTTCTGGCATAATTTAATTTTTCTGACTTTAACTCTTCATAGGACGGAAGAACAATGGCGTCATACACTGAGTCCAAACTTTTTACCTTACAAACCGTACCATCAATATATGTAATGTCCTTAATATTAAGTCCGCTGTCTAATGCTTCGGCAATCTCTATGACCGAGCGTTCTCCCATTCCGTAAGAAATCAGATCGGCGCCGGAATCCAGCAAAATAGAGCGTTTTAATTTGTCAGACCAATAATCATAGTGCGCCATTCTGCGAAGACTTGCTTCAATACCTCCTAAGATGATCGGCGTATCCTTATATACCCGGCGAATCAGATTGCTATACACTACCGCCGCATAATCAGGGCGTTTTCCCATGATTCCGCCCGGAGTAAATGCGTCCGTTTTCCTCTGCTTTTTGGATACGGAATAATGATTCACCATAGAGTCCATGTTACCGGAAGATACTAAGAATCCAAGCCTCGGCTTTCCAAGGATAGTGATACTCTTCTCATCTTTCCAATCCGGCTGCGCGATTATTCCGACTTTGTATCCATGGGCTTCCAATGTGCGCATAATGATCGCATGTCCGAAAGACGGGTGATCCACATAAGCATCCCCGGACACATAGACAAAATCAAGCTGCTCCCAGCCCCTTGCTTCCATATCTTGTTTACAGATTGGTAAAAATCTCTGTTGCATCTATGTTAATACCTCGTAAGTTCCTTGTTTAATGTCGTTATAATCTTGAATATAATAATCTGCAAGTTCTCGTTTCCGCTCCCGCTGGGCTTTTGAAAAATCATCTTCTACAGCACATACTTTCATTCCTGCATTTTTTCCTGCCAGAATCCCCATACACACATCCTCAAATACAAGACAGCGTTCCGGTTTTACTCCCAGGTTCCGGGCAGTCAGAAGATACACATCGGGCGCAGGCTTTCCGGCGCCTGCCTCACAAGCGCAGTTCACACTGTCAAAAAACGGTGCGATTTCCAGTGCCTTTAACGTGTCATCTACAAGCGTACGTCCATTGCTTGTCGCAATTCCAAGTTTCACGCCCCAATCTTTTAACAGCGTCAGAAATTCTAAGAGGCCTTTTTTTAACTCTACCTGCTTTACATAACGCTCATGCGCCATCTGCGTCCATTCATCCATCACTTCCTCTATGGTTAAAGGAATCGTAGGAAACGTCTCCAGAAAATATCGTGCCGTCTCTGAAAAACTCATGCCCTCCATATTTTCTCCAAAATCCTCCGGCTCTGTCAGTTGGTATTTCTTCGTATATTCTTTATCAATATCTGACCAAATCCACATTGAATCAATCAGTGTACCGTCCATATCAAAAATAACTGCGTCTATCTCTTTCAATAACTCTATCATAAATTTTTAATCTCCTCGTCCGTAAGGCACCGGTATTCTCCGGGTTTCAACGTTTCATCCAGTACAAGAGTTCCCATCCGCTCCCGCTTTAGATATAAGACCTCTTTTCCGACTGCATGGAACATTCGCTTGACTTGATGAAACTTGCCCTCCTGTATGGTAAGGCGGATCTCCGAAATGTTTCCGCTTTTTATGATTTCAAGGGCCGCAGACATAGTGACTTCCGGATTTTCTTCACTCCCAATATTTACACCCTGCAAAAATGCCCGCATGTCTTCCACTGTCACTTTGCCCGACACTTTGGCATAATAACATTTGTCTACGTGTTTTTTTGGCGAAAGCAGTCGATGGGCAAGTGCGCCGTCGTTTGTAATCAAAAGAAGCCCCTCTGTATCCTTATCGAGCCTGCCTACGGGAAACAAATCTTTTCGCTTTTTATCCTTGATTAGATCAACAACTGTCTCAGCGTGTTTGTCTTCTGTTGCAGAAATCACTCCGCCTGGTTTATACAGCATATAATATTCATATGACTCATATCCAACTTCTTTCCCATCCACGCAGACGGTCTGCCTCTGCATGGGTTCCCATCCGTCTGATTGGACAGACGGTCTTGTTTCAGGTTCTCCAACGTCGATTTTCACGTCCGGTTTTTTTGTAATTTCACCATCTACAGCCACCCGTCCCTGACGGATTAGTTTCTTGACTTCCTGTCTGGTTCCGCAGCCCATGTCTGCCAAATATTTATCCAATCGAATCATTAACACAATCTCCATCCCGGCAGATACTTATTTTTCAATGTTCCGCCGGAAAGCTTGCCCCATCCGAGCGGATAACCGTCCACGCAGACGAGGTACCAGCCTTTCTCCTTTGCCCCTGTAAGGTCGTCTACATCAAGGGTTTCTCCTTTTAAATAACGACTGACTCTCGTATCCTCAGCCGGCAAATCTATGATTTTACAATAGTCTTCCTTTTTCAAACACATAGCCAACGCCTGACTTGGTTCAAAGCGGTTCTTCTTGAGTTCCCCAAGCAGTAAGCCAGTCCGAAGAAACCGAATGCCTCTCATGTCCGGAAGATCTTTTGGCATATAATAAATTCTCTCACCATGAATATCCAGCCTGCTCTCCTCGATGTCCCAGGAAGTATCGCATAAAAACTGCTCCAGATCCTCCGGCAGCTTCTTTTTGCTTTTTCGAATGGAAGATGGTAACACATGCTCTTTTTGTGCAAGCCTCTCCTTTTCCGCCGACACATCACCCTTTCGCAAAAGCGCCAGATAATGTCCCTCCCCCTTCATCTTATGAGGGAAGATTCGTACGGTTTTCTCGTATGCAATATCTTTGTCTGCCGTCAGTTCCGGCATTCCCTTGGCAAAGCCGTCATAAGGGTTCAGATCCAGAACCTCAAATTCCGGATAAGTCTCCCGCAAGTATTCAATAATTCGTTCATTTTCCCTGCCGTCAAATGTACAGGTGGAATAAAGCATCATTCCTCCAGGTTTCAACATCCTTGCCGCTTGTGTAACAATACTTTTCTGAATATTAGAAAAAAATTCCGGCCCATGTTCCTCCCATGCTTTGACCATCTTTTTATCCTTTCGGAACATACCCTCGCCGGAACAAGGTGCGTCAATCAATATCTTATCAAAATACCCGGCAAAATAGTCTTCCAGTTTTCCCGGTTCTTCACTTAACACCAATACATTTCCAATACCGAATACCTCGATATTTTTCAAAAGCCCCTTCGCTCTGGAATTGCTGATGTCGTTGGCAACAAGCACTCCCTCTCCTTTTAATTTTGCTCCAAGTTCTGTAGCTTTTCCGCCCGGCGCCGCACATACGTCCAACACCTTATCACCCGGCTCGATTGGAAGACGGTTTGCAGGCGTCATGGCGCTTGGCTCTTGAAGATAATAAAGCCCGGCAAAATAATAAGGATGTCTGGACGGGGAAATGTTTTCACCGTCATAATAAAATCCATTTTCAATCCATGGAATCGGAGTAATCTCAAAAGGACATATCTTCTGAAATTCCTCTACTGTGATCTTGCCGGTATTAACGCGCAACCCGTAATATCTCGGCTCATCATAACAAGCAATATAATCAGGAAATTCATCTCCAAGAAGTTCCTGCATTTTTTCTTCAAATTGTTTCGGAAGCTCCATGTCTGCTCCTTTCCTCTTATCCTGAACACATACGATAATATTATAACATATTCCGGGACAGAACTCTAGAGCAAGAGAGAATTTTTGACGCTTAGTATTCATATTTCAATTTTTTGTGTTCCAGTTCTTTGAGTACATAATAGGGATTTATGCTGATCTCTTCCCCGCCCTCATAGAAATACATCCCGACATGCAGGTGTACGGCAAATTTTCCCACTGTTCCTTCTTCCCCATATCCGGAGTCTCCCATATAACCAAGCAGTTCTCCCGCCTGTACTTTCTGCCCTTCTTCAATGTTGGCATAGCTGTTCAGATGGGCGTAGTAATAATAAGTACCACTATCTGTCGTAATGCCTACACGATACCCGCCTTTCTCAAGCCAGCCAAGATTTGTGATTACTCCATCTGTCATACTGACTATCGGATAGATTCCACGCTCGTTTCTGCCTGCCATAATATCAGCGCCTTCATGTCCTCTCTTACCTCCATATTTACGCTCTGCCATCCATGTATTGATACAAGATGTGGTAAGTGACTCATCTGCCGTTGACTCCGGAACCGGATAATAACGGATTTCCTTTTGTACATTACGCAGTTTTTCTCGGCATTTAGGAGATAATACTTCATATTTTTCATTTAGTTTCTTAGAATAGAACAGATTACGAAATTCCTGATCTCGTATATCCTTCTTTCCATAAGTATTTTCCATCCCTTTTTTCTGTACATGGTCTGTCAGGAGTACAGAAAAAAGAGTAAGCAGTAACAATAGAAGCAAGATTCGTCCTTCATTGATTTTCCGCATAGATTTCCTTTCCAAATTACGTTCTTATTGACATATCAGTATATGAAATTTTATGCAAAAAAAGACCGCCTCTCTTTGGAGTACGGTCTTTTACCACTTATGTAGAAAAGTATTATTTCAGATTTGCAAGAACAGCCTTTACATAATCCCAAGTGCGCTCTGCTGATTTAATATCCATACTCTCATTGAAAGAATGAACATCTTTCAGATTAGAACCGATAGAGATACAGTCAAGATCCGGACGTTTTCCTAAGAACAGACCACACTCAAGACCTGCATGGATCGTTACAACTTCAGGTGCTTTTCCATACATCTGAGTATAAGTATCAATCATGATTGTTCTGAGTTTTGACTCCGGATTATACTGCCATGCCGGATAATCACCAGTAATGACTGTAGTTCCTCCTACAACTTTACCACAGCGCTCAATGTTCTGACGAAGCTGCTGCTTCTTAGATTCTACAGAACTTCGGATCTGATAACATCCTCTTACATAGTCTTCGCAAGTCTCTACAATACCGATATTCAGAGAAGTTTCTACACTTCCTTTTAATTTACGGCTATACTCGATTACACCATTTGGAACGATGATCAAGTAAGAAATTACTCTGTCCGTACTGTCTTTATCAAATGCGTCTACAGATACGCCTGCTTCTTCTGTCACATCTACTGTAAGTGTCGGCTCATCGCCCATGAATTCTACGTCCCAGATTTCTTTCAGGTTATTTGCAATCTCTGCTACTTTTGCAGCATCTTCTGCTTTTACAACGAGTTTTGCTGTAGTATCAAAGGAAATAACATTTGCCTTAGAGCCTCCGTTTACTTCTGTAAGAACAAAATCAACATCGCTGGAGATATTATCCAACAAACGTCCCATCATCTTATTGGCATTTCCTCTCTGCAGAGGAATATCAATACCAGAGTGTCCGCCAAGCAGGTTGTGAACATGGAGCGTAACTAATGTACCTTCTGCCTTTTCTTTTTTTACCGGAATATGATTCTCAATGTTGATACCACCGGCACATCCTGCCGTAAAGATACCCTCATCTTCAGAATCCATATTAAGAAGCATACGCCCTTTAAAGATAGACATATCAATTGCGGTAGCTCCTCCCATTCCCGTCTCTTCATCAACTGTAAATAATACTTCAAGCGGTGGATGCGGAATATCATCGCTGTCAAGAAGCGCCATTGCTATTGCAACTGCCACGCCATTATCTGCGCCAAGTGTTGTATCTGTAGCCATAACATTGCCGTCTACAATACGAAGCTTTAACGGATCATTCTTGAAATCATGTGTCGTTCCCGGTTTCTTCTCACAGACCATATCCATGTGTCCCTGAAGGATAATCGGCTCACTGTTCTCATAGCCTGTTGTTCCCGGTTTTTTAATAATTACGTTTCCTACTTCATCCTGGATTGTCTCTAATCCACGCTCTCTTCCGAACGCTGCGCAGTGATTGCTGATACGTTCCATGTCAAATGTTCCGTGTGGAATCTGACACAGTTCTTCAAAAAACTGAAAAACTTTTTTTGGTTCTAAATGTTCTAATACTGCCATTGTTTTTCTCTCCTCTTCAGACATATTTTCCACTTCATATTATGGAACAAGAATCATAAAAAATCAACTATATCCATACAATAAAATTAAGAATATTTTCTGGAATCACTATCTTATGAAACGATATTTTCTTGTGTGTGCCACAATTGTTTTTTTCTGCCTTATGCTCCTGTTTCCAATACCCGTTGTGGCAGGCGCAAGCAAGGGTATTCTTCTTTGGTTTCAAGTAGTTTTACCGACGCTTTTACCGTTTATCATTGTGTCCAACCTGTTGATACAGACACAAGCTGTTCATGTGATCGCAAAACTGACCGCTCCTTTGTTCTCTCGTTTTTTTCACGTATCTTCCTATGGCTCTTTTGCTGTTCTGACAGGATTTTTGTGCGGCTATCCGATGGGAAGCAAAGTGACGGCAGACTTGTTAAGAAGTGGGCACATTTCCATACAAGAAGGACAGTATCTACTATCTTTCTGTAATAATTCCAGCCCCATGTTTCTGATTAGCTACTTACACATACAAAATTTAAGAGACCAAACGTTATTTCTTCCTACACTTATAATACTGATTGGTTCTCCTGTTGTATGCAGTTTTCTTTTTCGACGTTTTCTGTTGAAAGATTCACGAAAAAGAACCTCTTTTCTCAGGACAATATCGGAAAGTGCAAAAAACGCTGATTGTACTGCGCATAATTCCGGTGGAACACTGTTTGATATGTGTATGATGAACGGTTTTGAAACTATTGTAAAAGTGGGCGGTTATATCATGCTCTTTTCCATCATTATGGAATTATGTACGCTGCTTCCTGTCACAAATCCGTTGTTTTCAAACGTATTGTTTCCTTCCCTGGAAATCACTACCGGAATCCGGCATATCTGTACTTGCGCGCTTCCCACTGCCACAAGGTTCATTCTATGTCTGGCGCTGACTTCCTTTGGCGGATGGTGCGCCGTCTTACAGACACAGTGTATGATCCAAGAAACAGGACTTACCATTGCTTCTTACATAATACAAAAGCTGATCACCGCAGGGGTAACCAGCTTATTCGCATATCTTTATATTTTATTTTTTAGATAAAATCATCTTCCATTACATATTCCGGCTCTGCCTCTTGCACATTTTCAAAAACAGGCTCTACAACTTCTGTGGACGGTTCCGGAATCTCAAGATCGGTTCTGTTGGTATGAACCATGTCAAAACACTCCTGAAGAGAATTGACCAATCCATCATACTTGGTAGTATAACTGTCAAGCGTATGTCCGATGATATTCTCTACATTTGATAAAAGATCATCTGTATACTGCATTGCTCCAATACGGATTTCATTCGCATCCCGCGTGGCATTGTCAAGAATCTGCTGTGCCTGTTCGGTTGCCGCTGTAACAACCTCATTTGCCTGTGCATACGCCTGCTGCATAATTTCATGCTCGCTTACCAGTTCATTGGTATGCATATGCGCCTGCTCGATCATATTATCTGCTTTCGCCTGTGCATCTGCAAGGATCGCATCTTTATTTGCAATGATTTTCTGATAACGCTTGATCTCATCCGGAGTCTTCATGCGAAGTTCACGAAGCAGTTCATCCATCTGATCTTTATTTACAATAATCTTTGTTGTAGACAATGGCTGAAACTTACAACTATCAATATACTCCTCAATTTCTTCAATAATCTGCTCAATACGGCTGCTCATTATTTACACTCTCCTTTTGATTTTCTCTTGTATTTTCCTCTCAACTGCTTCTGGAACAAACTGAGAAATATCTCCTCCAAAAGCCGCCACTTCCTTTACTACTGTCGAACTAAGGTAAGAATATTCAAGACCTGTAGTTAAAAAAACCGTCTCCAGTTCCGGCAATAACTTGTGATTCGTCTGTGACATCTGTAATTCGTACTCAAAATCCGTCACTGCCCGCAGACCACGTATTACCATCTTTGCCGACGTTTCTTTTGCAAAATCTACCAAAAGTCCCTCGAAAGGAATAATCTCCACATTTGGTATATCTTTTGTTACTTCCTTTAACATTCTAACACGTTCTTCTATGGAAAACAACGGTGTTTTTGCCTTATTATATAGTACGCCTACAATTAATTCATCTGCAAGCTTTGACGAACGTCTGATTATATCCAGATGTCCGTATGTGACCGGATCAAAACTGCCCGGATAAATTGCTTTTAACATATTTCTTTCCTTCCTGCCGGTTCCAGAAACACATGCTTATTCGTCTTATATTCTTTCGATTTAATCATAGAAAATCCAAGATCTTCTATATAATCAAATTCCGTTTCTTTGGACGCCTCTATAATAATGATTCCATCCTCTGAGAGAAGTTCTGAACCAGACAAGTATTCCAGCACTCTCTTTTCAAATCCCTGATTATACGGAGGATCCATATAAATATAGTCAAAATTCTTTTCGCCTTCTAACTTATAAAGCGCCGTCATCACATCTACAGAAAGAGTCATAGCTTTCCGGTCCAGTTTCGTGTGTTTCAAATTCTCTTTCACACACGCCATAGCTTTCGGATTATTTTCTACAAACACAGCGCCTTTTGCTCCCCGGCTTAACGCTTCAATCCCGATACCGCCGCTTCCTGCAAAAAGATCCAGAAACAGACTGTCGTAAATATACGGCGCCAACATATTAAACAGCGTTTCCTTAATACGATCTGTCGTCGGCCTTGTATCTAATCCGTCTAAAGTTTTTAGCTGTAGTCTTTTTGCAGCACCTGCGATCACTCTCATACACAACGCTCCTTCATGACTATTTTTTGAAAAATCTTATTAGCTAAGAAAATTATATCACATTTCTTACTTAAATAAAAAACTTATTTTAAAGATAATAAAAAAAGGATGCAGCAATATTTTATTTTCTACACCCTTTTTCATTATTGGAGGTTTTACAATTAGAGGTTTTACATTCTTTTCAATATTTCTTGATAGAATGTCTCTCTATCTTCTTGTCGTGCCAAATCTTCTACAATCTGTCCGTCTTTCAGAAAGATAATACGTTTACAATAGCTTGCAATAATAGGATCGTGCGTCACCAGAAGAATCGTTTTACCAAATTCTTCATTGATCTCAGAAAATGCCTGTATCACGACCTCAGAGGATTCTGTATCGAGGTTTCCGGTAGGCTCGTCTGCTAAAATAAGATCCGGATCTGCGCTTAATGTACGGCAAAGCGCCACTCTCTGCTTCTCACCACCGGATAATTCATAAGGTTTTTTCCCAAGTAAATGGGAAATGGAAAACCGCTTGGCCAGCCGCTCTACCGTTGCTATGCTTTCTTTTGTGTCTGCCTCATCTAAAATTAATGGCAGCATCATATTTTCCCGCACTGTAAGCGAATCCATCAGATAAAAGTCCTGAAATACAAAGGATAATTCACGCCGCCGGATTCCGGCAAGTTTTCGTCCATAGATATTCTTACTATCTGTTTCTTTATAATATACCTTGCCTCCATTTGGTTTATCCATCAGTCCGAGAGTTTTAAGAAGTGTTGTTTTTCCGCCTCCGGAACGCCCCATGATTGCCACAAACTCACCTTGTTCCACTTCAAAAGTAATCCCTTTCAGTACATTTTGAACAATCTTTTCTCCGGTCTGGGAAACCATCTTATAACTCCGCTTCAAATCTTCTGTCCGCAAGATAATATTCTTTTTTTCATCGCTCATCTGCCATCCCCCCTCTCAATACTTTTCACATTTCTGTATGTCAAAATCAAAATTACTGTGCCAAAGAAACCTGCAACTCCCAGAAGCGTAAGCCCAAGCCTTACGGAATATCTAAGCAGCCATTCTTTTGGCAGATGTTTTAGATAAATCTGTGAAATAATGTACGGAAGCGAAAGTAATATTCCACCTGTAACCGGTACTGCACCGGATAAAAATGTCTCTTTGAAAATGTATTTCTTTCGTTTCTTCGGTTCAATTCCAGAACGTGTATAAAATTCATATTTCCATTTCATATCCGGCAAATCACACTCAACTTTTATGAGCCAGACGAACAACAAGCTGGCAGCTAAGATGATTACGTTCAAAACAATTATTGTAACCTGTATAACATGCGATTGTTTCGATTGAAGTAACAATGGGTTCTTCTCATATAGCAAAAATTCTCTATTACCATCTGCCTTTTGCTTCTCATTCTGTTTATTCATGTAGTCATTGATTTCTGAGGCGACTGCTTCCTCTTGCTCCGATACATTTAACATAACGGTAAGATTCGCACCGTCTGCTTTTGCCTTAAGTTCTTCAAAATGTTCATCGGAAAACACAATGATATGCTCCCATTTACTGTCTTCAAAAACGCCTGTTAAAATTCGGTCTTCTTTGCTTACAATCGTATATTGTTTATCAAAATCACTTGTCTTCACATCCACTCCCGCTACATAATTCCACAAATCCCCACGCATCATTCCTGCATATATTTCCGGTGTTTTTGTGCCATAGTCAATGCCAAGATCGTTTCGCTCAGACCGCTCTCGTTGATAAACCACATGAACTTCTGCATCTTTCAGATTCAGAGATTCTCCTGTCCACGCTTCATAATCTTTCTCTGAAATTCCTGTATGTTCTGCCACATCTGGCGTCGTTACTCGTATACAAGGCTGCATTTTCACATCTATGTCATATTTCCCCTCTAACGATCTCACAAATGTCTCGTCCTCTCGGTCTGCAATCCATACTATGTCATAGGGATAATTCTCCGGTGCTTCAAATGGGAGGCTGTCAAAGAATAAAACGCTACAGCTGCATAATGCCAACACCAGAAATACTGCCATAATATAGGTCATATTGATATTATAGAAAAATCGGTGATACCAATTGTCAAGCCATGGAAGTCTGCGGAAATATTTTCCGGCTTTGAACCGCATCCGATACAACCACACACTGCCTGCTCCGATTAGAACACACAGGAGTCCTATCTCTATTGAGAACAAAGGGAAATTCCCAGATACTTTTCCCCAGTAAAACCATTGACTGCTATAGGAAAGAATCGCAAGCCCCAGTCCTATCAACAAAATCTTCCATCTGTTTTTTACAGGTTTTCCGCTTCCTCGTCCAATAGATACAACCGCTTCCATACCTAGTAAATCAATGATCATGGCAAAGATAAAAAATAACATTAAGAATTCTCCGATACCGGTGAATATGGTTGCCCAAAATGCCGTCATATTCTGCGCATATGTTACCGTCACTTCAGGGAACAACTGCCGGATTCCCACTACAACTACTCCTGACAGCGCGTATCCAAGTATACTTCCGCCAGCCATTGAAATGATTGTAATGCTTCCAAACTCACATCCGATAAACCATCTTCTATGCTTCTTCTTAATGCCCATAAGTTCCAAAAGCTTATATTCATAAGCGCGGCTTCTTACATGCACCAGCATGACTAGAATCATTAAAAAGTAAAGGAGTTCGTAAGATTGAGAAAAAGTATGCCACGTCATATATTGTACAATGTCATTGCCGCCTTCTCCACCGAGCATTACGTACAGACAATCTCCTATGGTAGAAGATAAATAAACGACTGCCATCATAATCATGCCGCAAAATAATACGGACAGATAACTCTTTTTACTTTTCAGAAGTCCTTTGATAAATATTTTCTTCATAATCTTCACCTCACAGGAATATTCTACGCTAAGTTTTAGAATTCGGACGATTCCGCATCGCTCCAGAAATACAGGAAATGGACGCACATATCCATATCACAAAACAAGTCATACCCATATAGTTTACTAACTGCTGTGCTTCTGTAGAAAAACCTGTTATTTTTTTCCCGTATTTCATACTTATGATCTGAAGGATAACACCAAGAAACAACATTCCGACACCTAAGGCGGACGCCGGCAGCGTTTTAGACATATCGCTGCTATACCGGACTGCTTTCTTTCCAGCAACATAAAACAATCCTCCAAAAGAAAGCAAACCTAACTCAGAAAGCAGAAAAGCGATCCAGATTTTTGCCGACATATATTCCCCAAGTAAAATGCCAAAACATAGAATAAATATAAATCCCAGATTCAGTCCTGAAAAAAACAACAAAACAAACCCTGCAATCTCATAATATGCTCCTGCGAATCTTAGTAGTTTTCTTCCTCCTGGCGCTTTGATTCCGCCTACTGCATACATCAGTTCGTCGCAGAACTCCTTCGGACTTTTTTCAAGGATATTCTCTAAAAACTCCCCGCGTTCCATTGCTTCTACTGCCATTCCGGCAATATCTTTCTGAATCAGTGCAATTTCGTGTGCCTTTAATGGAAACGTATCAATATAACGGTTCATCTTACGAATGACACGTTTATTTTTTTCCTCTATTTTTTCATTTTTTATATCTTTTTGTTCCATCATATCTATTCCTCACTGTATGAAATTATTGAAATACTTTCTTCTTCCAAATGCGGACAATTCCTCTTTGCACCTATCATGAAAAGGACAGAAGAAAAGCAGCAAAATACAAGGCTTAAAAGCAACAAAATCATCGGTTCTTTTCCTATTTCCGTTATGAAATCATACATCCAAGAGCCAAATTCTAAAACAAACATTCCTACCGCCCACTTCATAGCCTTATCTGACAGACTGACATCTGTGCTGTATTGAAGGGCACGTTTTCCAGCGATGTAATAAACGATACCCAAGATTACCGCTTTGATTCCCCCTGGCAACAGCTCCCGGACTCCTGTCAATATATCCGGATGCTCTGAAAACAACTCTCCAAACGTCAGAACAACCGCTGATGATAAATCAAAAATTACCCCAAATAAAAATAAAAAGGCAATCAGTTTATACCATGCTCCAACAAATCTTAAAATCTTTCTGCCACCCGGTGTCTTAATCCCACCTATCGCATATATTAACTCATCACAGAACTCTCTCGGGCTCTTTCCAAGTACCTTCTCAAGCGGTTCTCCCCGATTCTGCGCTTCTTCTGCCATTCCATCAAGGTCCTTATGAATCAAAATGATTTCTTCTGATTTTAATGGGAATGTACTAATGTATTTCTTCATCTTGTGAACTTGCTTTTGACTTTGCTCATTCATTATCTATTCCTCCAATTCTAAAATCTGATTTACAGACGTTGACACTTGTTTCCAATAGTCTCGAAATTCTTCAAAGTACGCCTGCCCTTCTTCTGTCAGCGAATAATATTTACGGCTTGGTCCAAGTGGAGAAGGGCGAAGTTCGGAAGAGATGATATTCTTCTTTTCCAACCGGACCAGCAGTGGATATATCGTTCCCTCCTTAATTTCCTCAAAGCCATATTCCTGAAGCTTTGTAACAATCTCGTAGCCGTAAGTCGTGTCCTTTAATAATATTTTCAAGATACAACCCTCTAATGTTCCACGCATTAATTGCGATTTATCATACATAAGTTCACCTGCTCCTTAATTCTTTACCTCCTAACTACTTTATACCACCTAGTAGCCTATGACTACATTGTAACACATAGTAGTGAATTGTCAACACAAAAAAGCAAGACTCACTTGATATCCGTTACACTTACATGAATAAGGAAAAAGAGACTCTTGACTATAATAGTCAGAGTCTCCTTTTTCCTCATTCGCGTTCGTTGCTATGCGCTTACTTGCCAGCCATCTGTTTCTCCTGCTGTTCGATCATTTTCTTAACCATATAACCACCAACAGATCCATTCTGTCTAGAAGTAAGATCTCCGTTGTATCCGTCTGTTAACGGTACTCCTAATTCGTTTGCAACCTCATATTTGAATTTGTCAAGTGCTCCCTTTGCCTCTGGTACGGCTGCTCTGTTAGATGAACGATTTGCCATTTTTTTCTCCTCCTTTTGGTAACTTATCTTTGTAACTTTTCTTTTTGTTACACCGATAGTATATGGAGAATTTATATTATTACACTGGAAGTTCTTTCATAGTCTGGAAGCATTTTCAAACAGTCGTGTTTATTTTTAATAAGCCAGTCTGCCGCGTCAGAAGCCATCTGTAAAACCGCCGCATCCTGATATACATCCCCCAGTCTGAAATCCATAAGTCCGCTTTGTCGGATGCCGAACAAATCTCCCGGCCCACGAAGTTTTAAGTCCTCACTTGCAATTTTAAAACCATCGTTAGAATGATTCAAAATGTCCAGTCGTTCTTTTGTCTCTTTTGCTTTTGAGGCAGTCATAAAGATACAATACGACTGGTATTTTCCCCGTCCTACACGTCCACGAAGCTGGTGTAGTTGGGCGAGTCCGAAACGCTCAGCGTTTTCAATCAGCATTACTGTAGAATTTGGGACGTCAATTCCCACCTCAATAACTGTAGTGGACACAAGAATCTGTATCTGATTATTACCAAACCTTGTCATAATCTCATCTTTTTCCGTCTGTTTCATCTTGCCATGAAGATACGAAACTTTGATGGAATCACCCATCTCACTTTGCAGACTTTCTGCATAGTCAATAACATTTTCTGCTTCTATGCTTTCACTTTCCTCCACCATGGGACAGATGACATAACATTGTCTGCCCTCAGCCACCTGCTTTTTCATAAAAGAATATGCAGTATTTCGATAACCTGTATCTACCACACAGTTCTTGATCGGCAGCCGGTTTGCCGGAAGCTCATCAATGACAGAAATGTCTAGATCTCCATACAAAATAATTGCAAGCGTTCTTGGAATCGGTGTTGCGCTCATAACAAGCACATGGGGAACACCGCCTTTTTCTGCAAATTTTTCACGCTGTTTTACACCAAATCTATGCTGTTCGTCCGTAACAACAAGTGCGAGATTGTCATAAAACACTTTATCCTGAATAAGCGCATGGGTTCCGATAATAATCTTCACAAGTCCACATTCTATCCGGTCATACACTCTTCTTTTTTCTTTCGTTGTCATTGAGCCGGTAAGAAGCGCTGCTTTAATAGGAATATCATAAGTTTCAAACAAATTACAGATAGACTCATAATGCTGTCTTGCCAACACTTCCGTAGGCGCCATCATCGCTCCCTGGTAACCGTTTAGTGCAGTATTTAGAAGAGCCAACACCGCCACAATCGTTTTGCCGGAGCCTACGTCTCCTTGCACCAGCCTTGACATGACCGTATCAGACGCCATATTTGTTAGGATTTCTTCCCACACTTTCTGCTGTGCGCCTGTCAGTTGAAAAGGAAGTTTTCCAATGAAAGTATCAATCTTAGGATGTTTCTCCATGACATATTCATTTTCCTGTTTCTCATTGCTGTCCCGAAGTATTCGAAGTGACAGGATAAATGTCAGAAACTCTTCAAATACCAATCGTTTTCTTGCATGACAGAAGACTTCTTTATCCTCTGGAAAATGAATACCGCGAATGGCATAATTATACTCTGCCAATTCATATTTTAACCGCAGTTCCTCGGGAAGATTCTCTTTCGAAAGATTAAGACCTGTCAATGCCTGCTTCATAGCTTTCATGACCGCATTATTGGTGAGTCCGGAAGTAAGCCCGTAAATAGGCTGCAGCGTATTTAGTCTTTCTTCATACTTAGAAGACGGATAGAAAATCTCCGGATGTTCCATTACAAGGCCGTTTTTCCGATTGATGACACGTCCTCTTAATGTAACTGTACCGCCTTTCGCAAATGTATTACGAAGAAACGGCATCCGAAACCAAATGACGCGGATCGTCCCTGTAAGATCTTTCACATGAATGGTTGTAATCTGCATGGCTCTTGTTCCGGACACCTGTACTTTCCCAAATATAGCTCCGGTCACTGTAACAATCTGCCCTTCTTCCACTTCTCCAATAGGTACCGATTCTTCATACACATCATAACCTCTCGGATAATAGCGGATCAAATCGCCTACCGTAGAAATTCCTACTTTCTCAAACAATTGCTGCGTCTTATCTCCGACACCTTTTAATTCTTTTATACTGGTTTCTTCAATCATAAATGTTCCTGTTTATAACGATACAGGGGACATGACTGCCCCCTGTACTTACGTTATCTTTCCTATTTGAAATCCATGTAACACATAGTTTCGTCCTACTCAACTGCCAGTACGTAATAGTAGATTGGCTGTCCGCCGAAATGAACGTCTACATCCACATCCGGATATAACTCTTCAATCTTCTCTACAAGACTCTGTGCTGCATCTTCGTCTACTTCTTCTCCATAATATACGCTGATCAATTCGGAATCTTCATCTACTAATTCTTTCAGCATATCTATGGCAGTATCCTTAATCTCACTTCCAACCGAAAGGATTCCACTATCACCGATACCCATAATATCGCCCTCGTGAATTTCCTTATCATCAATGCGTGTATCACGAACTGCGTAGGTCACCTGACCGGTCTTGACATTCTTGATTTCTTCAAGCATCGCAGCCTCATTGACCGCAGCGTCTGCATCCGGCATAAAGTTAATGATCGCTGTAATCCCCTGCGGCACTGTCTTTGTCGGAATTACAATAATCTTCTTATCTTTTACAAGATCCTTTGCCTGATTCGCAGCAAGTACAATATTTTTATTATTGGGGAGAATGAAGATTGTGTCTGCATTCACCTCATCGACAGCTTTTAACATATCATCGGTACTTGGGTTCATGGTCTGACCGCCCTCAATGATATAATCTGCGCCAAGTTCTTTAAAAATTCCATTGATACCGTCACCGATCGATACGGTAATGAAGCCCATCGGCTTTCTCGGTTCATTAGCTTTCTTCTGCGCATCTTTTGCCGCTTCCTGCTCTGCCACTTTCTCTGCATCGCGGATTAATTTCTCCTGATGTTCCTCGCGCATATTATCAATCTTCATACGGGAAAGCTGGCCAAATGTAAGTGCTCTTTGGATAGCAAGTCCCGGATCGTTCGTATGAACATGAATCTTAACAACATCATCATCTGCAACACATACAATAGAATCACCAATAGAAGAAAGATATTCTTTGAACTCTCTCTCATCCTTATCTGTAAATTCCTTCTCTGTTAAGATAATAAACTCTGTACAATAACCAAACTTAATATCTGCTGTATCCTGTGTGTTAATCTTTGTAACACCTGCACCTGTACTTGGTGCAATGGAACTGTAATCAATCTCTTTTCCGAGAAATGCGTCATAAGCACCTTTAATAACTTCCAAAAGTCCCTGTCCGCCAGAATCCACAACTCCTGCTTCCTTTAACACCGGAAGCATATCCGGCGTCTTTGCAAGAACCTCTTCCGCATGTTTAATCACTTCCGGAAGAAATATTTCCAGATCGTCCGTCTCCTGCGCCATCTCAGAAGCCTTATCTGCGATTCCGCTGGCAACTGTAAGGATTGTTCCCTCTTTTGGTTTCATAACTGCCTTATAGGCAGTCTCTCTTGCCCTTGTGCAGGCAGCTGCAAGAGCAATCACATCAATCTCTTTTTCGTCCCGGATAGACTTTGTAAACCCGCGAAGAAGCTGAGATAAGATAACACCGGAGTTACCTCTTGCTCCTCTTAATGAACCAGAAGAAATCGCCTTGGCAAGATCCACCATGTTTGGTTTTTCAAGCGCCGTCACTTCCTTAGCCGCCGCCATAATGGTCAGAGACATATTCGTACCTGTATCTCCATCCGGTACCGGAAATACATTCAACTCGTTGATAAATTCTTTCTTTGCCTCAATATTTTGTGCGCCCGCTAAAAACATCTTAGCGAGCATATTCACATTAATAGTTTTTGTAGCCACTACTTATGTTCCTCCTTAATTAATCGATGACTCTGACGCCTTCAATATAGATATTGATCTTATCTACCGGCATACCGGAAAATTCTTCTACTTTATATTTCACATTACTGATCAGATTCTCTGTAACTGCGGAAATACTTACGCCATAAGCAACAATAATATGGAAATCCAGACTAATATGATTCTCGTCTGAAACTGCAACCTGAATTCCGCGGGTAAGATTCGCTTTCTTTAACAAATGAACGAGACCATCCTTCATATTAAGAGCCGCCATGCCAACAATTCCGAAACACTCAACTGCTACTGTTCCGGCATATTTTGCGATAACCTCAGGATCAATTGTAATAATACCAAGATCTGTACTAACGCATCCTTTCATACTGAAACCTCCATTTCCTCTATCGTGCATCTACATGCATATAGTTTGATATTTGTAAAAATTAAATACTAGAAATATATTATACCCTGTTTTCCAATTCTTGACAAGGGCAGTGTAGTCGCATTATTAACACAAAAACTCAGATTCCACGAAAATGAAATCTGAGTTTTTAATTTACGTCACATTCTGAATTAAGCACGCTCAACTTTGCCTGACTTCAAACAAGAAGTACAAACATACATTTTCTTTGTAGCACCGCCCTCTGTTTTTACACGAACAGATTTTACATTTGATTTCCACATCTTTGGTGTTTTTCTATTAGAGTGGCTGACGTTGTTTCCAAAGTGAGCACCCTTTTCACAAATAGCACATTTTGCCATGACTGCACCTCCTAACGATCAAAATAAGTCTAATATTGTAGACTCGCAACATTGATATTGTAACAGAATATTATGCAAATTGCAAGTACTATTTTTCATTTTCTATGGTAATGAAAATGTCAAGTTTTTTTGCAACATTTTTTAAAAAAATTTTTAAGACCTTATTTTTTCTAAATATAAGCAAAAATCATCTAATAAATAGTTGGATTTTTGTACAGAAATGTCTGGTCTTATATAGATTGATTATTTTTAACGTAACATTAACAGACCGTCTTCTCAGGCAGCCTTCTCGGTATCTGTATTCTGTTTTTTTTTATCTTACAAGGCTCTTACCTCCGCCAGTTCAACGGCAAACAGCTCTGATGATGTAGCATACTGGAACATCGGACGCGGGTAGTTATTGATCCAATCCTCTATATCTTGCACCTGTGTTCTCGTCAGATGGTCAAAGTTTACTCCTTTGGGGATAACCCTTCTAATAAAACGATTGTTGTTTTCGTTGCTTCCCCTTTCACT
>CAJTRE010000009.1:0-22479 GCA_910578495.1 uncultured Dorea sp.
TTCTCGGCGGCAAGTTTACGATAGCAATACAAGTCTTTCCAACAAGTTCTTCCGGCTCGTAATACTCGTGAATACCGCTCAAAATTACACGATCCTTACGTTCTCCGTCATCCATTGTAAACTTCAAAAGTTTCTTGGACTTAGGAACAGCCTCGCAAGCCAAAATCTTCACAGCTCTGAAATCAGACTTTGCAAAGGTATCAAAATCAACCATTTCTTCAAAGATTGGCTCAACTCTTACCTTGGAAAAATCAATCTTTTCCGTCGCTTTTGCCTGCGCAGCGTTATTAGCCTCATTCTTAGAAGCGCCCTGTGACTTCATTGTCGGGAACAGAAGTACGTCGCGGATAGCCGCCTCATCACAAAGCAGCATACACATTCTGTCGATTCCGAAACCGATGCCGCCTGTCGGAGGCATACCGATCTCTAATGCATTTAAGAAATCCTCATCTGTTGTGTTCGCCTCCTCATCACCCTGTGCAAGTAATTCCTCCTGGGCTTTGAATCGCTCTCTCTGATCAATCGGATCATTCAACTCAGAATAAGCATTCGCCATCTCCCATCCATTCATAAAGAACTCGAAACGCTCAACGTAGTCCGGATTCTCCGGTTTCTTCTTTGTAAGCGGAGAAATCTCAATCGGATGATCCATAACGAATGTCGGTTGGATCAAGTGCTCTTCTGCAAACTCTTCAAAGAACAAGCTCAAAATATCGCCTTTTTTATGTCTCTCCTCAAACTCAACGCCACGCTCTTTTGCAAGTTCCCTTGCCTGCTCCAAAGTCTCAACCTCGTTCCAGTCAATACCCGCATATTTCTTAACAGCATCCACCATTGTAATTCTCTCAAACGGCTTTCCAAGATCCATTTCCACACCATTATAGGAAATGGTTGTTGTTCCAAGAACATCCTGTGCCACATGACGATACAGGTTCTCTGTTAAGTCCATCATTCCATTATAATCTGTATATGCCTGATAAAGTTCCATAAGCGTAAACTCAGGATTGTGTCTCGTATCCAGACCTTCATTACGGAACACTCGTCCAATCTCATAAACTCTCTCAAGACCGCCGACAATCAATCTCTTTAAGTAAAGTTCCAGAGAAATACGAAGCTTAAAGTCCTCTCCCAGCGCATTAAAATGTGTCTCAAATGGTCTTGCGGCGGCTCCGCCCGCATTACTTACAAGCATTGGAGTTTCAACCTCCAAAAACCCTTCGCCATCTAAATATCTACGGATAGAGCTTAAAATCTTTGATCTCTTGATAAATGTATCTCTAGCGTCCGTATTCATGATCAAATCCACATATCTCTGACGGTAACGTGTGTCTGTATTGGTTAGACCGTGATACTTCTCCGGCAGAATCTGAAGACTCTTAGAAAGAAGTTTCACCGCAGATGCATGAACCGAAATCTCTCCTGTCTTTGTCTTAAACACTTCACCCTCAAGACCTACAATATCCCCAATGTCTAATTTCTTGAAATCTTTGTATTCTTCTTCTCCGATACTGTCTCTTGCAACATATGACTGAATATTTCCTGTCTGGTCTAAAATATTACAGAAAGAAGCCTTACCCATGACACGCTTTTGCATCACACGTCCTGCTAAAGTAACATGCTTTCCTTCCATTTCCTCGTAATGCTCTTTAATATCCGCTGCATGACAGGTTACATCATACTTTGTGATTTCAAAAGGATTCTTACCGCTGCTCTGTAACTCTGCAAGCTTGTCCCGGCGTACCTGTCTTAATTGATTTACATCCTGCTCCTGTGCATTTTTCTTAAGCTCG
The DNA here is from genome assembly GCA_910578495.1 of uncultured Dorea sp. Classification (GTDB taxonomy): domain Bacteria; phylum Bacillota; class Clostridia; order Lachnospirales; family Lachnospiraceae; genus Dorea_D. The sequence continues at coordinate 1,791 of CAJTRE010000009.1, forward strand.
CCCATATCTTTCTCCTTCCCTTTTATGTGAATATACCCCCTCGGCCATGAGGGGGTTCATACATTTCTGTTCCTTTGAAAGCTTATTGAGACCGACTGATCCCAAGCACTTTGTATTCCATAGTTCCGGCCTGCGTCTCAACCTCTACTACGTCATTTACTGATCTGCCCATTAATGCCTGACCTACCGGAGATTCATTGGAAATCTTACCTTCCAGACTGTTTGCCTCAGTGGAACCTACAATTTTAAACTCCATCTCTTCATCAAAGGTAATATCAAACACTTTCACCGTACATCCGACATTAATCTTATCAAAATCAACCTCATCCTCTACCACGACTTCTGCGTTCTTGAGGATATTCTCTAACTCTTCGATACGAGCTTCAATATCCCGCTGCTCATCTTTCGCCGCATCATACTCTGCGTTCTCAGAAAGATCTCCCTGTTCTCTCGCCTCTTTGATCTTTCCTGCAACCTCTTTACGCTTCACAACCTTGAGGTTTTCAAGCTCGTCCTCTAACGCTTTCAATCCTGCATAAGTCAGTAGTCTTTTCTTCGTTTCCATTTTCCCACTTTGCTCCTTTTCTATATTCATATCATATAAAATAAAGACACTTTCACAATTTCAATATTATAACTAATACACCGCTTTATGTCAACATATTTTCGAAACTCGAGTTGTTATGGCTGAATAGTTATAAATAATTGTAACAGTTGTTCTAACTCATGATATGTCTCTACATGATTAATTTCTTCTCTGAGTTTTGCCGAGTCTTTCATCCCCTTCGTATACCACGCCACATGTTTTCTCATTTCCCGTATACCAATATAATCATTTTTATACTCCATCAGAAGTCTGGCATGGCGGAGCATGGTTTCCCGTATCACTTCGGGAGCCGGACGCTTTGGCATGACTCCTGTTTTATCATATTCCAAAAGTTCTGCAAATATCCATGGATTTCCCTGCGCGCCCCGGCCGATCATCACACCGTCGCATCCTGTTGTCTGCCGCATTTTAAGCGCACTCTCCCCGGATATCACGTCTCCGTTTCCGATAACTGGAATAGAGACAGCTTCTTTTACCTGCCGGATAATCTCCCAGTCTGCCTTCCCGGAGTAATACTGTTCCCGCGTTCTCCCATGAACAGCAACCGCAGCCCCGCCTGCCTCCTCAATAATTCGGGCTATCTCTACAGCATTTACAGACTCATCATTAAATCCTTTTCGTATTTTCACCGTTACCGGCTTCTTAATGGCTTTCGCTGTTTTAGATACAATCTCGTACACCTGCTCCGGATGATTCATAAGCGCCGAACCCTCGCCGTTTTTCACAACTTTAGGCACCGGACAGCCCATATTAATATCAAGAATCTGAAACGGAAGATGCTCAATCTCTTTTGCAATCTCACTCATGATATCCGCATCCGAACCAAAAAGCTGCAACGACACCGGATATTCCTCTGGATGGATTTCCAACAATGCTTTCGTATTTTTATTCTTATATAAAAGCGCTTTCGCACTAATCATCTCCATACATAATAATCCGGCCCCCTGCTCCTTGCAGAGCAAACGAAACGGCAGGTCTGTCACACCTGCCATTGGCGCTAATATATATGGATTGTCAAGTTTTACATTTCCTATGTTCATTTGAGCACACACCTGAATAGTTACGTTATATTTTAACGTTTTTTATTTTTCTCAAAGATAATCTGCAGCCCTTTCAATGTAAGCTGCTGATCATACACATCGATCACATCTGTCTCAGATACAATCATATTGCCAAGTCCGCCGGTTGCCACAACCTTTGCGTCTTTATAACCAGACTCCTCTTTCAGCCGCTTTATGATGTACTCGGTCTGTCCTACTTGTCCATAAAGCAGTCCTCCCTGCATACTGGAAATCGTCTCTTTCGCCAGAATAGACGCCGGTTTCTTAATCTCAATTGCAGGAAGCATATCCGCCTCGCCCCACAACGCTTGGGCAGAAGTACGGATTCCCGGCGCGATTACCCCGGCCTCAAAAGTACCGTCCGGACCTATGATATCATAAGTGGTTGCAGTTCCAAAATCCACTACAATAACAGGCCCTCCAAACAATGTATAAGCCGCCACCGCATCAACAATACGGTCTGCTCCTACCTGCCTTGGATTCTCTGTTACAATACGGATACCCGTCTTAATCCCGGCAGACACTACAACCGGCTTTGTATGAAAATACTTAATAATGCCGCTGCCAAGAGAATGCATAATATCCGGAACAACTGAAGCTACAATAACGTCCGTAATCTCTTTACTGTCAATTCCATTTCTCTCCACCAGTTCCTGCAGCATAATGCCATACTCATCGGATGTACGCGGCTGCTTAGACTTCAATCTGAATGTGCCGAATACCTTATCTTTGTCAAAGATTCCGATTGTAATGTTGGTATTCCCAACGTCTATTACTAATAACATAATTTCCTCCTACAATTCTTCTCCCAGAAAGAACACGTTGTAATACAACTGCAAGGACTCTAACAGATCGTGTTTTTCCCTTTGAAGCTGCTTGATCTTAAGCTGGCTTCCAATCTCGTCAAACATCGGATCGTAATCTTGAGCGGTCACTTCAAAGCACAGTCCTCCGTCTTCTTCATATACCAGCGTCAGAACACCTCCCACATCATGCACATAAAGGACGCACATAATCTTGAGTTCATCCTTTATATCATCCGGCAGCCCTGAAAAATCCGGATTCAGATAATATTTTTCCTCATAAGAATTTGCTCCGCAGAGCACAACTCTATCCTCATACATATCGTTTCTCCTTTTTATATATACCCATATATTCCTCTTACGGACACCTCTCCGGCATAAATGCGTTTCACTTCACCGCTCCTCATCTTTACAAGAAGCTCTCCCTTTTCATTTATCCCCAGGGCATAGGCAGTATATTCATTTCCCGGCTCCAATACTTTCACTTCACAGTCTTTATTCACCAACAGATCATGATACAAATTTATGATTCCCGACAAATCTTCCGTTTCAAGAAATGTCTTATAATACTTCCAGAAATTCTCCACAATGGCTTGGCGCAGTTCCTCCCTGTCCGTCGTCATACCGGTCTCTTTCTTAATAGATGCCGCCCGATCCATAAGTTCCTCCGGAAACTCTTCCTGATTCACATTAACGCCCGCACCAATCACTACATAATCAATACCTTCTGCGCCTGCGCTCATCTCTGTCAAAATGCCGCACAGCTTCTTTTTATGAAGCACAATATCATTCGGCCATTTAATCTTCGTTTCTACACCACAGACTTCCCGAATAGCTACCGCAACGCTTACCGCCATCACTAATGTCAGCATAGGCGCCGCTTTGGGTGTAATATCCGGCCGCAGCAAAAGACTCATATAAATATTACATCCTGCCGGAGCGTTCCAATTCCGCCCTCTACGGCCTTTTCCGCTACTCTGACAGTCCGCCACAAATAGCGTCCCATGTGGACAGCCCTTTTCGGCATACGCCTTGGCCCTTGTATTCGTAGAGTCTGTTTCTTCAAAATAAACGATTTCCGATTTCATTCTATCTCTCTCCGAGCGTTGCAGTCATTACCGCTTTAATAGTATGCATACGATTCTCTGCCTCATCGAAGACTTTTGATTTCTCAGACTCAAATACCTCATCTGTCACTTCCAGTTCTTCCAATCCAAACCGCTCTTTAATATCTCGTCCAACCTCTGTCTTCAAATCATGGTATGCAGGAAGACAATGTAAGAAGATTGCTTTCTCTCCCGCACGATCCATAACTTCTTTTGTCACCTTATATGGCGACAGCTCGCGGATTCTCTCTTCCCACACTTCATCCGGCTCGCCCATAGACACCCACACATCCGTATAGATAACGTCCACATCTTTCGTTCCCTCAGTCACATCCTCTGTAAGCGTAATACTTCCCCCGCTTTCCTTTGCATATTCTTCACATTCTGCTACAAGCTCTGGATTAGGGAAATAATTTTTCGATGTACATGCGGTAAAATTCATACCCATCTTTGCACATGCAATCATCAGAGAATTACCCATATTATATCTGGCGTCTCCCATATAAACCAAACGGATTCCTTCAATCCTTCCAAAATGTTCACGAATTGTAAGAAGATCCGCCAACATCTGTGTCGGATGATATTCATTCGTCAAACCATTCCATACCGGAACTCCTGCATATTTCGCCAAGTCTTCCACAATCTCCTGACCATATCCACGATACTCGATTCCGTCAAACATCCGTCCCAGTACTCTTGCAGTATCCTCAATACTCTCTTTCTTCCCAATCTGGGACACACTCGGCGCAAGATATGTCGTTCCCATTCCCATATCATGAGCCGCCACCTCAAAAGAACAGCGAGTTCTTGTGCTTGTCTTTTCAAAAATCAGCGCCACATTCATACCCCTGTAATGATCGACAGCAATTCCCTGTTTCTTTTTCTCTTTAAGCTGCGCCGCAAGATCTACCAAATACGTAATCTCATCCTTTGTAAAATCTTTAAGCGTCAAAAAATTTCTTCCTTTTAAATCCATCTTAGTTTCCTCTCTCCATTCCATCAAAACGTGTACGAACCGTGGAACATCATTCTTATTTTCCAAAGTTATATACCTTTTATATACTATTTCAAACAATTGGTCAACTGTATAAATGCGATATTTAGGGATTTGAAATAACTTTGCCGATGCCTCAAGCATCCCCAAATACAATTCTTTTGCAGAATAACTCAAGGGGAGTTTAAGGACAAACGCAATCTCCGCCTTCTCAAGTTCTTTCAGCCGGCCAATTCTCTCCTTATAATAGTCCTCATCATGTGTCTGATCAATGTAATAGATAATCCCTTCCAGACCATAGATCATCCGTTTCGTATCATAATAGCCAATCGTCATATTCTGACGGCTTCGTTTTCCGCAAAACTCCATAATACTTCCAAGCTTTACTCTCGGCGATACTTCATGAACTACTGTATCTTCCGGAAATTTCACTTTCTGCTCCACGCCGATCCCATGAATCCGCACAGAAATCAAATCCTTGTATTCTCTGTCCACAAGTATGTTAAATGGAGCTGTGTTAGTCACACCTCCATCCACATATTTCTTTCCATTCAGGGGAACATTCTTAAATCCAATCAAGTAGGCGCTGGCAAGAAGAAAATCTTCCAACTGTCCTTCCGGAATCTCTTCTGCTCCCAAATCCAGTTCTTTAAAATCGGTCAGCGAAAACGTAGACAGACAGAACTCGATGCCACAGTTCCTTATCGCTTCCTCGTCTATAACCTCATGAATTAATTTTCGAAGCGGTTCAATATCTATTCCTCCATCTTTAACTCTTTCCCATATCCGCCGCAAAAACTCTCGAAGCGGAACCTCACCGTTAAAAAGCGCCTCCATCTCTTGATCGTCTACATCCATAACCGTAGAAAACGTCATATCTCTCCAGATACTTTCCGCCAGTTCTACGTCCCCCATACAAATGAGGGCGCCATTTAAGGCGCCCACTGAAGTTCCTGCCACTGCTTTTATCTTCACACCTGCTTCTGCCAGAGCCTTCCACGCACCTATCTGGTATGCGCCTCTTGCCCCGCCGCCGTCAAGCACAAGCCCGTATTCCTTCGACAAATCAATCACTGATTTCATATTATTTTTCTTCCTTGTTTGCAACCTCAACTACTGATTTTACAAGACCTGCAATCCCTTGAATCTCAGACGGAATAATGATCTTCGTAGCCTGACCGTCTGCCGCTTTCTCAAATGCTTCCAGACTCTTCATCGTAAGCACTGCCTCATCAGCTCCCGCCTCTTTCAAAAAACGTATACCGTCAGCATTCGCCTGCTGCACTTTCAAAATCGCCTCCGCTTCACCTTCTGCCTGCCGGATCATGGCCTCTTTCTGAGCCTCTGCACGAAGAATCGCCGCCTGTTTCTCTGCCTCGGCATCCAGAATCGCAGACTCTTTATTACCCTCTGCCACAAGAATCGTAGACTTCTTCTCACCCTCTGCACGAAGAATTGCTTCACGCCTCTCACGTTCTGCCTTCATCTGTTTCTCCATCGCATCCTGAATCGCCGCCGGAGGGATAATATTTTTAAGCTCTACACGATTTACCTTGATTCCCCATGGATCTGTAGCCACATCAAGAGACGCTCTCATCTTCGTATTGATCGTCTCTCTGGAAGTCAGCGTCTGGTCTAACTCTAAGTCACCAATAATATTACGAAGCGTTGTAGCCGTCAAATTCTCAATTGCCATAATGGGGTTTGCCACTCCATAACAGAACATCTTCGGATCTGTAATCTGATAGAATACAACCGTATCAATTCTCATTGTAACATTGTCTTTTGTAATAACCGGCTGCGGAGCAAAATCCACAACCTGCTCTTTCAAATCCACTTTTCTCGCCACGCGGTCAAAAATTGGCAGTTTAAAATGAATTCCTGTCCCCCACGTAGCCTGATAAGCGCCAAGCCTTTCAATAACAAGTGCCTGCGCCTGTCTAACAACCTTGATACATGATATAATAATCAGTATCGCTAAAATTACCAGAATCACAAAAAAAACAGAAAATAAGCTAAACATAATCCTTCTCCTCCTTATCCCTGACAATCAGTTTCACACCTTGAATACCGTCAATCACCACGACCTTTCCTTTCGCAATTCTTCCATTCGGCTCATCGGTCTTTGCTGACCACTCCTGACCATTTACTACTACTCTTCCAACCGCTTTCAGAGTGTCAATCTCTTCGAGAACGATACCCTGCTGCCCAATCAGGCTCTCAGCATTCGTCCTCTGCCGGTTCTGATTGAAATACTTTAACGCCAATGGACGGGTAAATACTAACAACACCAGAGATATTGCAACAAATACTACCACCTGTCCCGCCGTACCGACGCCTAACATTCCTGTAATATACGCTGCTATCGCTCCGCCGGCAAACCAGATTGTTGTAAGTCCCATTGTAAAAATCTCTATAACCAATAATACAACAAATGCAATCAACCAGTATATAGTATTCATAAATCGCTTCTCCTCCTGCTATAGTATAGTATTTCTATTCCTTTATATTACTATACTTCTGTTTAAAATTCAAGAATTTCCGCTCAGTTTTCAGACTTTTTAAATATTTCTCTGACGTCTCACTTCAAACATTAAAACCGCAGACGCAATCGCCGCATTCAACGACTCCACCTGACCATTCATAGGAATTTTAATGTAAATGTCCGCTGCATTGGCAACTTCATCCCGTAGACCATTCCCCTCATTTCCGATAAAGAAAGCACAAGGTTTCTTATAATCTTCCTTGTCATAATCCGCACATCCCTCAAGATGCGCTGCATACGTTATAATTCCCATCTCTTTTATCCGCCTGATCTCCTGTAGCAAATCTTCCGCATAATAAAATGGCATACGATAGACTGAACCCATAGTAGAACGGATGACTTTCGGATTATAGACGTCCACACAGTCTTTACTCAGTACGATTCCTGTTACACCTGCGCCCTCCGCCGTTCGGATAATCGTTCCCAAATTTCCCGGATCTTGTAGATTATCAAGCACAAGAAGATGCGGATTTTCTCCGGCAAATACTTGTTCCGGTAAATATTCCATCTGCTCCACTACACAGAGCACTCCTTGAGGTGTTTTTGTGTCCGACACATAGGCGAATACTGTATCTGACAAAATCTCTGCATGTACTGTGCCTGCTGGCATTATCTCATCCAGCACAGACTTTTCTTTTTTATAAAATGTTTCTGACACATAAATTTCCCGCAGCTTCTTTACCGGAACTTCTCGAAACATCCGGATACCTTCTACCAGAAATACATTCTCTTCGTCTCTTGTTTTCCGTCTCTTCTTCAAATTCACAAGACGTTTTACTTTCCCATTGGACGTACTCGTTATCATATCTTCATTTGTTCCCTTCCAAAACGTTCCAAAGCTTCATTTGCTCCAATTAAAATCAAGACCATATCTTTCCGAAATACCTCATGGGGATCCGGATTCACCTGTATCTCCTCCCCCTCCTTAATCCCGACCACATTCACGTCATGAGTACGTCTTACATTCAGTTCTGCCAACGTCTTTCCCACCCATTTTTCTGGAATAGCAATCTCTGCAATACTATATTCCGTCGAAAGATTCAGCCAATCTGCAAACTCATTGGACACCAGATTCCGAGCCACGCTTTTTCCAATTTCTTTCTCCGGAAATATAATACTGTCCGCTCCGATTTTTTTCAGAATAGTCGCGTGAAGTTCACTTTTCGCTTTGGCAAGAACAAAAGGAACTCCAATCTCTTTAGACACCAGTGTCGCCATAACACTCGCTTCCATATCATCGACAACTGCAACGACCACACCGTCCAGATTTCTCGTTCCCAAAGATTTAATCACCTCCGGATCACCAATATCCGCCTGCACAGCATAGGACACCTGAGAAGAAATCTCTTCAATCCTTTCCATATGATTATCTACCACCACAACCTCGCAGCCCAACTGCTGAAGTGTGACCGCCACACTCTCTCCAAAACTCCCAAGTCCAAATACTGCATATTGCTTTCTCATATTCTTTCTCCTATCACTACTTTTAACCAACCATAATCCTCTCTTCTGGCAGCCTCCGTATCTTATCTCTTGGATGTTTTTTTCCTGCAAACAAAAGTACAAGCGTCATAGGTCCAAGCCGTCCAACATACATCATTACCATCAGCACACACTGACTTGCGCGCGACAAATGCGGCGTCAAATCCGCCGTAAGTCCCACTGTTCCAATAGCAGAAGCCGTCTCATAAATCACATTGATCATTGGGATACCATCCGGTTCAATCACAAGAATCGCAAGCGTTCCTACAATAAATACAGCAAACGCTGCTGCCACCACACAAAATCCGGTTCGAATGTTATCCGTAGAGATTTTCTTTCCAAAACATTCTGTATCATTTCCCCCACGCACAAACGTAAGACACGCCAATGTAAGCATCATAACGGTTGTCGTCTTCACACCGCCCGCTGTACCTCCCGGAGAACCGCCGATAAACATTAAAATACTGTTGAACAGCTTTGATTCTTCATAAAGTCCACTCTGAGATATCGTACAAAATCCTGCCGTCCGGTTCGTTACCGACTGAAAGATAGACGCCATGATTTTCTGTCCAAGAGGCAGGTTCCCCAACGTCTCCGGATTATGATACTCTACAGCAAAAATAAAAACCGTCCCCACAAGAAGCAAAATCACTGTCATTATAATTGCCAGCTTAGATTGTAATTTTAACCTTGTGAACCACCAACGCCTGGGAAGTTCCTTATGCAGTATCTTTTTTCCATTGCCAATCACATCAAACCAGACCATAAATCCCATACCACTTAAAATAATCAAAAGGATTGTAGTAATATTAATGATCGGGTTTGCCACATACACCGACAGACTGCTGCCGCCCAGAATATCAATACCAGCGTTACAAAATGCAGATACCGCATGAAATACAGAGTACCAGCTTCCTTTTATAACCCCAAACTCAGGCACAAACTGGAACGCATACAGAAGCGCTCCTGCGCCTTCCACGACCAGTACTCCCAAAATGACACGCCGAACCATATTTACCATACCGCCCAGAGTATCCATATTATAAGTTTCCCGAATGACAATCCGCTCTTTCACAGTAATCTTTCTTCTAATGATCAGAAAAAACGCCGTCACACAGGCAATCACTCCCAGTCCCCCGATCTGAATCAGCACAAGCAGCACCAACTGCCCCCAAACGGTAAACTGCACAGCCGGAGTGATAGTCACAAGTCCTGTCACGCACACCGATGTCACAGAAGTAAACAGTGCGTCTATAAACGCAATCGGCTCCCGGTTACAAATCGGAAGCCACAATAAGATTCCACCAAGCAGAATCACACCAAGAAATCCTACTGCCAGAATCCCCATTGTATTCCACCGGATACTTCTCTTTTTACGCCACATAATTAATATCCCTTATCTGCTACATTTTAAATCTGTACCCCACGCCCCATATCGTCTCGATATACTGCGGATTTGAAGTGTCCATTTCAACTTTCTCACGAATCTTCTTGATATGCACTGTAACGGTAGCTATATCACCCACCGACTCCATATCCCATATCTCCCGGAATAGATCGTCTTTCGTATACACATGGTTGGGATGACTTGCAAGAAATGTAAGGAGATCGAATTCCTTTGTCGTAAATGTCCTCTCTTCTCCATTCACCCACACACGTCTCGCTGTCGTATCAATTTTAAGTCCGCGGATTTCAATCACTTTATTCTTCTGTGCTACACTTCCGATCAGACGGTCATATCTTGCCAAATGAGCTTTCACACGTGCCACCAGTTCACTTGGGCTGAAGGGTTTCGTCATATAATCGTCCGCTCCAAGTCCAAGACCACGAATCTTATCAATGTCATCCTTTTTCGCCGAAACCATAATAATCGGAATATTCTTCTCTTCTCTTACTCTTCTGCAAATCTCAAATCCATCTACACCCGGAAGCATAAGATCCAAAATAAACAGATCGTAATCTTCATGCAGCGCTTTCTCCAATCCAGTATTTCCATCGTTTGCAACTTCCACTTTGAATCCAGAAAGTTCCAGATAATCCTTCTCCAAATCTGCAATCGCTTCTTCATCTTCGACAATCAAAATCTTACTCATCTACCGGTACCTCCTCATATTTTCTGAGTACGAAATACATGGTCGTTCCTGTATTCTCTCTGCTTGTCGCCCAGATTTTCCCGCCATGTTCTTCTATAATCTTTTTCACAATGGAAAGTCCAATGCCACTTCCGCCCTTTGAAGAATTCCTCGACGCATCCGTCCGATAAAAGCGGTCAAATATGTTTGGCAGATCCTTTGCCGCAATTCCCTTTCCATTATCTTCAAGTTCAATCTGTACAAAATCGCCTACATCCTTTACACGTAAGTTGATTTTCGCCTTTGCTTTGTCCATATACTTTACAGAATTATTAATAATGTTATGGATTACACGCTTAATCTGCTCCGCATCTGCGATAACTTTAACATCCTCTCCCACATAATTAAAATATCCGAACTCCACATTTTTCGCCTCTAACTCCAAGGTCAAATCCTCCGCACAATCAGAAAAATAATCGTTCACAGAAATAATATTAAAATCATACGGAATACGATTTGTATCAATCTTTGAATAAAGTGTCAGTTCATTAATAAGAAGATCCATCTCATTCGCCTTATTGTAAATGGTCCGGATGTATTTCTCCATCTTCTCCGAAGTATCTGCCACGCCATCCATGATTCCTTCTGCATAACCTTTAATCGTTGTTACTGGAGTTTTCAGATCATGTGAAATATTACTGATAAGTTCCTTATTTTCCTTATCATATTCCAGCTTCTCCTCCGCACTGTCTTTCAGTCTCTGGCGCATATCCTCCAAGTCGCGGCTAAGCTGACCGATCTCATCGTCTGCATCTGTAGAAATCTCGAAATCCAGCTCTCCTTCTTTAATCCGCTTCGTCGCAGTCCTCATCTTCCCAATGGGATACATCACTCCCCGATATATCCAGAGCAGCAGCAAAGACGCCGTAAGGATCAAAACGAGCACAACACCAAACAACGCATCGCCAAAAAACTCTTCCAACTCCGGGATTATGTTGCTTACATCTGTTACGATAAATGCGCTTCCCTTTTCCCCCTGTGGATAAAGAAAATCAATCTGTTTCACCAACGCCTGCGCCTCTCCGCCTAAGTACACTCCATTTTCCGAAGTAGAACCGGACTCTCCAAATCCCGGAAGCTGCCTTTTCACATGCTCTACCTCTTTCGGCGTTTTCCCTATATAAACAACCGTCGCATCCTTTCTGACGATCAGATACGCTTTTTTCTTACCCAGTTCCTCATTGATCTCTTCCAGAACAGTAGCCTCTTCCATCTCTTCTGGAGACGCTTTCACAAGCTGTTCCAGTCTGCGGTATGATTCTTCGGTAATTCTGGAAAATATCTGCGTAGAATTCGACAGACTTTCAACCGTTGTCCCTGTAAGCCCGTAAGTCTTTTCAAACGAGCTGATCTGCAGCTTACTCATAACAGTTACCATTGCAACGGTCAACACGATTGGAATTAATATAATTGTTAAAAATGCTATGATTAATCTTGTCTTTAACTTCATATATTTTTCCTCCAAGTGCACTTATTATACCACGAAAAAAGGCGCCTCACACCAAAGCGCCCATAAACTTTTCTAAAAATTTTATAAATAAGATTTCAGAACCTCTGCCTTATCTGTTTTCTCCCAGGAAAGGTCAATATCGGTACGTCCAAAATGTCCATATGCCGCTGTCTGCTTGTAAATTGGTCTTCTAAGGTCCAGCATTTTAATAATTCCCGCCGGACGAAGATCAAAATTCTCTCTTACAATATCCACTAATTTCTCTTCAGAAATCTTACCGGTTCCAAATGTATCAATCATAATAGATGTCGGCTGCGCCACACCAATCGCATAAGAAAGCTGAATCTCACACTTCTTGGCAATACCTGCCGCCACGATGTTCTTTGCAACATAACGAGCCGCATAAGCCGCTGAACGGTCTACTTTCGTACAGTCTTTACCTGAAAATGCTCCGCCGCCATGACGAGCCATTCCTCCATATGTATCTACGATAATCTTACGTCCGGTCACACCAGAATCTCCATGCGGCCCACCAATCACGAAGCGTCCAGTCGGATTAATGAAAAACTTCGTATTCTCATCTACCATCTCCGTTGGAATCACAGACTCAAACACATATTTTTTAATATCTTCATGGAGCTGCTCCTGTGTCACTTCCGGATCATGCTGTGTAGAAAGAACAACTGCCTCTAAACGTTTCGGTACGCCATTTTCATCATATTCTACAGAAACTTGACTTTTTCCATCCGGTCTCAAATATTCAAGTGTACCGTTTTTACGAACTTCTGTCAGTTTGCGTGTCAGTTTGTGTGCAAGTGAAATGGGATAAGGCATAAGCTCCGGAGTTTCATTGCACGCATAACCAAACATCATTCCCTGGTCTCCCGCTCCGATTGCCTCAATCTCTTCATCTGTCATCTGATTTTCTTTCGCCTCTAACGCCTTGTCAACACCCATCGCAATATCGCTGGACTGCTCGTCGATGGCTGTAATAACACCGCATGTATGCGCATCAAATCCGTATTTTCCTCTATTATATCCAATCTCATCTACTGTTTCGCGCACAATCTTCTGAATATCCACATACGCACTTGTTGTAATTTCTCCCATAACAAGCACAAGCCCTGTCGTAATTGCCGTCTCGCAAGCTACACGACTGTTTGGATCTTGTGCCACCAATGCATCAAGTACAGCGTCAGAAATAGCGTCACAAATTTTGTCCGGATGTCCTTCAGTTACCGATTCAGATGTAAATAATCTTCTTTCCATGGTCCTCTTCCTTTCCTTTTATACTTTCTCTGTTGGGACTGTCTCTCATTCTGCGAAAGATACAGAGCCACTTCGCGCCATAGGCGCTTCGCTCACAGCCTACTCTCGCAGAGCCACTTCGCGCCTTAGGCGCTTCGCTCATGACCTACTCTCGCAGAGCCACTTCGCGCCATAGGCGCTTCGCTCATGACCTACTCTCGCAGAGCCACTTCGCGCCATAGGCGCTCAGTCGTGGGCTTTCGCCCAATAGTAGAATGAGAGAACCAGAATCTTCACATAAATGCAAATTCTGTTTCTCTCATTCTACTGCTCTGCTCATTGCTTTCACGTAAAATAACAGCCCACACAAGCGGACTGTTTTATATCTTTTATAAACCAATCCCCTTATTGTTCGATTACTCGCTCAGGCTGGCACCTTCCCATCAAGGGGGTTGCCGCAGCTTCACAGATCCTTTGTATCTCCACTGCTCTGAATAAGAGAAAGTTTACTTTATTTACTTTTTACACATAAAAGTCTACACGTTTATTTTTAAAATGTCAATATTAAATTTCAGTTATTTTGTAACTATTCAGCCATGCGCTGATATAGTTACTTATTTTTCAACAACCCCGTCCCCAGAAGACCGATTACACAGGAAACGCCGGCAATAATAAATGACATCCTCTGTCCTGCCATCTCTAATAGAAATGGGCACAACACCGACACAATTCCGTAGCCAATCATCACCGCCCCGAAATTCATACTCTGATATTTCATACCAAAGTATTTTGACACCAGCACCGGAAATACGCTGACCACCCCTCCGTACACCAGACATACCAGCGAAATAAACAAAATAAACGCTCTGTTCCTCGCCACGGTAAGTCCAAATACAGAAATGGAAGCTGTGATATAAAGAAGCCGTATCATACTGCGGCAGCCTGTTCTATCGGAAATCCACGGTATGACAAATCTCCCTGCAATATTGGCAAAGGAAGCAATCACGACTCCGATGAGCGCCTGTTCATTGGTAAGCCCTCTTTCCATACCAAGAGATTTCATCAATGGATTCACAAGAACATATGCCGGAACCGCCAATGCCATCATAATGCAGATAATATAAAAGACCTTTGTCCGCATCATTTCCCGGGTAGTATACTGCTTCTGTGCGAAGCTTTCTTCTCTTACTGCCACTCCTGCTCCCTGCACTGTAATTTCCTCCGGCGCTTCCTCAATAAAGAATGCTCCCAAACATAACACTGCATAAATAATCGTTACCATCATCATAGAAAACCGATAGCCCGCGGATGCCAATACATAATCGCAAATCGGGTTCATAATAACTCCGGAGACGCCCACTATGCCCATGGTAATTCCCGTAACCAACCCCCGCTTGTCTGGAAACCATGCCTGAGGCACAGCCACAAGGAGACTGTATGCACAACCGGAACCAAGTCCGCCGATTGCCCCGTACCCGAGAGACACTACCCACGGCATGTCATAAGGCGCAGCCGCAGCCAACAAGAATCCCGCACACATCACGTAACTACCGAACAGAATCGTCTTTTTTGCTCCTATCTTATGCTGCAAATAGCCACCAATCATATTACCCACGGCAAAAATGCCGATGATTACCGTAAAGGGCTGACTGGAGCCTGCAACAGATACGCCAAATTCCTGCCTCATATACGGCTGAAACACCGTCCATATGTAAGGGTTGCCATGTACAAAATTAACTGCGGCTGCAATTGCCAAAATAATATACCTGTTTTTTATCTTCATTGCACACATCACCTGCAAAGAAAGGACGAAGAATTCTCTCCGCCCTCTCATATTAACCTACTTTTAATTTGAATTTCTGAATTTCTTTCTCCGTCTCCACCAATTCGATCAAACCACCGATACTGCGGAGTTTTTCCTCAAATCTCTCATACCCTCTCTGGATATAGACAATATCATCCACAATCGTAATTCCGTCGGTAGCGAGTCCTGCGATACAAAGCGCAGCTCCTGCCCGAAGATCCGGAGCGCTGACTCTTGCACCGGAAAATGCTTTTACACCTTCAATCGTTGCAGAGTTTCCTTCAACCTTTACATTTGCTCCCATTCTCGCAAGCTCATCCAAGTATTTAAAACGATTTTCAAAAATACTCTCCGTAATGATACTTGTCCCCTTACTAAGAGCCAAAGTCACGCCAATCTGAGGCTGCATATCGGTTGGAAACCCCGGGTATGGAAGTGTCTTTACCTGCGTACTCACAAGATCCCCTTTAGAAACCACACGAACAGCGTCATCAAACTCTTCCACTTCACATCCCATCTCTACCAGCTTAGCAACGGTTGCTTCCAAATGTTTTGGAATAACATTTAATACAGTCACGTCACCTTTAGTAGCTGCTGCCGCAAACATAAACGTTCCCGCCTCAATTTGATCCGGAATTACAGAATACTCTGTTCCATGAAGTTTGTGCACTCCACGAATCTTGATAACATCTGTTCCTGCCCCGCGAATATTGGCTCCCATACTGTTCAAGAAATTCGCAACATCTACAACATGAGGCTCCTTCGCCACATTTTCCATAATAGTCATTCCATCCGCCATCGCCGCGGCCATCATGACATTAATCGTTGCACCAACGCTCACCACATCAAAATAAATATGTTTTCCCATAAGGCGCTCTGTCTCTGCAATAATTTTTCCATACTCAATATCAACATCCGCACCTAATGCACGAAAACCTTTTAAATGCTGATCAATCGGTCTGCTTCCGATATTACATCCACCGGGAAGCGCCACCTCTGCATGTTTATATTTCCCAAGCAATGCTCCCAATAAATAATAAGAAGCTCTGATCTTCTTAATATAGTCATATTCAATACTAAAGTCAGAAACACCTTTACCGTTAATCTTTACGGTATGACGATCAATACGATTCACTGAAGCTCCGATGCCTGAGATTGCATCCAATAAAACATTGATATCATTTACATCCGGAAGATTTTCAATCTTTACCGTTTCATCTGTCATAATTGCCGCTGCCAGAATTGCAAGCGCCGCATTTTTAGCGCCCCCAATCTCAACCTCTCCAACCAGCGGCTGGCCTCCTTTAATAATATATTGCTCCATTATCACACCTCATAATTTATTTATATCTTCATTCAACAAAATATCTTTTTAAACTATACCCTTCGCTATTATACCACATAATTTTTATTTGTAAAATATTTTTTACAATTGTGTAACTAATCCGTAATATTTTTCTTAATATTTTGTTTTATTACTTCCAACACATGCTCAACGGTCTCCCCTAGATTATATCCGTCTTTGTATATCATAATAGCAACGCTATTCTAACATATCTTTTGCAATCCGTCTACTTTTGTATGATATAATTTCCTGTAATAATAAAATCTATACTTAAAAAATCATATTTTTTTCAAATAAAATGTAAATCAGAGGACTATTGCAGCAATATTTCTCTGCACAGCCCTCTTTTTCTGATATCAGTAAAATCTCTTCTTTCTTCCTCGGTATTCTCTCCTCCTCTGACAGAGTTCCTGACAGACCATCACCTGAATAAGCTCCTCCAACCACTTCCCCGGGTGATCCTCCGCCTCCTTTGCCCTATCGTAGACTCTCCTGCACATCATACGCATCTGCAACTGATCCGGATATTCATCATAGATCATACTTACATCATATTCCAGGCGGTCACACTCTTCCTCCACATATGGCAGTATTCTCCTTGCTGTACCAGGATAAATACTTTTCATGTAGTCGTAATCGCGGCGGTCCATCCTCTCATCATCAAAAAGTACCGGCATCTGATATGTCATATAAAACGGGTATTTATTGCTCATAGGTATGCGCTCCTTGAGATAAGTATCTACCATTAATATATGACAGAAAATGTAAAAGGTTCTCTCTTCCTATTAGTGAAGCACAATTTCATTTTCCTCAACATGAATATTGGCATTCCCAACCTCATCCTGAACGATATAAGTATAATCCCGAATGCGGATCTGTGTAAGCGGATATACAGTGTCTGCAATAATCCTTCCTTTGACACTGCCCTCCTCCCTCTGGATAATCTCCTCTAACTCTTTCTGAGATTTTTCATGTTGTTCAAGGAGGATCGTTCTTTGCTGCACGAGCTCCTCCATTTTCCGCCGCCTTTCTGCATTATTTCCTGATACTCCGGCCAGGTACTTAATCGTGCGGTCCATTTCCTCCAGATCTTTACCTGCTTTTTCAATTGCCTTCTGAAGATCTTCCTTCCTCTTCTGAATATTAGGCGTTTCTCCCACAACCAGCTCTGTGGGGCGTTCTGCCCGGCAGCCTATGGTAGTGGCCTCAATCTTCTGGCCCGCAACATGCTTTCCACCGATAATTGTCCCTCTTCCGCTCCTTACTATTATCTTTTCGTCACAATAGATGTTAGAACCAATAATATTATTTGCATGGACTTCCTTTCCTGCATAAATGGTACAGCTCTCTATATATGCTGCCTTCACGCTCCCACCGGCTTTGATCACAGCTCTCTCGTCACCGGCAATCCCATTTCGTATAATAACATCTCCTTCTGCCTCTATAGCAGCTACCTCCACGAGCCCCTCAACAATCACCGTTCCTGAAGATTTAACAGTGAAACCATCCCTTACGTCTCCAGTAATTCTGACATCTCCGTAGAAATCGATATTTCCCACATCATAATTCACGTCTCCTGAAACATCAAGCCGTTGTTCTACATTGAACCTTCCTGCCTGGTATTTGAGCTGTCCGTCCATCGTTGCAATAAGCTGCTGCTTATCTTCGCTGATCTTTGTATTGCGCCCTGTCTGGAGTTTTGCTTCTTTTCCGGCTTTTGCCGGTATCACATCCCCCTGCACATTTACACCGTCTGAGCCCGGTGTCGGGGCAACAAGCTCACACAGCACTTCTCCTTCCCGCACCCCCTGAATAGAATTTTGGGCATGATAATCCATCTTACCATGATCATCCACAGCAAAGCTCTTCTCTCTCTCCTTCGCAAAGTTCTCTATCACATATCCGTCTGTTCCCGGAATCATCGGTGTACCAAGGGCAATCAGAACCAATCTGAAATACGGCTGTTCTTCTATAATATTCTCCAGCGCCTTCTCATCAACGCCTTTACGGACCGAAGCCTCCTCCAGCGCTTGATTTAGCTGATTCCTTGAAAGTTCTTTCCCTTCTCCGTAAGGCGGAAGGATAAACGCCCATGCCGCCATGCGGTTCCTGGTCACATAAACGATAACCTCCGCATCAATACTCCGGCTCTCCTCTTCTTCCTCTTCTGTGTCGTCCTTCTTCTTCTCCTTTTTTGAAAACAGCGGATGTTTTTTCACCTTTGCCTGAAGACTGTCAAGAATCCTCTTCCTCTCTGCCTCAAGCTCCTGATCCGTTAATGGCATTCCCTCTTCAGATACCTCCAGAAAAACCTCCAGAGATTCCGGATACTGCCTTTCCTGATTTCCGGTCATTTGTGGCGTCTCTTTAACGGCCTCCTCAATTTCTTTCCTCTCCTCTTGGCCCTCAGATGCTTCTTTCTCTTCCTGCGCCTCTTTACTTTCTTCCTGACGATCTACTGCTTCTTTCCACTCATGCCAGAGCGAATAGATCAGACTGCCTCCTGACACCTCAATTGCGTTCTGAATTATTTCGGCTGCCGCCTCCTCCTGGGAAACCTGTTCTGCTTCAACTGGCTGTTTCTGTTCATCCTCTTCTGCTGTTACTGGAGCGCTTTTCTTGAATAAGCTAAATAAGCGGAAGGGGTTGTTTTTCTCCTTTTTACTCATTTTCTGTCATCCTCCATTACTTTCTATTATTTACAGCATTTATTATTTTCATCATATCATAATCAAATCACTTCTACAAGTTTTCTGAATTCTTTTTTACTGAAACTTTTCGGCATGTGCTTTTCGACAAACCATTGGTTTTATAACCTCATCCGAGTCATTGATTTCTTTGGATACAGAGTAATTCAATTCCACCTCATTCTGCGGAATTTTATCATCTTCTGAAATAATTCCTACCGTATAATTTCCTGCTTTACTAATGATAGTACTATAATTACTGACCGGTTTATGACTATTTAATCCCTTCTTTTCTTCAAAAATAATTTCTGTTTCCGTATCAGTATTATATAGATACACTTCAAAAGGAATATCATAGTATTCTTCACTTATTTTTATTACAAAATTTATAGCATCCCCTTTGGCAAGTTCTATAGCATTTAATACATACGGTGATATATCATTATTTTCCTCTTCCTTCTTTATTTCCGGAGTCAATTTTTTATCAGCATTGCGATTTTTACAACCTGTCACTAAAAATGCAAGACACAAAATAAATGTAATAAATTTTTTCATTTTGATTCTCCTTTTTCAAATATATTTAACAAAAGAACTTTACACCTCCTCGGTGCAAAGTTCTTTTTTAAGTTCCATTTTCTTTTCTCAAGCTCTTTCGCTATATTTGTGTGCTTCCTCAAGCATCATATCTTTTACTTTCATAAGCCTGATCTGAGAACTTCTCTCGTTCTCATCCAGCTTCATAGTAATATACTTAATCGTTGCCTGAGCCTCCGGAATCGTCACATGTTCCAGCGCATTTACGCGGCGTCTTGTCTTCTCAATCTCAGCCGCCATAAGCTGACACGCTTTCTCTGTCTCCGCAAGTTTCAACATATCCGGCAGAATATCTGCCAGAGATTTTACAGCATCATCCAGATCACTGGATGTAAATGCAAAACCATAGGAATAAATATCATTGGCATCGGCAGTTCTTGTCTTTGTCTCAAAGACAGGAATATCAACACTCATTACGTTCTTCTGTCCCACCTCAAGATTTACTTCTTGTTTTGGCGCCATCAATGCCGTATTGAGCGTCGCCTCATCCATACCGGCTTTTGCTATGACAAAATTCTTATTTGCAGAGAGGATTCCGGCTTCTACTTTCTGGCGAAGCGCCATATTCTCCTTTACCAGTTCCAAGAACTGACGCATAAGCTCATCACGTTTGTCCTTTAAAAGTTTATGTCCACGACGGGCAGTGACCAGCTTTTTCTTCGTCTTCGTAAGTTCCATACGGGTAGGAGTAATTTGTTTTTTAGCCATTTTTACCCTCCTTCATATTCGCCATGCCCAGCTCGATTTCGCTTCGCTTCTTCTCGCTGTGGGCTTACGCCCTGTTGGCCTTTCGCCATGCCCAGCTCGATTCCGCTCCGCTTCTTCTCGCTG
>CAJTRE010000009.1:22488-77910 GCA_910578495.1 uncultured Dorea sp.
GCCATGCCCAGCTCGATTCCGCTCCGCTTCTTCTCGCTGTGGGCTTGCGCCCTGTTGGCCTTTCGCCATGCCCAGCTCGATTCCGCTCCGCTTCTTCTCGCTGTGGGCTTGCGCCCTGTTGGCCTTTCGCCATGCCCAGCTCGATTCCGCTCCGCTTCTTCTCGCTGTGGGCTTGCGCCCTATACATCTGCACAGAAACATCCATCTACATGCAAGCATGTAATGTCTGTTTCTGTACATCTGTGCATGGCTTATTGCTTTCCATAATACATATCTAAGAATTTGTCGTCGATACGTTTGAGTTCTGCTCTTGGCAGCATGGATAATAACTTCCATCCGATTTCTAATGTTTCTTCGATAGAGCGGTCATTGTTGTATCCCTGAGACACGTACTCTTTCTCGAATGCCTCTGCAAATTCAGCATATTTAAGATCAATCTCAGTAAGAGCTGCCTCACCTAAGATGGTCATCAACTCTTTCGCATCTTTACCACGAGAGTAAGCCGCAAATAACTGGTTCATCGTGTTAGAGTGGTCTGCTCTTGTCTTGCCCTCTCCGATACCTTTATCTTTCAAACGAGAAAGTGATGGTAATACGTCGATTGGCGGCTGCAGTCCTTTACGATACAGCTCACGACTTAAGATTACCTGTCCCTCTGTGATATATCCTGTAAGGTCAGGAATCGGATGTGTTTTATCATCCTCAGGCATAGTAAGAATCGGAATCATAGTGATACTTCCATCCTTACCTCTCTGACGGCCTGCTCTCTCATACATCGTAGCAAGGTCTGTATACATATATCCCGGATAACCACGACGTCCCGGAACCTCTTTCTTCGCTGCGGAAATCTCACGAAGCGCATCTGCATAGTTAGTAATATCGGTCAGGATAACAAGTACATGCATACCCTTTTCAAACGCCAGATACTCTGCTGCGGTAAGCGCCATACGAGGCGTTGAAATACGCTCTACAGCCGGGTCGTTCGCTAAATTGATGAACAATACTGTTCTATCAATAGCGCCTGTCTCTTTAAAAGATTCGATGAAGTAGTTAGATTCCTCGAATGTGATACCCATTGCGGCAAATACAACAGCAAAGTTTTCATCTGTACCGCGAACCTTCGCCTGTCTTGCAATCTGAGCCGCCAACTGAGAGTGTGGCAGACCGGAACAAGAGAAGATTGGAAGTTTCTGTCCACGAACCAATGTGTTCAATCCGTCGATGGCAGATACTCCTGTCTGAATAAACTCCTCCGGATATACGCGGGCCGCCGGGTTCATAGGCAGACCATTAATGTCTCTTCTCTCATCCGGTAAAATCTCCGGGCCTTCATCAATCGGACGGCCGAGTCCGTCAAATACTCGTCCAAGCATATCGCCGGAAACTCCAAGCTCCATGCTTCGTCCGAGGAAACGTACCTTACTGTTGCTCAAATTAATGCCGGCGGCATTCTCGTAAAGCTGGACAACAACATTATCTCCGTCTACTTCCAATACTTTACAACGGCGTTTCTCACCGCTTGCAAGCTCGATTTCTCCAAGCTCGTCAAAGGTAACGCCCTCAACCCCTTTTACCATCATCAGCGGTCCGGCAACTTCCTGTATTGTTCTATATTCCTTTGGCATAATTAGAAGTCCTCCTTCCCGAATGTGCCTGCGATCTCTGTATGCAGTTCTTTCAAGATCTTCTCATACTCTGTTTCAATATTTTCTGTAGTTGTATATTTATAACGACCGATTCTCTCTCTTACATCCATAACCAGAAGCTCTTTCATAGAAGCACCCTTTTTCAATGCCTCAGACGCCAAATCATAGAATGCAAGTACCAGTTTCATCATCAGATACTGTTTACGAAGCGGTGTATAAGTATCTACTTCATGGAAAGAGTTCTGATGTAAGAAGTCCTCACGAATAGATCTTGCCGCCTCCATTTTCAGACGGTCAGATGGAGAAAGTGCATCCATACCTACCATCTGTACGATTTCTTCTAACGCAGCCTCTTCCGTCAGAAGACTCATCATTCTCTGACGATCGCTCATCCAGTCTTCTGCAACCGTATTGTTATACCAATCCTGCATATTGTCAAGATACAAAGAGTAACTTGTCAGCCAGTTGATGGCAGGGAAATGTCTCTTGTATGCCAGTGCAGAATCCAGTCCCCAGAATACTTTTACAATACGAAGGGTTGCCTGTGATACCGGCTCAGACGTATCACCACCCGGAGGGGATACCGCACCGATAACGGACAGTGCTCCTTCTCTTCCTTCTTTACCAAGAGAAACCACACGACCTGCTCTCTCATAGAACTCAGCCAGACGGGAGCCAAGGTATGCAGGATATCCTTCCTCACCAGGCATTTCTTCCAGACGTCCGGACATCTCACGAAGCGCCTCTGCCCAGCGTGATGTAGAGTCTGCCATAAGAGCTACAGAATATCCCATATCTCTAAAATACTCTGCGATTGTAATACCTGTATAGATAGATGCCTCACGAGCCGCAAACGGCATATCGGATGTATTAGCAATCAGAACGGTTCTTTCCATCAAAGAACGTCCTGTCTTCGGATCCTTCAGTTCCGGGAACTCGTTCAGAACGTCTGTCATCTCATTTCCACGCTCTCCACAACCGATATAAACTACGATGTCAGCCTCTGCCCATTTTGCGAGCTGATGCTGAATTACTGTCTTACCACTTCCGAATGGTCCCGGAACGGCTGCTACTCCACCCTTTGCAATCGGGAAAAATGTATCAACTACACGCTGACCTGTTACAAGCGGCGCATCCAGAGGCAGTTTCTTTACATACGGACGTCCTTTTCGAACCGGCCATTTCTGCATCATAGTGAGTTCTTTGTCGCCGTCTTTTGTCGTAACAACCGCCACAACTTCTTCTACGGTAAACTCACCGGATTTAATCTCTTTTACTGTTCCTGCGATTCCGTTTGGAACCATAATTTTCTGCTGTACAACGGCTGTCTCCTGAACCGTACCAAGCACATCTCCTGCTTCTACCTCATCTCCAACCTGTGCAGCCGGAACAAATTCCCATTTCTTATCTCTTTTCAGGGAAGCAACCTCAACTCCACGCTGTAAGTTGTTTCCAGAAACTTTCATAATATCATCAAGCGGACGCTGAATACCGTCATAAATGCTTGTGATAAGTCCAGGTCCTAGTTCTACGGACATCGGCGCTCCCGTAGACTCTACCGGTTCACCGGGACCAAGTCCGGATGTCTCCTCATATACCTGAATAGATGCCTCATCACCATGCATCTCGATGATCTCTCCAATCAGACGTTTTTCACTAACTCGTACAACGTCTGACATGTTGGCATCTCGCATACCGGATGCAATAACCAAAGGTCCCGCTACTTTTTTAATCGTACCTGTACTCATTTGGACGAATCACCTTACCTTTCTTCAAAATTACTACTGCCATGTTTAGCTCAAATCCGCTCTGCGCATGGCTTAGCTGAATAATATATCGGAGCCGACTGCGATTTCTACAGACTTCTTAACACCTGACACTCCTGCTCCTGTATTGCCTGCAATACCCGGAATTTGGATAATAGCCGGAGTTATCTGCTCCTCATATCTTGAAATCTCCTGTTTTAACTGCGCCGCCATGGCTTCCGTAATATAGATCACTCCATATCTGCCTGTGGCAAGCTTGTTTAATGTCTCTGCGGCCTCTTCAAGAGTGCTTACCGGAAATGTGTCAAGTCCCAGTGTAGCGAAGCCATAGATACTATCGTAATCGCCTAAGACTGCAATCTTATACATACATCTCCCTTACCCTTTCCCGAATAGAATCATCCGGCAGATCATTTAATTTACCGGAAAGAATGATTCGCACCGTCTTAATTTCATTCTGTCTCGCAATTACATAAGCAATCACCGGGCCTATGGTAAATGCGTTATATTTCTGCGGACTGATCGTCTGAATAATGCGGTTGTCACACCAGCGCTCAAATGCAGACGGGGACTGAGCTAATGCCTCCGCTCCCTCTGCGTAAGCAGTTCCCGTCAGGTATTCTCTTAAAGCATCCATACCTGCAAGCGCCGCTTTGGATAACTGGTCAACATTGACACTGTCACATTCTGCCATCGCCCGCTTCATAAACTCTATTGATTTCGCGGTTTTCTGTGAACGTACGGCAACCTTAATATCTGCAACGGCAACGGTAGATTCTGCATAGTCTCTAATTATCTTAGCCTCTGCTTTCTTCCCCGCCTCATAGATTGCATCAAGGGCTGCCTTATCGATCATCACGTCGCACAACTGACCATCCCTTGTGTGAAGCAGTGACTCATAAGCCTCTGCCGCCACATGCTGCATATTTGCCGGAAGCTTGGTAAAATCTTTATCTTTTATAATTTCCACCATTTCTTTACCCGGAATGGACACATCCTCATAAAAAATATGCCTGTTCTTTTCCTCCGTACAAACTTCCTTGATCGCAGCTTTCAGATTGTGGAAAAGTTTCGAATAGGAAAGTACGTCAAAGTTTTTCATATCAATAGATAACTCTTTTACCACTTCCCAAATCTTCTCTTCCTCTCTGGTCAGCATAGCCTCTGCATTTCCAGACGTCTCTGTATCTCCCCAGCCTTTCTCTTCCAGAAACTGCAAACACTGGTCATAACTCTGACATGCAATCAA
The DNA here is from genome assembly GCA_910578495.1 of uncultured Dorea sp. Lineage (GTDB taxonomy): Bacteria > Bacillota > Clostridia > Lachnospirales > Lachnospiraceae > Dorea_D. The sequence goes on from CAJTRE010000009.1 coordinate 27,150, forward strand.
CTGGTCGATCGTGCTGTTTGAAAATAACGAAACCTCCAATGCACGCATGCGCGCAACCGCGTAGGTATACTGTTCACTCATGCTACTCCTCCTGTCGCGTGTTACGCAAATAATATCCGCTGCACCTTATCAGACAATTCGTCTCTCTTTGCATCGAACATCGCCTGTAATGTACAATTTTCTTCTATACCTCCATAGGCAAGAACAAATCCATTCTCTATCTTTCTGCCTTCCTTAGAGACTACAAGACTTCCGCCTTTTGCCTCAGCAGCCTTTGCCGCCTCGGCTTCAAATCCGGCAGGCATTCTTCCAAGATCTGCCTTAGAAAAAAAGATCTCTCCATTTTCCGGCAGCGCATACTTATCAAGCATCTTGAGAAGCATTGCAAAATATTCGTCCTCGTTCATGGTTGTCAACGACTGATACGCTTTATCTAGCACTTCCGCAATTATTTCCTGTTTTGCCGCAAGAATCTTCGTTCTGCGCTGCAAATCTCCGGAAGAAGCTGCTCGATCTTTATAATTTGCAACCTGCACCTCTGACTTGTGAGCGATTGTTTCCGTTATCTTGGCTGCTTCTGCCTCGGCCTGACTTGTAATCTCGGAAGCCTTCGCTTTGGCTTCTGCAATTTTATTGTCTGCCGCTGCCTTTGCTTCCTCTAAGATCTGGCTTTTCATTTTCTCTAATCCAGTCATAGCCTTCTCCTTCTTTCATTCCTTAATTTCTTAAATCTTAATTCCGTTAACAGCAAGGAAAGAAATCAGAAGCGCTAAGATCGCATATGTCTCAACCATGGCTGGGAACAACATCGCTTTACCAAACTGATCCGGTTTCTTTGCAACAATTCCGATAGCTGCCGCAGAAGTCATTCCCTGATATTTTCCAGAGATAAGTCCTACGATACCGATTGGCAGACAAGCTGCAAGAATCATAAGTCCTGTTGCCGGTGTAAGATCAGCGGCGCCGCTTCCAAGAATACCAATTTTCTGTAATGTGATGAAACCAATCAGCAGACCGTAAAGTCCCTGTGTACCAGGTAAAAGCTGCATGATCAGAACTTTCGCAAATTTGCTTGGATCTTCTGTAACAACGCCAGACGCAGCCTGACCTGCAACACCAACTCCGATAGCGGAGCCTGCACCTGCCATCAATACTGCGATTGCTGCTCCAAGTAACGCGTATACAATTCCTAAATTCTCCCAAATACTCATTATTACATTTCCTCCTTAACATCAATATATTTAGTTTTTGATTTGAATGGTTCAAATGGTCTTCCGCCGCCTTCATAGAATTTTCCAAAGAACTCTACAAACTGAAGACGATTCGTATGCACGTATGCACCTAACAGGTTAATTGCCAGATTCAGTGTGTGTCCTACGATAAATACTACGCTGAAACCGATCACACCAATCACGTTGTTGCCAAACATACTTCCGATTTCGTTCATAACAGAAGCGATAACTCCGGTCGCAAGACCAAGAGCAAGAAGTCTTGAATAAGACAACACATCACTTAACCATCCGGTAACATTATAGAGATCATATGCTCCAAGTGCGATTCTCACACCAAAATTCTTATTCTCACGTCCGGACATCAATACAATTCCCACAGCTCCCGCAATCGCAAGAACCTTCGCCAGCGTATTAAGCGGCGCCGGGAATACGATCTGTGCCTGAATAATGGAACCGAAGATCTCTGTCGGAAGAAGCATAAGGATAAGTCCAAGCAAAAGACTGAACCAAAGCATAACATCACAGAAGAAGTCCATAACTCTGCCGTCTTTCAAGCACATATAACCTTTGATACCAAGTCCTGTAAACAAATGAATGACTCCAAAAAGCATGGAATAAACCAAAAGCTTCATCGGATCATTTAATGGTACAAACCAAAGCGCCTTAGGGGTGATAGTATGTCCGAAGAATGTGCCGGATATAATATCAACAGCATTCCCGAAATATCCACCGAATAAAATTCCCCAGATCAACGTGGAAATACCACAATACATAAACATTTTCATAGTCTTCTTCATTCCGCTTTCCATACGCGGGAATTTCTTGATTACCACAAAACATGCGATCGCAAGGATTGCACCATATGCCGCGTCGGATAACATCATTCCAAAGAAGAATACATAAAAGAACGACATAATTGTCGTTGGATCAAATTCGCCTTTCTGTGGAAGTCCGTATGAAGCCACAATACTTTCTACTGTCTCTGAAAAACCGTTATTTTTAAGCATGATCGGAGGCTCTTCATCTTCCTTTAAGTCCTCTACATCAATCACACATTCATAGTGTTCTCCAATCGCCTTCTCTATGACCGGTACAGTCTTTTTAACGGCATAACCACTTACAACAAATGTTCTCTGAGACTGAGGAATCGTTCCGAGTACATTGTATTTGTCTGCTCTTATTCTGAAATAATCCCCCACAAGCTTCAGATCGTAACGGCTGTCTGCACAGCTCTTAATATCTTTTTCAGCCTCTTCAATTTCGCTTTTTAATTTCTGTATCTTTACTGTAAGTTTTTCCTTTTTCACAGCCGGAACCTTACTGGTCATCTGTGAAGGTTTTGCAAATCCCAAGGCTCTAAGAGACGCCTCCACCTTGTCGGCCTCTTCCTTTAGACACAAAACTGTAAGATAAACAGCATCTCTGTCTTTTTCAATCACCTGAACATCTACGGCCTCTATATCCGGACATTGCTCTGCAAGTCCTGTATACACCATTTCCGGCGTCGTCTCCGCAGGCATTGTTCCAAGCAGCATTGCCGTCTTATCCGTACCGCTGAAATTCATCGGTACATCCAGGGCAAGCCAAGGAGCCAGCGATTCAATCTGATTCTCGAGTTTAAGAATATTCGCTTTCTTCTCTGCTATCTCTTTGCTTTTCGCAATCAAACGATTAGCGCCCGAGATAACTTTCTCTTTCTTAGCAGTTGCTTCTTCAAACTCTTTCTGACTAATCAAGCCTTTTCCTTCAAGAGACGCAAACATAGATGTCTTCTGCGGAGCGTACTGGTCTAAAATACTTAACGCCGCATCTGTGATATGCGCAGTTTTTTCAAAACTCTGTCTTGCATTTACAGTATCCATCTTTTCAAAACTGTCTTCATGATCAGCAACCTGATTCATCTCCATAATTCCAAGAGACTGTATCTTTTCCAGAATTGCTTTACGATCTTTTTTAAGCGCGCAGATACTAACTCTTTGCATCTGCAATACTGCCATAGCCTCATCCCTCCTTTTCTACTATTTCTAAAACTTTGTTTTAGAGTTACACTAAACCTGCAATCACTGCTTCGATTGCTTCGGTTTCCTTTGCTCCCGCAGCTTCTTTTAATTTTGCAATCTCATTCTCGACTTTCGTCAGAACTTCCTGCACTGAAACTTCACCTGCTTCTTTCGCTATATCAAGAGCACTCAAAGCCTTTTCTTTTGCCTGAACTTCCGCCTTTTCTTTCATTTCTTTCGCAGAGCGTTCGGCATCCTCAAGGATTGCGGTACATGTCGCATCAGCTTTTTTTATAATTTCCTCTGCCTCATTTTCCGTTTCCTTGATGGCTTTAATGGTTTCTTCTACCATCCCTTCACCACCTCTCTTTAACATTCTTTTATATACGATTATAGTATGAATAGTTGCAAATGTCTACACACTTTTCACTAACTATGCGACATTTCTACCTTTTCCTACCACCTCAATTCATGCAAATGCCCTTCCAGCTCCATTCCTGCAAACTGATTTTGCCGCAATGCTTCATATAAAATAATCGCCACTGAATTCCCAAGATTCAAAGAACGAATATCTCCTACCATCGGAATCCGCACGCATTCATTCTTATGATTCACTAAAATTTCCTCCGGTATCCCCGCGCTTTCTTTCCCAAACATAATATAGCAATCCGGTTCATACTGAACCTGCGTATAGACCTTTTCTGCTTTCGTTGTTGCCATATAGATCTTCGCTCCCGGGTTTTTCTCCAGAAAATCCTGATAATCAATATATGTAGTCACATTCAGCCGGTCCCAGTAATCCATTCCCGCTCTTTTCAAATTCTTCTCGTTCAATCGAAATCCTAACGGTTCAATCAAATGCAGTCTTACATTTGCCGCCACGCAGGTTCTTCCAATATTACCTGTGTTTGCCGGAATTTCCGGCTCATGGAGTACAATATTTAACATAATTTCTTCTCCTCTCTCCATTAGAATGTGCGTCCGGCGGACACACAAAAAACGGCAACTATTCAGCCCCTTGCCGATTAGTTACCGAATATTTTAAATATCTCATCCGGCGCAGGACGGTCAATATATCTGATTTCCTCCCCGTTTCGGATAATCTTGTCATTATTGTCTGTAATATGTCCCAAAAGAGACGCTTTGATCCCTTGTCCGACAAGCTTTTCACACAGTTCTTCTCCTCTGTCTGTCACCATCAGAAAACTTCCGACAGAAGTAAGCTGGTATGGATTCAGCCGGAAATGTTCACATACTTCCACTGTCTCCTGAAGAATCGAAATCGCTTTCATATCCAGGCTAATCCCCGTCCCCGCTCTCTGTGCAAGATTCCATAGTGCGGCAAGAACGCCGCCGTCTGTAATCTGGCATATGGCTGTCACACCCATTTTTCTGGCAATGGAAATTTCCCGCTCTGCAAACGTCTCTTTCCGATAAGAAAATATCCGGTTCATAAATCCACCAGAAAAGCGCTGCCCAAGCTCATCTTCCCGCTCCTCGGCAATACGCAGCATTCCCTCCATGCCAATCCACTTCGTAAGGACAATATCCTGTCCCGCTTTTACATGCTCCATTCCGGGACAAATGCTCTCTTTACTTACAGTTGCAATCCCTTGAACGCTTACCTGTGCAAACTTAAGCGCCGGATTTTTCTTCCCGTCCATCTGCAAAAGCCGGATACCTCTCTCTTTGCAGACTACTTTGACAGACTTCTCCAACCCATGTATCCGGGACGTATATCCATAAACCGGAATCTCGATTCTGACGCCAATCCCTATATCTTGCGCCCCCTCCGCCTGCAACGCATTTGCCGCCGATGCAACTGCATACTCACCGATATGCCGGGAATAACCGCACAAAACGGCCTGTTCACTTACAACATAACCTGTATCTGTCTCTAATCTCATATAATCTCCCACGTCTTCCTACAACATACCTGCCGCCTGACTAATTGCCGCCTGAATCTGTTCCCGATCCTGTGTTTTAACTGCATTAGCTACTATAGAAGACGCCTCGCCATTACTGGATTTTGTACCAACTTCAATAATCTGGTCAGACTTCTTGTAATGGCTCTGATTCACCACATCTCTGCTTACTTCCTTGCCATCCTGATAAACGACTTTCCAAAGCTGCGCCGTCTTTCCCGTATGTGGACTTCCTGTCATATTCATAGAGCCAATAGACGCCTCCGGATTCACCTTGTAAGTAACTCCGTATTCTTCTGTTTCAATCGTCTCGCTTTCTAACTTCACCTCGCGCCCTTTTTTCCGCGTATCTTTTCCATAAACGCTGAAACGCAATTGATTAGAAGCATCGATCTCCCCGAAAATACAAATCGGCGTATCATAATTATTCTTAAATCTTAGATCCTTCACATCTCCTGCTATAGCAGCATCACGAGATGGTTCTACATAATTGACCAGCATAGAATGTGGATAACGTTTCGTGATTTCAAGTTCTGCATAAAGCAGCGCATTATAAAGTGTTGTTGTCACCTGGCAGATTCCTCCGCCATATGTGTCCACAACCTGACCGTTTTCGTAGGAACCCGCCGGAACGTAACCATGTTCTTCATCGTAAGGTGCTGTCAGTTCGTGCGCCGACACTTCTTCCCCCGGCATCAGAACCGTCCCATTCAGGTTCTTAGCGCCCGTCTTTAAGTTTTTCCATCTTTCGCCGCCTCCGGCATCTGTTGAAAAAGCCCCCAGCTCATCCGAAATACTTTCCAAGTCCTTCGCTCTGACAGACGGTTTCTCTGTCTTCTGAACCATAGCAATTGAAAAATCCTTATGTTTCCACTCTGTGTTCAAATATGTTTCCAGCGTAGAAAGCGATTTTGCAATATCAATCGTATTTCCTTCTTTCTCTTTAGTAATGGAAAAATCTGTTCCGGACTTTTCGATAGACGCATTTTGTGCGTGCTTTACAAGAGGCACTGCTTTCTTCTTCAAGACGGATTCCGCTTTTTTCTTATCAACACTGACCTTCTTTTCGATGACCATTTTCTCTTTCGATAGTTTTTTAATTTTCAGGAAACGTTCCCAAACAGATCCCGCCTTACCATAATCAACCGCTTTTTTTGCTAATTTTTTTATATCCTTAAAGCCTGCGCCTAATTCTCCAAGCGTAGTCTGTGCTTTTTTCTTATCTACCTTCAACACTACTTTAATATCATTATCTTGTTCCAAGTGTGCTTTCAGTTCCTTGATTACTTCTTTTTCAGTCATCCCCGATACTTTAACAGGTCCGACATAGATATTTTGACACACCTTGTTCTCTGGATATTTTGACACATATCCTCGCATTGACAAATAAATAATGCCCCAGATCAAAAAAATGCTCATCAAAAGAATACAGAAAAGAAACCGCCTTCTTTTTTTCCGCCTCATCATTACCCGTCTTGCATTTTTTATATTTCTTCTATTCGCCATAACCGCTCCTTCTTTTTTATGTCATCAAAGCCGGAAGCACGCTTGTTACAATCATAGCTGCTATAATTACCATCACCACAATCGCAACGATTCTTCTAACTTTTTTATTATTCATATTCATATACTCTATCTTCCTTCCTTTTCCAAGCTCTTACTCATTGTATAACGTTTATATTACTTTTTCAACAATCATTCCTGATATTTCACGTATCATTTATTTCTTACTCATAAAATGGTAACCGCACACGTTCTCGCCTCCTGATTCAGCGGATTTCTTTCCATATAATCAAAAAGCACTGTTCTACCGAGTTGCGGAAATCTTTCCAGATGTGTCATCTTACGCATCTGATTTTTGTCATACCCCTTATATCCCGGCAGATACCTTCTCTCCTTTTTTTCCTGCTCATAAAAGGTTCGGATCTCCTCTTTGCCAAGAGACGAATCTCCTGCAAATACCGGACGCGTCTTTGCATTTTCCCGCAGATAATAATCATAAATAAGCAGTTCCCTGTAGTATTCTTTTTTTTGAGGATACCACTTGGAGATAAAGTCAAGCAGTATCTCATACCTTGCACTTCTTTTATGCTGTACGTTATGAAATCCTTGTTCCTTATAGTATGTCCAAAGTTTTTCATACATAATAAACGCTGACGTATATTCTCCGCAAAGTTCTTTCATGGTCTTTTCAAACTGTCTGCTATTATAATATACTTCCACCATCTCCTCAATTCCTTTCAGACGCAGCACGTCTCCATAGGACAGCCATTTGGTAGACAGCACTTCATATGGCGGTCTGCTCTGATAAACAAGCTGATACTTCTCTTTTTGTTCCTCCATATAAGAGCCTTTCAGCACTTTCAGAAATCCAAGCTGTAGCTGTTGTGGACGCATGGCATATATATCGTCAAAAGACTTGGCAAAACTTTCCATATTTTCATAAGGGAGTCCCGCAATCAAATCCAGATGTTGATGTACATTTCCTGCGGCCTCCACACGAAGAACGGATTCCCGAAGCCTGTCAAGATTCATTGTCCTGCGGATCTCCTGAACCGTATCCGGGTTCGTGGACTGGACGCCTATTTCTAACTGAATCAACCCCGGACGCATACGCTCTATCAATTCCAATTCTTCCTCATTCAACAAATCCGCCGATACCTCAAAATGAAAATTCGTCACACCGTTATCATGCTCTGCGATATAACTCCACACCGTCATCGCATGTTCATGGCTGCAATTAAAGGTGCGGTCCACGAACTTCACCTGCGGAACTTTATGATCAATAAAAAACTGCAGCTCTTTCTTCACCAGTTCAAGACTGCGGAACCGGAGCTTCTTATCGATAGACGACAGACAATAACTACATAAAAATGGACAACCACGGCTTGTCTCATAATAAATGATTTTATGCTCAAACTCTTGCATATCCTCATAGACGAATGGAACCAGACTCAGATCCATCGGCGCTCTCCATGGATTTTCAACCACTTCTCCCTCTTGGCTCTGTCCAAAAATATTTCGATAAGTAATTCCTTTGGTACGAGCCAGTCTCTGATCCAACGGCTCGCAAAAACCATCCGCAGTTTCCAGATATGCCTTAACTATCTCAAAGAACGTAATCTCTCCTTCGCCCTTTATCACACCTTTTACTTCCGGAAGTCTCCGTAAAACATCGCAGGAATCATAAGAAACCTCCGGTCCGCCAAGCCAGATTGGGAGCCCCCTACATATCTTTCCAATATCTTTCACAAGTCGTTCTACATAGTCCAAGTTCCAAATATAGCAGGAAAAACAAAGCATATCTGCCTTCTTCTCGTAGATGTCCCGCATAATTTCTTCCGGCTGTTGATTAATCGTATACTCGGCAATCTCTATGTCTGCATTTAAATACTTTAAGGTATACGCCCTCAGGCAGTATACCGCAAGATTAGAATGTATGTATTTTGCATTAATTGCAGCTAATAAAATTTTCATTCGCTCCTCCCCATTGACATTTTGGCTAAAACGCGATAAAATATAGACTCGTGCAGCCGGGGTGTTAGCGGTACCTTGAACCTGCAATCCGCTATAGCAGGGGTGATATTGCGCCGAGGGCATTTGCTTGCAGAGCTGCCCTTGAAAAGTGACGTTGATGATTGGGTCTTACGCGACGGAAATCTGTGAACCGTGTCAGGTCGGGAACGAAGCAGCACTAAGCAGAATCTTCCGGGTGCCGTAAGGGTGCCTGATCTGAGTAAACTGTCAAGGTAACGTCTGTGAAAAGATGTTCGAAGCGCAATGCACGTAAAAATAATGTAAACTATTTTATTTAGATTTTTTCTTCGCTTCTCTTAACTCCTTGAAGAACTCTTTCATCATCCAGCTGCATTCTTCCCCGAGAACTCCGATTTCAAGTTCCACCTGATGATTAAATTCCTGCATTTGTAGAAGATTTAAAACAGAACCCGCACACCCTGCTTTGGGATTCATACAGCCAATCACTACCCGGTCCATCCGCGACTGTACAATTGCTCCCGAACACATCTGACATGGTTCTAAAGTCACATACATCGTACAGCCTTCCAAACGCCAGTCATTCATCTTTTTGCTGGCTTTTTTTATTGCAATCATCTCCGCATGCGCCAATGTATTTTTGTCAATCGTTCTCCGGTTATAACCTCTCCCGATAATCTTATCTTCATATACAATGACGCACCCTATCGGCGTTTCCCCCAGCGCATAAGCCTTCCTTGCCTGGCGGATTGCCTCTCTCATATATTTTTCCTCTGTATTTCTCATCTATCTTCCTGCTTTCTCGACCATTCTTCCTAAGTCCGGCATTTTGTTATTAATAGAAAGGATGTCTCACCTGCCGGCACCAAAATCCAAACTCCTCCTGTTCGTTACATTCCTCCGCTGTCAATGAAATATCTAATTCTCTTGCCGGAATAAAATCCGGAAAACCAAATGCGCTTGCCGCCTGTGCTTCTTTCTCGTGATAAATGCCCGGCACTCCAAGATACATCATCTGCCTGTTTTCGATAAATACCAGATAATGATAATTATAATATCCATGCAGGAGAAAATTGTTGTTTGCCAGACGCCACTCACACCTCGGCAGACGCGCCAGTTCCTTGCGCTGAATCTTTGTAACTTTACGCTGTATCATCTTCGACATATAACCGGGCGCTTCCTCCCTGCAATCCTCTCTTTCAGAAGTTTCAAGCGCCGCCTGCACTTCCGGCTCTTCTGCTTCCCGGCTTACGGAGATTGCATTTTCTGCCGGAACTTCTTCTACCGGTGTTACTTCCACCGGACGCGCCTCTACTTGAACTTCCTCCGATCGAGGTTCTTTAGCTTCCGCAGGCTCCTCTTCCACTTCATGAAGTACCTCTTTAGGCTTTGCCGTCCAGACAGTCATATGGTCTACATCTACCGCCATATCATTCCATACGGAGGCATACTTACGTCCGCTTCCGTTACTCATGATCACACCGTTAATCTTTGAAAAATTCTCAGCTTCTCCCACATCGTCTTTCGTGTAATGCAGCCGACAATTCACCGCCGGATTGATGTTATCAATCTCTCCCTGCCAGACGCCCATACACACGCCGTCCTCTTCGTAAAAAAGATAGAGTCCCAGCTTCTCTTCATTCATACGCAGGCCCTTGCCATGTACATGCACTATACATTCGTAATCATCCTGCTCTACTTTAACAAATCCTACATTTCTTGTTCTTTTCCCTTGTTCGTACTCGTACAAATAGCGAATAAATCGTTTCAAACCGTCACTCCTGATTCTGGTTATTTATCACAATCTATTCACTCCCTGTACAAAACATTCCTATACAATTGCTTTTAATTCTTGATACAGCCGTTTGGCATAACTGTCCGTCATACCGCAGATATAATCCGTAACAAGCAAAAGCCTCAGATACAGTCTCTCTATGTCCGATTTCCCCTTTGCATGGAAATGATAAGCATTCTTATAATTACTGGAGATAAAGGATACCATTTTGGCATCAATCGTCCCTAACTTCTGCGGCTTATCATCATATTTCACGACTGCCATCACGAACTTGTCCATTAGAAAATCAATCATCGCAGCCTCAGACACTTCCATCCGGTATATCTGCTCCGAAGTAAACACTTCACGAAAGGCAAGATCACCTAACAAATCCATTAACTTCTCTGCAAAAGTATGATGAAACAGATCGTATGGATACTCTCCTGCCATAATCGCATTGTAGTTGGACGTAAATCCATATGTCGCACAGTTAATCAAAAATCCCTGTACCCGGATAATCCAGTTCTTAATTGCGTATTCTTCCGGCTTTTGCACATGCCTGCCTTTTCCTCTAATATACAAATCTTCCAGCACTTTCACCGGATTAAATATTTGATCGCCCTGACCATACATTGCCTGCAGCTCTGTTAATTCATCCAGAAGCTTATAATAACTAATGAAACCTTTGACAAACGCATCCTCAATGTCCGCAGTCTTATATGCAATGTCGTCCGCCGCCTCTAAGATAAATGTAAGCGGATGACGACGGCCATTGGTTCCTGTCTCCTTTTGTATCTCCCGGAAAATCTCTTCATCCGCAAGATAGTATCCCATCTTTTTGTCCTTGATATTGCCAGACTTTTTATTAATCCCTGTCGACGAAACCGGATACTTCACAATAGTATTAAGGAGTGCATACGTAAGATTCATACCATTTTCATCTACAAGAAAATGAAGCTTGCTCACAAGTCTTAAGGCTTGCGCATTTCCTTCAAAATGATAGAAATCCTCCCGCATCTGTTCCGACACTTCTGTCAACGCTTCTTCTACAGATTTCCCATGGAACTTTAATACCGGAAGGTTTCGCTCAAACCATTCACGAATCGCTGTCTCGCCAAAATGCCCGAACGGCGGATTCCCAATATCATGTATCAGTCCCGCACATTGCAGAATACTGCAAATATCTTCTTTCATCCCCGGTGTAAAGCTGGGATCTTTTTTATATGTCAGTATATTTTCTCCGATATTCTGCCCCAACGACTTGGCAAATGAAGACACTTCCAATGAATGTGTCAGTCTTGTCCGAATAAAATCACTTTTATCAAGAGGAAAGACCTGCGTCTTATCCTGAAGCCTCCGAAAAGATGCGCTCCCGATAATGCGGTGATAGTCTTTCTCAAACTCACTACGCAGATCTGTACCTTTTGTATGTTTTGTTTTGCTTGTAGAACCTCTGCTTCTTTTGGTGGATAATAACTGTTCCCAGTTCATGTATTTTCACTCTTTCTCTTTCTATTCCGCTCCGGTCTAATCCAGATAGGTCGGCGGTTCATAGTCTTCACCAAGAATCGCTTTCATCCTCTCCTGATAACCTAAAAATGCCCATTCCGTCATCTCTGTCCATTTATGCCCGCCTCGGTCATATACCTGCACATACCCGATACGTTTCGGATGCATCCGCACACTGTTAGACTTATATTCATGCCCGGTGTACGGATTCACATCTCCAATAGTTATGTCTTCCGGCTCTTCGTCTGCCCTCTTCATAATCGCTTCTTCAATCTGATCTGCAATCTGATTTATGAGTGGTTCCTGGATTTCTTCCGTCTGCATTTCCTCGTCTTCTATAAATTCCTCGTTTTCTTCAACATACTCCATCTCTGTTGGGAACTCGTCTACAGAAAGCTCTTCACCATCATCCTCGATTTTTCTCTTCCATCTCTGCAAATAAGACCGCCATCCCCCAGATTTCTTCACTGGCCCCGCCGCCTTTGGCTCCTCTGCCTTTACAGGGGTTTTCTCAGGTTTCTCAATCTCAAACGCTTCGATCTCTGCAAGAATTTCTTCCACAGACTCCTCCGGTTCTTCCATCTCTTGTGCCTCAATGAACGCGCCCGATTCTTCCATCTCCGGCTCTACCTGTTCTTCTATATTAAATTCTGCCTCATTCTGTGCCAAATCTTCCTCAGTAATTATACTGTCATCCAGAATGTTCAGATGAAAAGGACAACCTAATATCCCTGCAATCATACGCATATCCTGCTCCTGAAAATTATCACGTCCCAATCTCTGTGTAAGATTCTGCCGCGACATTTTCTTTCCGGTACGCTTTTCAATGCTCTCAGCAAGTTCTTTAATCGTCATACCTTTTCTGCTTAAGATAATTTTGACCTGTTCGCCAAATGTCAAATCCATTACGCTTGTCCTCCCTATTTAATTGAGCGATACTTTCCCTGTATAATTTATCTTTCGCATTCTTTCCTGTAAACTCATTCGTTTCTTGATAAATCCTTGCTTTTCTCTTTTTTCATTTTATCAAATAGGATAGGGCACGTCAACTAAAGATTGGGGACACTTCCCGTTATATCAGAGGATATTTCTCTGTAAGACCTGCAACCAATCCTTTCACTTTTTCCACATTCGCTTCATCCTCAATTACAAGCGCAATCGCTTCCGCAATTACTTCCATATCCTCTTCTTTCATGCCGCGGGTTGTAACGGCAGGAGTTCCAAGTCGTACTCCACTTGTCTGAAATGGCGGTCTGGGATCGTTCGGAATCGCGTTCTTGTTACAGGTTATATGTGCGCTGTCCAGACGCTTTTCTAATTCTTTTCCGGTGACTTCTTTGTCACTGACATCCACCAGCATAAGGTGATTATCCGTTCCATTAGATACTAATTTAATTCCTTTGTCCATCAACCCTTTGGCAAGCACTTGTGCATTTACGACAATCTGTTTCTGGTATTCCTTAAACTCCGGTGACAACGCTTCCTTGAAGCAGACCGCTTTTCCTGCGATTACATGCTCTAAAGGACCGCCCTGCGTTCCCGGGAAAATTGCTTTGTCAAAATTAAACTTTTCATTTGCCGCTTCATTCCATAAGATCATACCGCCTCTTGGTCCACGAAGTGTTTTATGCGTTGTCGTCGTTACAACATCCGCATATGGAATCGGACTTGGATGTAAGCCTGCTGCCACAAGTCCCGCAATATGCGCCATATCTACCATAAGATATGCCCCCGCTTCATCTGCAATCTCACGAAATTTCTTGAAATCAATAATTCTTGCATATGCACTTGCTCCAGCAATAATAAGCTTCGGTTTCTCTCGAAGCGCAGTCTCTCGTACAACATCATAATCAATGACGCCATCCGCATTTACCCCATAAAATGACGTCTCGAAGTATTTTCCCGAAAGGTTCACCGGAGAACCATGCGTCAGATGTCCGCCATGATCCAGATTCATTCCGAGAATCTTATCCCCCGGATTTAGAATCGCAAAAAATGCCGCCAGATTCGCCTGTGCACCGGAATGTGGCTGTACGTTTACATAATCACATCCGAACAATTCTTTGGCTCTGTCTCTCGCAAGGTTTTCAACAACGTCTACACACTGACAACCGCCGTAGTATCTCTTTGCCGGATAACCTTCTGCATACTTATTCGTCAATGGACTTCCCATTGCCGCCATAACAGCTTTACTTACCCAGTTCTCCGAAGCAATCAACTCGATATGAGAATTCTGACGCTCCATCTCATCTGTAATCGCCTGCGCAATTTCCGGATCTGCTCTTAAAATATCATCATATGAATACATACCTGTCCCTCCTTTTTCTCGGACTCATCTCTTAGACAAACTGTTCCTCTGTCTATAGCTTATCTTATTTTATCTGTTTATTCAATAGTTAAACTTTATAGACATAGATATATAACTGTGATACATTATAATAGTGAGCACATATGCAGTGGGAATCAGGTGCAAATCCTGAACGATGAGGTCACTGTGAGGAATTATATCCGTAGTCAGATTACCTGCTATGTGTAGAATGGGGCTTCCATCCAAAGCGAAACATTCTATCTATCCAAGGAATATCCGTAAATTGAAATATATTTGCGGTACGATTCAAGATATGATGTTAAATCCGTTTGGAATATCACCCATACGGATTTTTTTATGATATAGGAAACTTCGTTTCCATATTATAAAAAGCTTCCAAACAAGCCTACAAATAAAACGAAAGAGGTAAACATCATGGAAAAGAAACAAAACAAGAAACTATTAATCGCCATTGTGGCAGTCATAATTGCTGCCGTCGCTATGTTTGGCATCTACAAGACGCTGATGCCAAAAGCAAAAGCCGGTGAAAAGGAAATCACCGTTGTCGTTGTGCATGGCGATAAAACCGAGAAAAAATTTAACTATTCAACAGACGAAGAATATCTGGCTAACGTCCTGACCGACAACAAGCTGGCTGAAGGTGATGATGGTGAATATGGTCTGTTTATTACCACCGTAGACGGCGAGACTGCTGATGATTCCAAGGAACAGTGGTGGTGCATTACAGAAGGCGGAGAAGCAGTAACAACTTCTGCCAGCGAACTTGTCATTGAGGACGGCGACCAATTCGAGCTGACGTTGACCGAAGGGTACTAAAATATGGAACATACAGAATATAAAAATCGCATAATTACCACAAAAGAACTGGTCATACTGGCGTTTCTCGGAGCTATCCTTCTGGTGAGCCAGATTGCGTTAGCGCCACTCCCCAATATCGAGATCATCTCGCTCCTTATCTATATTTACACACAGATTTATGGAAAAAAGGTCTTTCTGCCTATCTATACCTTTGCTTTTTTAGAAGGCTGTGTCTATGGCTTCGGCGCATGGTGGTTTGGTTATCTGTATGTGTGGAGTATTCTGGCAATCATCGTGCTCCTTTTCAAAGACGAAACCTTAAAAGAATCCTTGCCGTTTAGCTGCGTCATCCTGGGCGCTTACGGATTATCCTACGGTTTTCTCTTTGCAATTCCATACTTTATTGTATTGGGCACAAAAAGCGGTATGGCTTACTGGGTATCCGGGATTCCATTTGATCTTGTGCATGCCGCTGGAAATGTTGCGGTAACATTGATTCTGTACAAACCTCTGAGACATCTGATCGAGAAACTGAACCGCAGTATTTGTAACTATTCGGCCATGCGCTGATATAGCAGACAGGATGTGCAAGCTTGCCTGCACATCCTGTCATATTTATCTTCTTTCTCCGTCACCAAGATTCTCGACAATGTTTCTGTCGGAAAGTTTCTTAAGCGGTATATACAGTGTCACCAGGGACACACCGAGGAAAACGGTAACTGCGATAAGAAGCGCCATCAAAAATAATCTGACCTCCTCCGGATTATCTGCCAGCGACCGGAATAACATATGAATACTGTCATAAGGATCTTGTTTTCTTAAACGTATTAAAAATTCTCCCGTCACAATCGCAAAGGATAATAAAATGACCGTTCCGCCCTCAGATAAATTTTCCGCCAAGTATCTCGACTTCAACATGACTCTGTCCATACCAAGGGCACGAAGCACGCCGATTCGTTTTCCTTCATTTTTCAAATATGCCTGATTACCATGATACATCAGCAGCATATACACAAGCCACACTGCCGTCAAAACAAACAAATATTGCGTTCCGTCAAATAATGACTTCTCTGCAATGCCCCGCATGGCGCCGGCATCGTCTGTGAGATTTGCTCCTTTCCCCAACACTTCAAAATACCCTTCGATTTCTTCCCCTATACCGTCAGTATCCATTGTTTCATCCAGATTCATTTTGACAGCTGTGTACCGCATTTCATCAAAACCACAGAGAAGCTTCAAAAATTTCTCACTCACCGCTGCCACCTTGATATCTGATGATAAATCAGTGTCCAAACTTGTAATCACTGCTCCTACTCTGATTTCTTTTTCACCCCAGGGCGTACTGATTTTCACCATGTCTCCGGGAGCAATTGCATTTTCACCCATCTCGTATGTATAGACCTTCTTGCTCTCGTCCATTTCCGCATCGATATACACCGGTTCTTTCCCGATGCCCAGATCCCGGATCTGGTACGGTGGAAGAAACAATACACATTCCTCCCCCTCAATAAACGCCTCTCTGTCAAACGTTCCCAAATCCGCCGCTTTCTCATAATAGGACAGCCGTTCACCGTCCTGCGGGCCTAATCCCCGTAATTCCCACATGGTAAAATAATCGCCCTCTTTATCCACCGGAACTCGAAGATTTTTCTGAGTGTATTTGCGGTGCACACGCACATACTCGCTGTTTTTAAATGCAGGCGCAGAAATCCGAATCTCTTGTGCCACTATGTCCTGAATCATTGTATCGGAATTAATAAAAAACTCTTTTTCTACACTTTTCACTCCATTTATTTTTTCAATCTCTTCAATTTGTTTCTCTGTCAATCCTTCCGCTGGAGCATCCGCCTTATAGTGATAAGCATATTCTATTGCTCCCATCCAAAACTCATACTCATTTTTCGCCTCAATAAACAACTGAAGGCAAATAGCAGATACTGCCATGACTATAACAGAAATTGCAAACCGACTGACATAGATTTTATTGTAAAAGATTCTTTTCCGCTTCATGCAAGTGAAAAATGTCAGCTTCTCCGCCCTTTTTAATTGCGGCGGAGCGCTGCAGTCTAAAAGTCCGCTGTCAGACTTAAAAGTCGTACGTATCTGCGAGCCGATCGCCGTCAATGCCACCGCCAGATTACACACAAAATAAATAACCGTAACGCAGACGATGTATTCCAATATATACTCTGTCTGAATTTCCAAATGGATTGGCATCTTCACAATTATATGTACTACGTAAAAAGCTGCGCCTGTCACAAACGCACTTAATAGAACTCCTGCCAAAAACGCCATTCCCCACAAGAACACACTTTCCCACAATACCAGTTGTATTACCTCTCCTGCGTCTGCTCCCATCCCTCGCAGTACCGTCAAACTGTATCTCCGGGATTTCAATGTCAACATCATCAGATAGCCGACTAGAAGCGTGGCAACCAATACAATGAAAAATACAAACTTCCCGTCTTGAAAGAATGCATCTATGGCGCTTACATCCAACGGATACGCCTTTTCATTATAGACAGCCGTTCCCTCTCCCAGTATTTCCAGATACTCTTGTATCCGATTTATCTCTTTTAAATTGTCATTCTTGATAAAAAAATATGTTTCTCCCTGTATCGTTTTATCCATTCCCAAAATCACACTTGGAAGCTCATGTTTTTCTGTCTGCCATTCTCGCCCCCACGATTTAACGATGGCTGATAAAGTATAAGCTTTTTTTTCTCCATTTTCTTCCAAGCCAATTTCTATCTTATCGCCGACTTTTACCTGCTCCGGCAAATGACCGACCGCCGATTCGGAAAGTGCGATCTCTGTACTATCCGCCGGAAAATGTCCCTCCACCATCCGTATCCTGCCAAGAGACTGTGCTGTCCGGTCTACCGCTCCCATCACGCCAAGCGGTTCCCCGTTATGCCTGACGCTCCCCAGCATCACAATCTTTCCTATCTGTTTCGTAGATTCCTGTTCACTCAAAATCTGCTCCGTTCCGTCTCCCGCTCCGAATACCGCACATGTCCACTCCCCATAAGTGTCGTAACGAAGGCTCTCCCGAGAGCGATAGAAGCTTTCCTGAAACAGAATCGTCATAATTCCACACATATAAATAAGTGTCAGCATAATAACACTGATACGCAGTTCCCTCTTTCGCCCCTTAAAACTTTGCAACACAATCTTCCTCATAACATTCACACTCCTTTTCTCACAACCATGCCATCTCGAATCTCAATGACTCTGTCAGCAGTCTGTGCAATCTCCATGTCGTGAGTTACGAGCAAGATTGTCTGTCCCCACTCCTCCTTCATCATTTTCAACAGTCCAAGAACATCTTTCCCTGACTGTTGGTCTAAGTTACCTGTCGGTTCGTCTGCAAAAACAATATCCGGCCGCGCCGCCAGCGCGCGGGCAATTGCAACTCTCTGCTGTTCTCCGCCAGATAACTGACTCGGAAACTTAAGACGGAGTTCATAAATACCAAGCTTTTCCATTAAGCTCTGGATGTAACCTGTATCTGATTTCACATGATTTAAGTAAAGAGGCATCCGAATATTTTCTTCCACACAAAATTCTGGGAGCAGGTTATAGGACTGAAATACAAACCCCATTTTCTCACGCCGCATAACCGACAGCCTTGTATCTTTCATCTTATGTATATCTTCTCCGCCGATTTCTACCGTACCTTTCGTCGGCTTGTCAAAGCCGCTAAGAAGATGAAGCAGGGTGGATTTACCGGAACCGCTCTTTCCAATAATCGCATAAAAATATCCCTTTTCAATCTCCAAGCTTATGTCCTTTACAGCTTCTACTTTCACCTCCCCTGTGTCATAGATTTTCTGTAAGTTTTTTGCCGATAAAATCACTCCCATAGCTACGCTCCTTTCCTTTTTCTTATTAATTTATTTATATTTTTTCTTTACCCTCATCACATCGCACCACTTTCTTTCACAAAAACTTTTTTATACGTGTTATATGTTCCAAGCATAAAACATACATGAATAAAAATATAAATAAATAGTGTAATCATAACGCTTTCTAATAAAATAAATCGGTTTGTCAAAAAATAAAACTTATATTTTATCTGTAAGACAAGCATTATATATGTAATTTCTATAAAAGGAATAATAGCAGGAAACATAAAATTTAGTAAAATTTCTAATTTAATTTCCTTTTTCCACTCTTTCCACCCAACACCTATAGCAGACAAAATTTTATAATCTGTAATGCTTTGTTTCATTCCTAAATATTGTTGAAAAGCGAGTATCGAACCTACCAAAATTAATATACAAATACTAAAATAGATTCCACCAAAAGCTATCATAGTAAACCCTGCCATTGAATTTCTTTCACTCCACGATTTAACAACCACACCATAAAACAATGATCCATTTCCTTGATGTGCATTATTTGATATTTCCTGTTTTCCACTCTTCCATTTATAATTAATATACTTTGATAATTCCTCTTTAAAGGTTGGTGCCACATTTCCTTGGGCTGTAATAATCAATCTCGTTTCCACCGGATTCATATATTCCTTAAACTTATCCGGAACAATAATTGCATATCCATTTCTACCAGCCGCCTGTGCTTGTTCCATTGCCTCACTAAAGATTAGTTTTGATGAAGTTTTCAATTTCCATTTTCCAATTTGAATACCAGGGTTCGCTTCTATGTTTTTATCAATTTCATCTAAGTATCTTCTTTCTTCGCAATGTACTATAAACTGGTTATCCTCTATTGTCTTTTCGTCCAACCCAATTTGTCTTCTCAGATAGTTATAATCACTCAAACATAAAATAGAAACGCCCCTAATATGTTCATTTGTGTAAAGATAATATGTACGTTTATCTTGCATTTTAATATTTGAAGCCACATATGTTTCTATTTCTTTCATGCTTTCTGTAGTAACCGCCGTATCAAATAATACTTCTATATCATATGGATAAAACGTCTCTAAATTTATGCGGTAAATATTCCCCATTGCAATTGCTAATGACATAGTTGCTAAAGTTGCCATTATTAATAAAGAATTTACCGCATTTTTTCTTCCATTTTCCATAAACTTTTTTATACTATTCGCTCCAAAATATAAATTTCTGCTTTTCCACTTCTCAGTCAATGTCTTTGACAATATCATGACTTTGCATACATTATTGTAAAATAAATAAACACCTATAAATAATAGTGAAACAGCTATTCCTAAGAACAAAAGTCTTTCTTCAGGATCCTCCATGCCATAAAATAATAATAGTGCAGAACAAAAGAAAAAAACAATTCCACTAATTAAAGAAACAACGTGACCTTTTTCCCCTTTTCTATATCGTTTAAAAATGTACCTTTTTCTCATTACAGAAATCGTTCCAAATATACTTGCAATATAAAAACACAGATAACAAATAGATGTATATATTACAGCCAATGACGAAAACTGCAAGCTATATTTATGAGCATCAAATAATTGCAGCACTAATTTTGTCAAAGGAGCATTCAGCAAAACCCCACAGAATATCCCGAATACTAAGGCTAAAATATTCAATAGAAAATGCTCCATACAAATCATTAGAATAATATTCTTAGAGCTCATGCCCAACATGGAATATATCCTAAATTCTTTATCTCGTCTTTCTGTCATAGCCCTAACGGAATAGCGTACCACTAAAAATCCTATAAAAGATATGAAAATCGTAATTATAAAAATTATATTTGAAAAATATATTAAGTTTTCACTTAATGACAAAAATATTTTTGAAAAGCTAAGAGAAAAGAAGGCATACATTACAGCCGCCAGAAAGGTGAGTGTAATTAAATATAGACTATATTCCATTACATTTTTTCTAAAATTTTTAAATGCCAAAGCAATATACATAAATATCTCCTCTTATATTTTTGCTATATTTTTTAGTATCTCATCCTGAAATTTGGTTTCATTTTGCTTGACTATCTCACTTTGAATTTTTCCATCTTTTATAAAAATTACTCTCTTTGTATGATAAGCCGCAGTAATATTATGTGTTGCCATCAGAATAGTTACATTTAAATTTCTATTTAATTCATCCAATAATTCTAGAAAACTCTGTGCATTTTTACTATCCAGTGCCCCCGTAGGCTCGTCCGCAAAAATTATTTTAGGATTAGTCACCAATGCTCGTGCACACGCACATCTTTGTTTCTGACCACCTGAAATTTGGTTTGGATATTTTGATAATATCTCCGAAATGCCTAATTGGGCCGCTATTTGATTTACAATATTATCAATATCTTTTTTTCTTTCTTTTTTAATAACTAAAGGCATTGATATATTCTCTTCAATAGTCAGTACATCTAAAAGATTATAGTCTTGAAATATAAATCCTATTTTATCTCTTCTAAGCATTTGAATGGTATGTGGATTATAAAAATCTACTTCTTTACCCTCAATCAATAATTTTCCAGAATCAGGCCTTATCATAGTAGAACAACAATTTAGCAATGTAGTTTTTCCAGAACCCGATTCCCCCATAATAGCTATAAACTCACCTTGTTTTATAGAAACACTTACGTCATCAATAGCTTTTACACAATCTTCTCCTTCAACAAAAAGTTTTTTTAAATTAATTGCTTCTAAAATCATTTCTCCCATTACCTTTCTGTTCCTTCTGCATAAGATACGACACTCATTCCTATTGTTGTTAATTTGATTATATATACATATTTGTCAAAAATCAATTCATCCTTCAAGATAAAACCCAATATCAAAGATTTGTTCTTCAGGCAAATACGCTCTCGGAATATCTACCGCTCCCATAGCATGATATACCAAATATGCCGATACAATTAAAATTCCAATTCCTAAAACCGCTTGCCATGGTTTCTTATGAAAAAGACCCTTTAATAAATAATTCGCAATCCATGTGACAATAAAATAAATCAGTACGAAAAAGGCCAATTGATATAAATTTTTCTTTTGACTATCCAACTGAGATTTCATTGCCTGTTCTTCCAGCTCATTGCTGATTATTTCTACAACCATTGCTTCATCAAGCGGATATGCAAAATAATCTACAATATGTAATTCATATCCTTCATTCAATATTACAGCTGTTGTTTCATCTTGAGAAATCAACTGCACTTCACGAAAACGTACACGAATCTGTTCTCCCATTGCGTCTTTTTCTCGAACAACTTCCCATACTCCGGTCATACCATCGCTGTTTTCACATAAACACCTGGCAGGAAACGAAAGTCCTTGCAGCTTTCGTTCCTCTACCGGAGATAATACCGTCACTTCATTTCTCATTAATTCTTGAATTCGAATAGAAATAACAGTACAAAACAATAACATTGCAAAAACCCAAAAACTAATCTGCGTCATTTTTTGTTTTTCCATAGACTACCTCCACACAGAATCTCCTATTCCTTCCATCAACTCTTTGCGGAATGTAAGGAAAAGAAGAGTGACCGGAAGAAGACTTAAAATTCCACAAACAAATTGAAGAGATACATTGGTACCTGTCATTCCTGCTAAAAATACAGATAACGGATATCTTGCTTCTTCCCGAATAAAAATCATCGGCTGCTCTACCATATTCCAACTGTCGATAAAACTAAGCACAAACAAAGTGACAACACCCGTTTTTCCTGCCGGCATTAAAACCGAAAACAATGTACGAAATTGCCCTGCTCCATCCACATTTGCCGCATCAATCCACTCGGATGGCATTGTTCGAAAAATAAGTGTCATCCAAATAACACCAAAAGGTGCAAAAACCCCCGGAATAATCAAGGATTTATAGCTATCGAGCATCTGCAATTTTTCAAGTACAATATAATTCGGAAACAAGGTAACCTGTATTGGTAAAAGCATAAAAAGTGCCATAAGAGATAACCATATTTTTTTCCCAGCAAATCGATACTTTGCAAATGCCACACCTGCCATACAGCCAACCAGTGTCTGTCCGCTTGAAATAAGAAGGCACATTCCAAGACTTCTCCAGAATTTCAACAAATAATCCGGCTCCGAAAACAAAATCTTATAATATGCCATAAGCGAAAATTTCTGTGGAAAAAGCCCTAATATTTCTCCATTGTACATATACATTACTTCTTTTGGGTGAGCAAAAGAATTTACGATCATATAAATAACCGGAGCAAGTACAATCAAAGATAAAACCAGCATTAGAACAAAAATCAATTTACTGTAATATGTATGTCTTTTTTTCATCTTGCCCCCCCTCTTTCCCTGTCTATATAAAACCAATGCAAAAACACCTACACAAACAATCGCAGCAAACATAGCAGCTGACGCCACAGAAATTCTCTGGTAATTCAAATTTTCAAAATTATTGTTCATAAAATGCTGCAACAAATAAATACTTTCGTGAGGATGTGTTCCGCCGATTAAAAACGCCTCTCGAAAACATTTAAACGAATTCATCATAGAAAGCAAAAAATTAAATCCCAATATCGGAAGCATAAGTGGAAAAGTAATACTTCGAAAACATATAAGATAACTTGCACCATCCAGTTTTGCATTTTCATAATATTCTTTTGGAATCATTTCAAGTCCTGAGAAAAAGATTAGAACATGATACCCGGTATTTTTCCACAAAAACAAAAGAACAAGAATTCCAAAAGCCCATTCCGTATTGACCCAATCCGTATTTCCCTCTAAGAATATTCTATTTAACATTCCATTTCTTTCAAAAAGAAGACGTACCACCATAACAATAGACGCAACCGGAAGCATAAGTGGATATAAAAATGACAACCGGAAAAACCGTTCTCCTCGAAATGGAATTTGAAACAGCAGAGCCAATGCAAAGGACAACACCAAGATTATAGGTATTCCTGTTACAAGAAATCTCACAGTGTTTTTCATTGCCAATAGAAACAAATCATTTTGTAATACATTTTTATAATTATCAAGGCCGACAAATTCCCTTGCTCCTGCTCCAAAAGAAAACGAATACCAAATCGTAATCAAGAACGGAATAAAATAAAATATCAAAAATCCAAGGAGCGCCGGCAGCACAAGCGGCAATCCACTGTTTTTCTTACTTCGCATAGGCTCTACTCCTTTAAAATCATCTCGTACTTTTTGTACATTTCATCCGCAAAGATTTTCAATTCTTTTTCCGAATACGGAGACTCTCCACCGATGATCCGGTTTCTTACCTCCAACAATTGTTCTCCTGCCGCCCTGCTTGCCTGAGATAAAAACACACATTCTTCTATACAGTCAAAACAACTCAATACTTTTTCTTTTGCAGGCTTCTCATTCAAGTAACTTTCAAACCCATCTCGGTTTACTGGATAATCTGTACCGGCTACAATAGGAGAATCCGGATATTTCGTTGTATTTCCTCCTTGCCTTTCTGTATCCAGAAAAAATCTCAGGAAATCATAACTTGTCTCTTTTTCTTTTGCATTCGAACTTACCGCTCCGTAACTTTGTACACATGCCGTCCGTTTCCCCATAGCTGTAGGAAGTACCTGATAATCCAAATTTTCTTCTTCAAAACTACTATTCACAAAAAATGATGTTCCAGAATGTTGTGAAAGTTCGGAAGATTCATTGCCTTGCTGTTCTGCTATTTGCAAACTAATACTTGTCAAGCAATTCGCAAGTTCTACATATTTTCCCTTATCAAATAGCACTTCTTGTTCTTCGTAATCCAACGCACTTTCCATCAGTTGAAGTCTTGAAGTCAAATAGTAGCTGTCTATTTCATTCAGTGCTTTTTTATTTCCACTTTCTTGTATCACTTTCATGCAATCCATCAACGTTTTTTCTTCTGAAACGTCAACCTTATCCGTTTCTTCTTGTACAAACATTGGTAAATCTATTGTGATTGGAAGAATATATTGCCGGCCATTATAAGTTCCCGCCTTCAAAATTGCCTCTGGAATATTGATTGCCTCCCAGTTCTTATCTTTTTTTAGAAAATCATCCAAACTACAGAACACTCCACTTTCTATCGCTTTACTAACATTTGGGAATAAAAAATTCTTGTCATCCGCTTCAGCGCCTCTTGCTTGCAAAATAAAAAGATCCGGTCCTTTTCCCGACATAATATCTGTCTTCATTTGCTTTAATTTCGCTTCGTCTTCCTGTTCTTCCGAAAGCATTTCCAATCGAATCGTTACTCCTGGATGTTCTTCCTTATACACTTGTGCGATCGTTTCTACTGTTTTATATAAATACTCACTCACACACATATAAATTTCTTTTTCATCAGAATGAGAAGATTGATTTCCACTACATCCCCCAAATATCGTTACCGTTAACATTGCCGCCAGAAACAAACTAAATTTTTTCATAGAACCCCTCCTCGCATTGACTTTAAGCCATGCATTTAAAAATACATGGCTTATAAATGTCTAAAAAACTATATATTAGTTATTTGCAAAAATTGTATCCTTTATAATTCAATATATTCTTATAAATATAAATGCACTTTATATACTTTTAGCACTAATTATGACCTGTACAGTATACTCGTGTTTCTTTAGTTTTTCCTGAGACATACCCAGTGCCACATCTATTACACTTCATTGTAGTTGTCACAGTCCTCTCTTGGTGCTGGTCTGTGCCATATGCGTATCCATGTACACATTTTACTGACTTAGATGTCACCCATTTAGTATATGACTTAGACGCAAGCAAAGTCCCTCCACAAGGGCATAACGGACCTCTTGGTTGGATATCAGCCGCATTTACCGATAAGATTCCCATCGACAAAACCATCATTGTTACTACTGCAACTGCAAATATTTTTATAATTTTTTTCTTCATATTCTTCTCCTCTTTTCTTTAACAATTTCCCGTCACTTTTTATTCACCAACTTCTCCATTGGAATCTCCTCCTTTCTATATAATACCTTTTAGCCACTAATCTATCAACAAAATCATTTAATATATAAGTATTTTTTGATATCCATTGAAATTCATTCTATTTTTCTCTATTTATTAGATTTTAAAATTAATGTTCACACATTTTATTTGTTAAATCGCCCTCACACACCACCGTACCAATGAATACGTTATTTTAAAACTTACGTTGATGTTGACCTTCTGAACACCATCATCTGTAGCTTGTTTAAAAATAATAGCCTCATTACCATAAACATTTTCTATAAATTCTACAATTGTTAATTCCTCAAGTTCAAAAACAATTTTGTTTTCGGAATCAGAAAGTTTATAATAATTTAATTCATTAACAACTTCTCCTGTCCCCTCTAACTTATAACTATTAATTTAATTCTATATCCTTTTTTTCAAGAATCAAGTAGCTGCCCTCCAATAGCCACTTTTTAGGACATGACTTTTTTCAAAGAAAAACTCTTGTATATTTCATGAGTTGATTAATCCATAATAGTTAATCTCCTCTAAAAAACTATTATTGGTGTTTTTAGAGTGTCTCATAAAAAACTAATTCGCCAAGACGAGTAATTTGACGTTTACCATAATATAGCAAAAAAATATTAAAGAGATTCAGTGATAAATCAAAAGAATTTCTAAAGACATCAAAAAAGCCACTTATGCGGCTTTTTTGATATTGGGAACTAATATTAAAATTGAAATAACGACAAGAATAATCCCACTACATACCCATGTCATTTCTATCGAAAAAACAGTTGCCAATTTCCCCATTAAAATCATAGAAGCATAATTAAATAAACACGCCACTAACGAATTAAACGATAAAATCGTAGCACGATTACCACTCTCGATTCCCATATTTAAAACGGTTTCTTTCAGCGGGTAAATTAATCCCAGTAGAAATTCAAATAACAATATACCCATAAATAACAGCCAGAATTGTTTTAAAAATGCAAGACCTACCATACACAAACCACAAGCAACTGACACCACAGAAAGCGCAAAAAATGTTGTATGCAACCATTTCTCCAACACCATATTCCCCACCAACATAGCCGCCCGCATCAAAATCCAAGCCATTCCTATGACCGTATAGTTGACATATTCAAAATCATGCAATACCGGTGACCAGAAAACGAATACCGGAGAAAATGCAAATGTCAAAACACTATTGAATAAAATAATGTTTCTTATATTTTTATCCTTAACACAATATTGAAAACTATCACTAATAATTTTTTTCATTCCATTTACATTTTCCAAAACACTATATTTCCGTTCTCTTTTACCATCCTCTTGCAGTTTAGGCATTACAAAAACACTAAGGATAACAAATATTGAAGAGGCTATTAGCGCAAACAGAAAAATCCCTTTTAAATAAACATCAGCAATAACTCCACCTATGAATCCTGCCACTAACATCATAATCGAAATAAATTTATTCTTTTTTACAAAAATATGTTCACTTTCTTTTTGGGAAGTATTTTCTATAACCCATGCATCTAATGTTCCTGATTCAAACGCACAAGCTATACCAAGGCAGATTTGAGCCACTACAAATAATGGGATTGAATTACAAAACAGAAAAATTATGCAACAATAGTGTTTGTTTGCATCGTATCAAGATGATTGCTATATAAGAATAATATAAATGTTGCACCAGTAATTCCGGCATAAAATTCGAACAGGCAATTTAAATATAAATATATTTTTTCTACTCTATGTATTCTTTTTATTTCTGTTTTTTCCATCACATGCTCCCTTGTTTCTTTACATCTGACATATCCGCATTAGGAGGGGCCGATTAAAATATTTGAAATTCTGCATATACATATTCCATTGAAGACATACCATTTTCCTTGTCCATAGAATATGGCTTTTTAATTCTATACAATCCTCTTTCTGAAATCCCCTCCAACATACAGCTAAAGTATTTTTCTTCCCCTGTTAATATGTCCTGATTACTATTATTAACAATTTTCACTTGTATCTCTGAGGTCGAAGACTTAACTTCTTCACTGAACAAATTTCTAATAATACCTTGGGATTCGTCACATTATCTTCCACAACTGCTCCCTCGTTTGTTTCATTAACTGCTATTTCAGTATTATCCATAAAATCTTTGCTCGCAGCATACCCACTACACCCTAACATAATTACAACTAATAAAATAAATTTTTTCTTTGATGTCACTATTTTTACTCCAAAAACTCTTGTATGGAGCCTTTAATAATTATCAAAAGCTCCATATCTTTTTTCATGTCTTAACGCAAAGCGGAAACAAATGATTCCCAATAACATCCATACCACATTAACGAGCACATATATGAATACTAATGAAATTGATACCTTGTTACCCATATATATCTCTCTCACAATATCTATTCCACTAGTAAATGGGATTAAATATATAAGAGGTTCTCTGGCAGGGGATAAAGCATTTGTAACCAAAAGTAACATTGTCTGCACTATCAAAACTAAAGAGCCTACTCTTTTTTCACATATACAAACACTTGCAAAAATCATTCCCATTCCATACATTCCCACAAGAGAAAATAAACTGATCAATATGGCTAAAACAACCGTTCCGACATCCTTCATACTATAACCTATCACAAAATTACTAAACAAAAGAATCCCTGTATATGTTATCAAATGGATCAGACAACTGACTAACAAACGAAAAAACAGAATACTTTCCATGCATATTTGAATTGTAGTCTGGTTTCGAAAATACCTTGAGATGTTTCCGAAGAAATGGAGCTTACACAATATCCAAGTGCCGTACTGGCATTCTGCCAAAAAATGTATCCGATTAAAACAAGTACATGGCCACCAGTTTCGCTTGTATTATAAAATGAAGCGAAAATCTGGCCGACTCCCATAAAATAGACAGCTAGAAATGTACCGGTAAAAATGAAAAAATCGGTAAGTAATCCTATTCTGTATCTTAAATATTCTTTGGTATCTAAAACAATCTCCCATTTGACAGCATTAAAATAATTCGTCATTACCCATTCCTCTTCTCTTTTTCATATAAATTTCTCTGATTTCTTCTGTTTCCATAATTCTGTCTACTTCTCCGGCATTTTTCCCTTCGAATATAAAAATATAATGTTGTGCCATGCCATTTAGAAAGTCCAAATCATGCGAAGAAATTATAAACGTTTTATTATACGTCTCTGACAAATCTTGAATTAATTTTTTCATTTCTGCTTGTGACTCAATATCGAGTCCATTTGACGGCTCATCCATGATTAAAACTTTCATATCCGTACACAACCCACATAATAACATCGCCTTCTTTTTTTCACCCATTGAAAGGGTTTCTACACGTCTTTTTAAAAAATCAGTAAAATGCAAAGCATCTGCATATTTATCAATTAGATTTTTTACTTTTTTCTCCTTAATTCCTTTCATTACGGCAAAAAACATAATATTATCATAAACGGTGTTTTTATAGCGGAGCCCTCGTTCTCCGGCCGGAATCAGAACAATATTTTCTTTACACCACTTTATATAGCTTTTTTCTCCAGAAACCTGTATATTACCAGATGAATAATCTAATAATCCCGTTAATACTTTTATAAACGTTGTTTTTCCAGCTCCATTCGGGCCTAACAAACCATAAATGCAACTTTCCTTCAAATTAATTTTTGTGCTGAAATCAAAAAGCACTTGTTTGTTTTTATAGAATTTATTAAGATCTTTTACTTCAATCATTTGTTTTCTCCCAGTATTCTACATATATTTATCATTCGTCTTTGTTCTATGACAAGTTAACAGTTGTGAAACATTATGGACAAGGACACAAAAGGCAGACCATGAAATGGGGCTGCTGACAACAAATAAAGGTTGAATATCCGGCACAGGGAAAGTGCGGGATATTCAGCCTTTTTGTTGTTTGTTGGGGTTTCCAAAGGGGCTTGCCCCTTGGCACACGACTTTGCTTGCAAAGTGTAGTGTGTTATACGCTCTGTCAGCGTTGCTGCGAAAATGGGATTGCCACCGGGAAAGGCAATAGCATTTGGAGCGGCAGGAAAACAGGGCTGTGATTGCGTGACGTGGAGCCGCAAGCGCAAGACTGGTCTTATCAGCAGACAGGGCGTATATGGAACTTCCGTTCCACGCCGGACTATGAGACAAAGTGTCCCAAACGGATAGCCACACTCACAAAAAAGAAGACGGATTTTTCTCTCAAAATTGAAATGGGCAGGAAAGCCATTTTAGGGCTTTCCCGCCTTGACTACCCATCAGCAAAGACAGGCGGGACTGTCAGCGGCGGCGCATTTATGCGCCGTTCATCTTGACCGTTGACTGGCTCGGCTGGCTTTGCTATTTCCCCGATAGATTAGGAAATTATTTGAGTGGCTTTTCACGTTCTTGAACATAATCATTTTCAAAGCTAATAGAAATTATTGTATTTTTTATTCCTGTCCCTGTAAAACATACAGCATATTCGTCATCCTTTTTTAGATTGTCCAGTGAAATGGAAAAAGTAGTTAATTCAACTGCTCCGTCCCATGTATTACTCCATAAAATCTCATTTGTTTTATTGTTCTTGATTTCTAAAATTCCTTTTTCTCCATCCATTTCCAATTCACATTTTGCTGTCACATTCTCTAAATCATTTGATACACAAAATAGCTTTTCATTGATAAATGGTTCTGTATCATCATAATTTTCATTTAATTGCATTTCGATTTTTACACCATCTGCGGTATTGGCATTGGCTATGGAACTTTTGCATGATGTTAAGGCCGCCATACTAATAAGTGCAATACATAAAACAAGAATTTTCTTCATAAATACCTCCGCATACTTTGGTTTTCTGCTCTTTTATTTTCTCCCCCGCTGTGGGGTTGGATTTTTCAGCAAGTCCGATTTCTCCGCAATCTTTTTCAGCCACTTCTTTTCTTCTTCTGACAGCTTCTTCAAATTCAATTTGAGCTGTTTGCAGATAAAAGCCATAGATGCTTGCTCCATGTCATCGTCCTCGCTGGCGGCTTCGTCTGCGGCCTGCAACAATCCTTTCAGCGGGTTATCCTCCGGGACGCTGAAAAAATCGTCCTTGTGGGTTTCCCGCAGGTCAAATGCTATATTGTTTATGTCCTGCTGTATCACATAGCGGCAAAAGCTGTCATCGTCAATATGGGCGGCGATAAGCTGTCTTAACTGCGGGTCGGTCAAGCCGGAATTATGTTGCTTCATAATGGTTGCGCTCATAGCGTCCACAATGGCGTTTGCGCCCTGCACCTGCTTCCCGGCAATTCCATTCACATAAATTTCAAGGTCAGCCATCAGCCGGGGAAAATCCGGGTGCACCGCCAGTTCACACAAGAGGGAATTGTCTACCAACCCACTTTTCAATAGTTCAATCATATCATCACTCAAACACAGGTCTGCAAGATCGGCGTTTGGGTAATTTTTTGTTTCGGACAGCCCCAGCAGATAGTCGGCAGTCACGCGGTAAAATTTCGCCAGTTTGATAAGAGCATAGTGGCTGATATCCTTGAAGTCATCCGCTTCATAACTGCCCAGCGCAGACTTGGAGAGGTGCGTTTGCTCCGCAAGCTGTTCCAGTGTCAAGCCACGCTCCACACGCAGGTCTTTTAAGCGTTCTTGTGTGGATAGTTCCATGCTCTCCCTCCTTGTCCACTCTATAAAATAGGAAGTTGTTACATTGTGGGGTATGTTTATTATACATGTTTTGTTGTTTTTACTCTTGATTGTGTAATTTCTTCAAATAGTTGTTTTTCGTTTAGGTCTTTAAAAACTCTTTTTGGAATTAACGTATATATTCGTGGTGCTTGAATTAAATAATAAAAATCATGGCTTTCCCATAGTGCAGAGTAAATATCCCACTTCATTTCTGATTCAATGCTTTGTGTTTTAAATTTAATTGTTTCTTTTGAGAATACCAGCGTATATTCCTCATGATATTTTGCAGTTTGCTTGAATTTCAGTATAGGCATTAGAATATATAAATAGCTTCCCAATGCAGTTACAACAATTACCAATCCAAATATTAAAATACTAAATATGCTAAAAGAGGTGAACAGCATATAAACTACCGACAGCAGCAAAAATACAGTGACTAAAGCAATATCATATTTATGTATAATTTTACTAGAAATTAAATATTGCCTTTCTGCTCTTATATATTCACTTTGAGTATATTGAAATCTTAATTCTACTGTTTCCAAAAGTATACCTCCATTCGTTGTATAAATAATCTTTGTTACAACTTCGGATTTATACTTTTCTTTTCTTAAATTTTTCTACGGCATATTCATAAGCTTCTTGAATAAATGGTTTTAATTTTTCAAAGGTTTTATCTGACGGATTTAATACAGAAATCCAGCCCATCCAAGCATATACAGGATGTGGAATTATCTTATTTAATTCTGTGAAATCATAATTCATACTTACTATTTCTCCCGCACTTGGTCTTTTAGGTACATCACTAAATAATTCTATAAAAGTTTTTTTGCGAATTCCTAAATTAACTCTGTATACATTTTCTCTATCCAAATTTGAGCCGTTGTCATTATCTCCATCTTTTTCTTTTATTGTAAGTATATACACGCCTCTTTTTAAAACATGATTGGGATTATAAAATATTCCCTTTTCTCCCCAGCTATCTACCAAAACTGTATCTTTTAAATTTTTAAGACAATACTTTAATATTTCTTCTGGTTTCATATTTTTACCTTTCAAATTCTAATTCATCATGCTCTATACGAACTGGAATTTATAGCTATTCAAGCCGTTAGTATTACTGGAACAGCTATCCTTGCTCCCGTACTTGTATCTGCACCGAAGTTAAAACTTGGGGCTATATCATATGCGAATTTATAACCATATACCGCAGGATTGTATTTTCCTATCGCTGCATATGTGATTTCAATCGCCTTACAGAAGTCCTCTTCATTCTCGTATGGTTCACTTTGAAAATAAAGCATGATACATTCTGGAAGTTCCACTGTTTTATATGTTTCTGGAAGTTCTTTATCATAATCTAATGGCACTTCAACGCCTGCTGCTATCTTTGAAAAACCATTTTCGACTAATTTGTCTGGTAATTCAATCAAAGCAGCAGGTTCAAATTTTTCTGGAATACTATTTAGCAGACCTTCCCATTCACAGCCAACTTCTTCGCAATACGAAAAATAATCTTGTGCATGGTGTGACGGGAGATAAATCAACTTCCTTTTTTCACGTTCTTTAACAGTAATCATACAAAAACTTAAATCATTACCCATAAATAATTCCTCCTTATTTTTAAACAAAGCATAATAGTGACTAATCGGATATTGTATGAATAATGGAATAGCAATCTTTTTTTCACGATATACAGAGGGATTGATATGAAATTTTTTATAAAAGGAACGCGAAAATCCCTCGTGCGTTTTATAATGGCTGTTCAATGCGACTTCCAAAATTGTTTTTTTTGTATTCAATAATTCATTTGCGCTATCCGTTAAACAAACTGCACTAACATATTCTTGTAATGTTTTGTTCAGATACTTCTTGAAAATTCTGTCAACTTGTCGCCTTGAATACCCAATCTTAGAACAGATATCATTTATATTGAAATTAGCATCTTTATGATGTATGCGTATATAGTCCTGTATTTTCTGTACCGTTTCTATTTCTCTCATTCAATCATACCCACCTCTAATATACATAATTAACAACGTGCTTATCTTGATTTATTTAGACAAATTGTCATTTGTCGCTTTGCTGTTTCCATTATACCACAATTCCGAGAGCGTGGAAATAGCGAGTTTTCCGGGCTGATTTCCTACATTATGGATATACGGGACGGGCGGTCATTTAGGTGTAGACTTATCTTAGTTCATCGATGAGCCGCACCTTGAAAACAGAATGACCGTTCGAAAGGCGTTTCCCGGCAGGGGAAGCAACGCAAGGAGCCAGTTTCGGGACAACTTGTCCCGAAGTCCGGGGAGCGTGCCAACGTCGGAAAACCTTTCGGAGAGAACGGCAGCGAAAAAGCAAATGGAGGAAACGCATGAGAGATAATCCATATAAACGACTGCCACCCATAGAGCGCAGACCGGACGGTTCCCTCTACTGCATGAACCCGGCGCAGAGGAAACAGGCAAACGCCCTTATCCGGCGGGAGTGCTGTAATTGTGAAAACGGGGCTTGTATCGCCCTTGGCGACTGGGACAGCCACACCTGCCCGCAGATGATTTCTTTCTCGGTCTGCTGCAAGTGGTTCCGTTGGGCGGTCTTACCACTTATGGGGACGCTGGAAGCGGCGATTTACCGGAATAAGGATCTGAAACGCTGTGAGGTCTGCGGCGGTGTGTTCGTCCCAAAATCCAACCGAGGGAAATACTGCCCGGACTGTGCCGCCAGAGTTCACAGGCGGCAGAAAACAGAAAGTGAACGGAAAAGGAGGTCGAGCGTGGACAGTTAGGGGCTGAAAAGTCCTTGATTTATAAAGCGTTCAGAGGGCAGAACCGGAAGAAGTGGTATAAAGTATCGCCCTCCCCTGAAAATGCCTTTCTAACCGTCCACAAAGCATACTATGACAAGCATGATTTATATTCATCAGCCAGGAAAGGCGTCCAGCTTCACCCGGCTCCCCAATTTTCTCTTTGAAGCGCCCACATTCCAGCCCTTATCCAACGAAGCAAAGCTGCTGTATGCCTTTATCCTGCGGCGGGCGGAGTTATCCCGGAAAAACGGGTGGGCGGACGAGTACGGTCGCATTTACCTGTATTATCCCATTTGCGAGGTGGTTGCCCTGCTCCATTGTGGGCGGCAAAAAGCAGTCAACACCTTGCGAGAGTTGCAGTATGCGGAGTTGATTGACATTAAGAAACAGGGCTGCGGAAAACCCAATCGCATTTATCCAAAATCTTATGAAGCGGTTTCAAACACCGACTTTAAGAAATCCGATTATGGTACGCGGTCGAATTGAAAACCGTACTCGACAAGTACGATAATCAATCCTCTTGAAGTACGGAAACTGGACGGTATATAGAAATACAAAGATTAAAACGATTGATTTATATCTATTTCATTCCTATCCTATCAGAGATAATTTTGGCGGGGAAACCCGCTGGAAAGGAAGGGAACGGGGAAAGGAGTTTCATGGCACAGCACGCAATTTTGCGGTTTGAAAAGCACAAGGGCAACCCGGCAAGACCGCTGGAAGCCCATCACGAACGGCAAAAGGAACAGTACGCCAGCAATCCCGACATTGACACCAGCCGGAGCAAGTACAACTTCCATATCATTAAGCCAGAGGGTAGATACTACCACTTTATCCAGAACCGCATTGAACAGGCAGGGTGTCGCACCCGCAAGGACAGCACCCGGTTTGTAGATACGCTGATTACCGCCAGCCCGGAGTTTTTTAAGAAGAAGTCCCCAAAGGAAATTCAAGCGTTTTTCCAGCGAGCGGCGGACTTCCTCATTGAAAGAGTGGGCAAAGAAAATATCGTGTCGGCGGTGGTTCACATGGACGAGAAAACGCCACACCTGCATTTGACCTTTGTTCCGCTGACACAGGACAACCGCCTGTGCGCCAAAGAGATTTTAGGCAACCGGGCGAATTTGACAAAATGGCAGGACGATTTTCACGCCTACATGGTGGAGAAATACACAGATTTGGAGCGTGGGGAAAGCGCCAGCAAGACGGGCAGGAAGCATATCCCCACCCGGCTTTTCAAACAGGCGGTTTCCCTCTCCAAACAGGCAAGAGCCATTGAAGTCACCCTTGACAGCATTAACCCACTGAACGCCGGAAAGAAGAAAGAGGAAGCCCTCGCTATGCTGAAAAAATGGTTCCCGCAGATGGACAACTTCTCCGGGCAACTGAAAAAGTACAAGGTCACAATCAATGGCCTTTTGGAAGAAAATCAGCAGTTGGAAGCCAGAGCCAAAGCCAGCGAAAGCGGCAAAATGCAAGACCGTATGGAACGGGCGAAGTTAGAAAGCGAACTGCACAATATCCAAAGACTGGTTGAGCGTATCCCGCCGGAGGTGCTGGCAGAACTGAAACGGCAGCAGCATTGCAGAAAGGAAAGGTGATTTTATAAGTAACAGTATCAGATACAAGAAAGAAACCGAAATCGTGACTTTTCAGGGAAAGGAAATCACGCTGGAAAATCTCTCCCCAATATTCACGCCGGAGCAGGAAGCGGAGAAACGCCGGGAGCTGGAACAGCAGCTTTATGAGGTGTTCCGCAAGTACGCCGACAAGCGGCAGAAAGAGGAAGCCGGGGCGTAAGTTTTTCCGAAGCCATCGTTGATTTGCGGGGCTGCTGGCGGTATAATGAAACTGTCAGTAGCTCCGTTTCTTTTTTAGAAAAGGAGCGACAATATGGATAATCGAATAGACGCGATCTATGCAAGACAATCGGTGGACAAAAAGGACAGCATTTCCATTGAAAGCCAGATTGAGTTTTGCAAATATGAACTAAAAGGCAGTAACTGTAAAGAGTACAAAGACAAAGGGTATTCCGGGAAAAATACGGAGCGTCCAGAGTTCCAGCAGCTTATGAGGGACATCGAAAGCGGACTTGTGCGGAAAGTAGTGGTCTACAAACTGGACCGTATCAGCCGTTCCATTCTCGACTTTGCGAAGATGATGGACTACTTCCAAAAGTATGAAGTGGAGTTTGTGTCCTCTACGGAAAAGTTTGATACCTCCACCCCGATGGGGCGGGCTATGCTGAATATCTGTATCGTGTTCGCCCAGCTTGAAAGGGAAACCATACAGAAGCGGGTGCAGGACGCATGGCACTCCCGCTGTCAGCGGGGTTTCAAGATGGGAGGGAAAACACCCTACGGGTTTCGGACAGAGCCGTATGTGATGGACGGGGTGCGGACAAAGAAGCTGGTCATTGAGCCGGCAGAAGCGGCGTTTGTGCGGCAGATGTATGAAATGTACGCAGACCCGCAGGTGTCCCTGCATGACATTACAAAGAAACTGACAGCGGACGGTATGCGTACCTATCATGGCAGGCCGCTGTCGAGGGCAACTTTGAGCGTTATCCTACGCAACCCGATTTATGTCATGGCTGACCTCGACATATACGAGTTCTACAAAAGCCAGGGAACGGATATTTACAATAACGCCGCCGACTTTGCGGGGACAAACGGCTGTTATTACTATCAGGGCAAGGGGAACACCGAGGACAAACATAAACACCTGCAAGGGCAGACGCTGGTGCTTGCTCCCCACGAGGGCTTTATCCCCTCCGAACTGTGGCTAAAATGCAGAAAGAAGCTGCTTGCCAGCCATACCTACCAGCCCGCAAGGAAAGCCCGGAACACTTGGACAGCGGGAAAAATCAAGTGCGGAAAATGCGGTTATGCGCTCATGTCGGCACACTCCAACGGTATCCTCTATATGCGCTGTACCGTCCATGCGGACAGCGGGGCTTGTCCCGGCTGCGGGTGTGTGAAGTTGCACGAACTGGAAGCGGTTGTCTATGGGGCGATGGTAAAGAAGCTGAAAGATTTTAAGACGCTGACAGGACGGAAAAAGGCGGCGAAAATCTCCCCAAAGCTGACAGCGAAGCGGCTGGAACTGGCGCAGGTGGAGAGCGAGATTGAAAAGCTGCTTGACACGCTGACAGGCGCAAGCCCGGTTTTGCTCTCCTACGTAAACAGCAGGATTGAGGAACTGGACGCAAAGCGGCAGAGCATTTCCAATGAGATTGCAAAATTGTCTGCGGACGCTGTGCCAGCCGAAAAGATAGAAAGCATTTCCGGCTATCTGGACGATTGGGAAAATGTCAGCTTTGAGGACAAGCGGCAGGTAGTGGACGCACTGATAACCGTTATCCGGGCGACCAATGAGAAAGTAGAAATCGAGTGGAAAATCTGACGGGCTAACCTCCGGCGTACATTATCCTTTTGTGCTCTTGTCCAGAATAGTGAATTGAATTTACCCACAATTTTCCGTCTTTTATCTCATAAACTCTCTGTACACCATCCAAATCCTCTTTATAATGACTCACAAGAATCACCGTTTTATCAAATGTCTCATCCAGTACAATCTGTCGGATAATTTTTCTTGATTTTTCATCACAATTAGATAATGCTTCATCCAAAATAATAATCTCCGCATTTTTCATAATTGCCCGCAAAAATGCAATTTTCTGCTTCTCACCTCCAGACAGATTCGTCCCATTATCTGTAATCCGATAGGCATATCCTTCCGCTCTGCTCTCCATCTTCATATCCAACCCACATTTTTGTGCAAATGATTCTATCTGCTCCATTGTCATATTATCATATAAATCTATATTACTTTTAATCGTCCCTTGAAACAAATAAGGTTTCTGTCCTATCAAAGCAAAATGCTCTCGCCATTTTTTTAGTCCTATCTCTCTAATACTTTTACCATCCATATAAATATCTCCACTAACCGGTGTAATAATTCCAAGCATTAGATAAATCAAAGTTGTTTTACCCTCACCGTTTCCTCCGACAATCGCAATTTTTTCACCCTTTTTAACTTTAAAACTAACATTTTCCAAGATGTTCTGTTTGTCGGTATAAGCAAATGTTACATCCTGAAAAATCAGTTCTGATTGATATACCGAACTATTCTCCATAAATCCAAATGGTTCTTCCGGCCATTCCAAAATTTCCACATACCGTTCCGCCGACGGCTTAATCTGAGCCCATATGTAAGGAATACTGGTAAATGCATCTACTGGCGCAGAGACATACATTACATAAGATAAAAATGCCAATACATTGCCAATACTCATTTGATTTTTGCAAAGTAAGTACCCGCAGCATATATATACCAGAATTTCAAGAAGTAATGATATACCTTGACTCATAATATTTTCTTTACCATCGCAGATTTCCAACTGCTCATTAAGCTTGGGTACATTCTTGTATTCTTCTAAAAACTCTTTATACTTTTTACCATACAAATTCCAGAGTTTTATCTCTATTACACCATTCGTCTGTTCTCCAAACCATCCACTGAACTTTTGCCATTCCTGAATATATCTCTCTGTTAAAACTGTCTTTTTACTCGACATTCTCAATACAACAAAATGTTTTAATGGAACGATCAAAAATACTAAAAGTGCCACCCTCCATTCAAGCATTATCAACCCAATAATGCCACCTATAATCTGAAAACCCAGTCTCACTAACATCAAACTATTTCGATTTAACAATAATGATATTCTGCTAATATCATTATTAATTGTATTAAATAATTCTGTTGATGCACGAGACTGTGTATAACTATAAGGTGCTCTTAATATTTTCCCCAGCGCTTTTACAAATAAATTCTGTGCAAACTGGTTACTAATTCTGACAAACACTTTTGTCTGAAACAATTCGTTACCATATTCCAACATAGAAACAAGCGTCAGCATACCACACCAAAGTAAAACAACGTCAAATCGTCTTGCCGCTAATCCCTCATCCGTCAATCTGCTGACAATTTGCGGTCTAAAAAAAGTAGTTAGAGACGCAATGATAACTCCCATGCTCAATATCACAAATGTTTTCCTTGAACATTGTACAAAAGACCATATAGTTTTAAGAATATATTTTGTCTGTCTCTTTTCTTTTTCCATACTTATTTTACAACTCTTTCATCTTCAGTAAAATCTTCTGGTAAAATTCCTCTCTGTCTCCATCGCTCTTCATATCGTCTTGAATCACTCCGTCCTTTAACAGTATCAAGCGGCTGCAATAACTTGCCATCTTCGGATCGTGAGTTACCATAACGATAGTTTTTCCAAACTCCTGATTAATTCTCGTCATAATATCAATGACAATATCTCCCGACTTAGAATCTAAGTTTCCTGTAGGCTCATCCGCCAGCAAAAGCTCCGGCTCATTGGCAAGTGCACGGCAGATTGCCACCCTCTGCTTCTCGCCGCCGGACAATTCATAAGGTTTTTTCTCCATAAGCGGCGTAATCCCTAATTTATCGGCATATTTTTCTGATGCGTCTATACATTCATCGGCAGAAGCCTTATCCAGAATCTTTGGAAGCATAATGTTCTCCCGCACCGTCAGACTGTCCATCAGATAAAAGTCCTGAAACACGAAACCAATCTCTCTTCTTCGGATGTCTGCAAATTCGTCCTTCCACAGATCGTCCGTATCATTTCCTTTAAAATATAACTTGCCTCCTGTCGGACGGTCAATCATTCCAAGCACCCGAAGAAGGGTACTCTTTCCACAGCCGGAGCGTCCCATAATACCGACAAATTCCTGCTTTTTCACATCGAACTCTAAGCCCTTCAGTACCTCAATGACACGTTTCTTACTATCCTCTACCACAGTATAATTACGAATCAATCCCTCTGTTTTAATTACTGCATGGCTATCTTCCATTCCTCTTCCTCCCTCTTATAGTTTCACTTTTTCTAATCGATTGACAATCTGTCTTTGCAGCATTTTCAAATTTACTAATTGAACGACAAAATACACACCCCAAAGTACAGCCCCATACTTCACATAATCCATCATATCTCCAAGATCATACAGCCGAAGTTTAAATACAATCCCTGTAAAAATCACAGATATAGCCATTGCCACGACAAGCGGGACCCATACCAATCTGGAAATTTCCATTTTCATCAGATTTATCCGCTCTTTTTCACTCATACCAAAAACTTCAAAAAATCGATAATCTTTCTCAAGTTCCTGCATATCCATTTTGATCTTAATACGCAATAAAAACAGTCCTACGACGGTCAGCATCAAAAGTATCATCCCATTTACCAGGGTTTCCATCCGGCGTTCCATCTGTCGCTGGTGCATAGCATCTTTACTTACGTATGCGCTTTTCACTAACGGATCAAAGTCCTCGTCAAAAGCATGTGCTTCCCGGAATCCCGCAAGAATTTCATCTGCACGAGACTGATAGCTTTCCGGCACATTCACCAGCTTCAACTGAGTTGGCCATTCATGAATGGTCACATCCGGAATTGCCATATCTTCCGGCACATACTCTCCCGTCATCAGATTCGTTGTTTTCCAACAATCCTTCACCTGCTCAAAATACTCGTCAGAAAAAACAATCAAGTTTTCGTATTTTCCTTGTCTATATGCCCCGATTAGGCTTTCCCGTTCTTCCCCGCTTATGTTTCGCGGCGGATAAGTTTCCCGGCGGGTAAATATATTCTGACCATAAAGCGCCTGACCAATGTGGACGTAAGGCGTACTGGTCCACTGATACCAATCCAACGGCTTTGCCTTGGAAGATTCATCCTGCTGATACACCACATGAATATTCTTTCCTTGTCGATCCAGGTGTAAGGCCTCTGCCGGCTCTCCTTTTAATTTCTTGAGCTGCCGGTATGTACTTTCAGAAATCCCGATATTTTGACCTTGCTGCTCTACAATCTCTCTAAACTGTTCTGGCCTTTCTGTATTATCCAATGTAGTTGCCCGAACCATAGGAACACTGACAATGTTCGCTTCGCATTCCGCCTCTAATTGCTGAAAATATGCTTCATCCTGACTGCACGCAAGATAAACATAATCATACGGAAATAATTCTTTGGGATTTGCCGCGCTTTGCGCAGATACAAATTTCATTCCGAAAACCGACAATACAAAGACATTTAAAAACATCAAAAGTGAAATATACCTTGTAAGCGTCTGAAATCGGTATCGGATTCGATAATTCTTTACAAGCACCGGAATAAAGTTTTTCGTATACTTACTCATGCCGGCAACGGACACCCCCCACGCACCTCTAAGCACATTCATAATGCAAAAAAGAAAACCACAGGACAGCAGCATACTTTCTGCCATACGCCTTTGCCGATAAAAGACCAGACATACAATTGCCAATGCCACTGAGACAATTGTTGCCAGAACAGTATACTTTCCCGATACCTTCTCCCATTTTGATGTTTCATTCCGAGTATCTGTAGACATCGAACCTCCGCCGTATTCTTTAGAAAACATATAGGCAGAGACACAGACTGCAAACATGATACATAAGGTCCGAACATAAGGAACATAATTAACAAAGCCCACATTCTGATAATCCGGCATCCAGATTGCAAAACCCTGGCAAAGCAGCAGCAAAACAACCGTTCCTGCTATAAGGCCAGATAACACTGCCGTCACAAAACAGCCCAACAGCTCCCCAAACCAAGAAGTATACAGCGCCCGGCTTCGAATCCCCAATGTCTGTATCATTCCTATACTGGCTTTCTTTCTTCTCTGATAAAATGAAAGCGTAAAGGCAATGAGAAAGAGCGCAATAAATACAATAACGATCAGAAAATCCCCCATGATCTCTGTAAGGCCAAGTCCCAGCATTCCGCCGTCTTCTCCATAATTTCCGGAAAACAGCCGGTAGACCCCCAGACCTACAAACAAAAATAAAGCAGACAGAAAAACAGACAAAAACAAAAAGGTCATATCCTTCCAGCGAAACCTCAAGTCCTTCCACCATATTCGATAATAGAGCTTTGAATAACGTCCCGGAAAATACAATCTCTTTCTGCGTTCTCTACGATATGCTTTTCTTTGTTCCCGTTCTTCCTGTGCCCGCAGCGCTGCTTCCTTCCAATCCTGTACGGCATACAGCACAACAATCAAGATCAGGCTTACAAAGATCATCAAAAGCGGATAAACATAGGTACTTCCTGTAAGTATATCCCGATTACTAATATAAGTTTCATCCCAAGACGCAGAGGTATTCGCCTGAATAACAAAAAAAACAGCTGACACTCAACACTGAAATAATGCCTGCTCCAAATCTGATATGGATTCTCTTTATAGCGCCAAGCAAAATAATAAGCGCTACCATCTGTGCAATCACCACCATTATAACAACCAGTGTAAATTGAAACGCAAACACTCCCGTATTCCCGCCCAGCTGTATACATTTCGGAAACTCCTGTTTTACAAATTCCACCACACTGCCCCGGCGAAACATCGCATATAGAAAACTGAAACCATTGTATTTCTTCTGTGCCCCCTCAATCCAAGGAAAGAAAAAATATATTTGAATTGCTATTCCCATAAGAATGACAACCATACGGCCTTTATCTACTTTCTTCATATTTGTCTCTTTATCCTCCATATGATAATTTATGGTAACAAGAGTGACATTGCCTCCTCTTGTTACCATACATAGTTCTTATACGAATGTCCAGCTTGCCACAAGATCTGCTACTGAATTTTGTTTCGTACTTTGGCAAACGGTAATACATGGACAGCCCCGCATAATCTGCATGTTCACTTTTGCATGACATACTTTTTTGCCCAACATCTTCTTCATCCTATATCACTCCTTTCTTTTAAATTTTATATTTCAATTAAGAAATATAATTCTTGATACAAACGTTAGCTTTTGTCAGAATACTCTGCCTTGCTTTTTAACTGTACAATCATATCTCGGATTCTATTATATGTTTTAAAACCTCCATTGATAATTTGATTTTCTGGTACTGTCACATTAAACTCTCTCTCAATATCAACGCAAACTAAAATCAATTCTCTTGGAGCAATCTTACAGTTATTCCCCAGCAAAGCTTTATCCTTTAACTCTTCATTCTGACCAAAATCTATTCCTGTTCGAGATAAAAAAATATTGTTTAATATACTCTCAATACTACTCATTTTTGCTCCCTTACATACTAATAACATCTGCATATTCTGATAATTTGTTAATAATTGATACAGTCAGTCTTTCATATTCCTTGTCACTATTTAACCCAAAAACGTCATTTTGCGAAAGACATCCCAGCAAATGATGAACCATGGATTTTTCTACTTCAATAGTAGAGACTCTTTTTAACATATCGGATTCTTTACTATCCATAATTTGATTGGTGATATTATAAAAGTCTACTTCTTCGCCCATGGTTCTCTGGATTTCTTTTCCGATTTCCTCTAACATACCCTTTTTATATTCACCATAAAATACATTTGCCACAACACAGTCAGGTCTGACTGTACGCGCCGCACCATATACGTCTATCCCAAAGTCTTCAATAATATCCATGCCCAAAGATACCGCACCATTCATAATCCCCATAATAATCAAATCAGGATTCTCCTGAATTTCTATTTGTTTTATAAAATGATTCATCTTAATAAATCGTTCTGTATTACTAAGACTATTGTTTTTTAACATAGAGAGAAAATAGCCATTTTCAAATAACAGCACCTCTGGTGCGTCACTAAATATTACGGTTTTATACTGTTCACTTGCAAATTCTTGTTGTAATTTCACCAAGTGTTCTGTCGAATTAATCTGTCTGGAAATTCCTACAACATAAACAACTGGAGCATCAATATCAAATATAAAATTATTTTTCTCATATTCTGGTACACGAACTTCCTGTTTCACCCACAGCTTTTCAGGAACTGTGTTTTTCAATATCTCCATCTCATGGCTTTCTAATTCTCTTGTACATAATATTTTTTTATTATTTTTTACCGCACTTTTCACTTTGGGAAATATGTACTTTTCGAAATCAAGCTCAATTTCTGTTGGAAGAATCCATAAAATATCTGCTTCTGACAGCACCTGTTCAAACTGGATTTCTCTACAGACCCGTTCTCCATACTCCGTCTGTCTGCAATCCCCCTCTAACCCGATTGCTTTAACAGATACCGGCAGCCCTTTTTCCATCATTTCAAATACCCAGTTGAACTGTTTTTGATAAGGATACATTAACATCTTCAGCATATTTATTTCCTCTCACT
The DNA here is from genome assembly GCA_910578495.1 of uncultured Dorea sp. GTDB lineage: Bacteria > Bacillota > Clostridia > Lachnospirales > Lachnospiraceae > Dorea_D. The sequence continues at coordinate 71,781 of CAJTRE010000009.1, forward strand.
TCTTTTTCTTACGCCATATTCAAAATCATATCCCAACTCACGAAGTACACAATAATCCCGAAACACATTCTCAACCTGACATCGCATCTTCTCACATTGGCTCAAAATACTTTCTTTAAATTCGCTTTGATCCACTTCTGCATAACGAATGCAAAAATTACAATATCTATATGCCCAACAGCTTTTACACTCCTCAGTAGTACATTGTTCAACATTCAAAATCTTTGCAGCCTTCTCTACATCAATTCCATGCTCTATATCACCCATCACTGCCATATCTGCTTTCTCACACACCTTTTCACAAGGATAAAATATGCCGTCCACAGTCATAAAGATGGCTCGCTCTCCAGGTACGCACGGTCCACCGTGGTGCCATTTTTCCGGCAATTCTACATCGCCGCTTTGATGCTTTCCACCTCTTGTCCGCTGTATGTAATTAAATCCACTTCGTGCGATAATTGAAGTATTTTCTTCTCGTATCCATCCTAATTTTGACATCAACAATTTAAAATATTCGTAATTATATTCTCCAATAAATTCTTCTGTAGCCGACTTTTTCTCATTCTCCTTAACACCTAAATCACTGATTACATTTGCTGTAAACATAGAATCTTTAAAGACTTCTTCTCCATTAAAATAGTCTCCAACACAACTATACCCCTCTTCCGGATTCAATACCGTACTAAAAGATATATGTTCACTGAAAAACTCCGGATATGTATCTTTAATATACTGTACATTCTTCATGACTAAATCATATGTCCCTTTTCCACTATTAGCAAAAACTCTATATTTATCATGAATCTCTTTTGGGCCATCAAAACTCACCATAATATCAAAACGATGTTCAACCAGATAAGCCACTTTCTTCTCATCCAGCAAAGTTCCATTTGTAGTCATCGAATATGCAACCGATCTTTCCGGCGCTTTCTTTTCGATATATTTTACACACATTTTTATTAATTCAAATTCCAGAAGGGGTTCTCCACCATAAAACGCAACTTCTATCTTACTTCTATCATAGGAATGTTCCAATAGAAAGTCAATTCCTTTCTTAGCCATCTCAAAGGACATTCTCTTGTCACTATGCTCACGCGTATTATATTTTCCAGAATACACACAATAATCACATCGTAAGTTACAATTCTGTGTCACCTGCAATGTAATTGCTCTTAGCCGACTCTTATAAAAAGCATCCAAAAACTGTGTCATGGGGTGTTCTGTAAATTCTACATGTTTACTCTTTAAATATCCTTCTCTTTTTAATCTTATTATTTGCTCATTTTCCTCTACACTAAAATGACGCAGCAGATTGTATGTTTTTTCTGTAATTTTTAAAATAGCATCTGTATTAACATCGTATAGATAAAATCCCGTAGAGCATTTAAACAAGTGAATAAACGGCTTTGTACTCATTTTCTTACCCCTTTTTAATATTATCAAATATAGTAATTTTCTGTTTTTATTTGATTTTATATTTATAATTTAGAAAAATCAAGTCACTGACCATGAACAGTCATTATTTAGGCCATGACTTTTTTCAAATAATATATAATCCCCCCATATCCATTCATAAAGCCTGGGTTTAACAACTCCTGAGGCAACAGCTTAAAATCAATTAAACCTTTCAGATATACCCTGTTCGGATTAATATTTTCTGCAGTAAAATCCCGCCTATCTTTAGTCTCTCAATGATAGGGCTGCCCCTTTTATCCTGTATCTCCTGATTTTTCACATATAATATAACTTCTCCTTATAGAACGAAATATCAAAGATTTGTTCCTCCGGAAGACATTCCCTTGGAATATCTACTGTTCCCATAGCACGATACACCATATAAGCTGCTACGATAAGAATTGCAATTCCTAAAACTGCCTGCCATGGTTTCTTGTTAAAAAGACCGTTTAACAAATAATTAGCCAGGAATATAACAATGATATAAATTCCCACGAAAAACACTAGCTGATATAAGTTCTTCTTCTGATTTTTTAACTGATTTTTCATATCCTGTTCTTCTGGTTCATTACCGATCACTTCCACAGCCATTCCCTCTTCAAGAGGGTACGCAAAATAGTCTGCAATAAGAAGTCCATATCCTTCGTTCAATACCACTACTGTTGTCTCATCTTGGAAAATAATCGATAGTTCACGAAAGTGTACGCCAATTTCTTCTCCCATTGCCCCTTTTTCTCGAACAACTTCCCATACCCCTGTTATGCCATCACTATTTTCCCGCAAGCACCTGGCTGGAAAAGAAATTCCATTTAAACTCCGTTCCTCTGTTGGAGACAATACGGTCACTTCATTTCTCATCAGTTCCTGAATCCGAACAGAAACAACAGTGCAAAATAATAAAATTGCAAAAATCCAAAAACTAACATGCATTATTTTTTGTTTTTCCATATACTACCTCCACACTGAATCTCCGATACCTTCCATCAGTTCTTTTCGGAAAGCAAGGAAAAGAAGCGTTACCGGAAGAAGGCTCAAAATTCCACAGACAAATTGAAGCGATACATTTGTGCCTGTCATTCCCGCGAGAAATACAGATAATGGATACCTCACTTCTTCCCGAATAAAAATCATCGGCTGCTCCACCATGTTCCAACTGTCAATAAAACTAAGCACAAACAAGGTAACCACTCCCGTTTTCCCTGCCGGAATTAAAACCGAAAACAGCGTGCGAAAGCGTCCAGCTCCGTCTACGCTTGCCGCATCAATCCATTCTGTCGGCATGGTTCGAAAAATAAGGGTCATCCAAATAATGCCAAACGGTGCAAAAATCCCCGGAATAACTAAAGCTTTATAGCTGTCAATCATCTGCATTTTTTCAAGCACAATATAGTTTGGAAACAAAGTAACCTGTATTGGCAGAAGCATAAAAAGCGCCATGAGAGATAACCATAATTTTTTCCCAATAAAGCGGTACTTTGCAAATGCCACACCCGCCATACAGCCAATAAGCGTCTGTCCAGTTGAAATAATAAGACACATTCCAAGGCTTCTCCAGAATTTCAACAAATAATCCGGCTCAGAGAATAAAATCTTATAATACGCCATGAGTGAAAATTTCTGTGGAAACAGGCCTAAAACTTCTCCATTATACATATACATCACTTCTTTTGGGTGGGCAAAGGAATTGATGACCATGTAGATAACAGGCGCAAGTACAAGCAAAGCTAGGAATAGCATCAGAACGAAAATCAATTTACTGTAATGTTTATGTCTTTTTTTCATTTTGCCGCCCTCTTTCCCTGTCTATATAGAATCACTGCCAAGATGCCAATACAAGCAACAGCCAAAAACATGATAACCGATGCCACGGAAATTCTCTGGTAATTCAAATTTTCAAAATTATTGTTCATGAAATGCTGCAACAAATATATACTATCATGAGGATGCGTACCGCCTATCAAAAACGCTTCTCGAAAACATTTAAACGAATTCATCATGGAAAGCAGAAAATTAAAACCTAATATCGGAAGCATCAACGGAAAAGTGATACTTTGAAAACACTTAAAATATCCCGCCCCATCCAGCTTTGCATTTTCATAATATTCTTTGGGAATCATCCGAAGTCCTGAGAAGAAGATCAAAATATGATACCCTGTATTTTTCCACAAAAATAAGATGACCATAATCCAAAAGGCCCACTCAGAATTTACCCAATCTGTGTTTCCCTCAAAGAATATTCTGTTTAACATTCCATTTTTTTCAAAAAACAGACGCACAACCATAACAATAGAAGCAACCGGAAGCATGAGGGGATATAGAAATGACAACCTAAAAAAACGTTCTCCTCGAAATGGAATTTGAAGCAACAATGCCAGGAAAAAGGACAGTGCAAGTACCGCAGGTATTCCTGTCATGAGGAAGCGCAGCGTATTCCTTACCGCCAGCAAAAACAAATCGTTTCCTAGTACATTTTTATAATTTTCAAGTCCGACAAATTCTCTTGCTCCGATTCCAAAAGAAAACGAATACCAAATCGTAATCAAAAACGGAATAAAGTAAAATATTAAAAATCCAAGGAGTGCGGGCAGTACAAGAGGCAGCCCGCTGTTTTTCTTACTTCTCATACACATTACTCCTTTAAAATCATCTCGTACTTTTTGTAGATTTCATCTGCGAAGGTTTTCAATTCACTTTCTGAATATGGAGACTCGCCGCCGATAATTCTACTTCTTACTTCTAGCAGCTTATCTCCTGCCGCCCTGCTTGCCTGAGATAAAAACACACAATCTTCTATACGATCAAAACAATTTAGCACTTCTTCTTTTGCCGGCTTCTCATTCAGGTAACTTTCAAACCCATCTCGATTTACCGGATAATCTGTGCCGACTTCAATAGACGAATTATAATACTTTGTTGAGTCTCCTCCCTGCCTTTCCGTATCCAGGAAGAACCGAAGAAAATCATAACATATCTTCTTTTCCTTTGAATTCGAACTTACCGCTCCATAACTCTGTACATATGCCGTCCGTTTTCCCATGGCCGTCGGAAGCACTTGGTAATCAAGATTTTCTTCTCCAAAATTACTTTTCACAAACTGGGATGATCCGGAACGTTGTGAAGATTCGGCATGTTCATCTCCCTCTTGCTCTGCTCTTTGTAAACTAATTTCTGCTAAACTATTTGCAAGTTCAACATATATTGTCTTATCAAACAGCACTTCCTGTCCTTCGTAATCCAATGCATTTTCCAGCAATTGAAATGCTGATGTAAAGCAGTATCTATCCATTTCATTCAGCGCTTTTTGATTTCCACTCTCTCGTATCGCTTTCATACAATCCATCAATGATTCTTCTTCTGAAACATCCACCTTATCTGCTTCCTCTTGTACAAGCATCGGTAAGTCAATGGTAATCGGAAGCACATATTGCCGCCCATTGTATGTTCCCACCTTCAAAATTCCCTTTGGAATGTTGATATTTTCCCAAAGCTTATCTTTTTTTATAAAATCATCCAGATTACAAAACACACCACTTTCCATCGCTTTATTCACATTTGGGAATAGAAAGTTCCGTTCATACGCCTCATAACCTCTTGATTGCAGAATAAAGAGATCCGGTCCTTTCCCAGACATAATATCTGTCTTCATTTGCTTTATTTTTGCTTCGTCTTCCGATTCTTCAGAAAGTGCTTCCAATTGTATCTTTACTCCCGGGTTTTTTTCTCTATATATTTGGGCTATTGTTTCTACTTCCGCATATAAGTAATTACTAACGCACACACGAATTACTTTCTCATTCAAATCTGAAGATTGACTGCCGTTACATCCGCCCAACATAGTTACCGTTAACACCGCTGCAAGAAACAAACTAAACTTTTTCACAGAATCCCTCCCACCTTAAATTGTCTGCTTATTTTAAAAAATCCTACCTATTTTAAAATAGGCAGGATTCCCTTTAGTTACCTTGATATCACTCACTATTCCGTTCGTTTTCTGACTCTGTCATATCACATTATTAATTTAAAATCGATTGGATTAGTTGTATCCCTTACACACAATTCTTGTTTGCTTTTCTATCTTAGATGTCCCAATACCACAAGTTGTACATTTATATGTTACTGTCCTCGCATGTTCTTGTACAATATCATTTCCATGCCCTTTTCCATGTTTACATCGATACTCATTAATATTATACCAACTGCCCCAAGTCCCAACAGTAGCACGAATAGTTCCAACTCCGCAGTTTCCGCAAATCTGCCCTCTTGGCTGAATATCTGCCGCTTTAACACCACTGCCTACTGCAGTAGAGTAGGAAAGCACCGCCTTTCCCTATTTCTAAGGTAGGTTTGTGCAGTCCTCTCCCCGAACCGTGCTTGCATTTCTCAATGCACACGGCTCTCCATCTTTGCTCCGTTACAGGTTATTTCTTTTCGCCATGATGTATAGCCATGTGACACTTGTGGCATACCACGATTGTTTTCCGTCTTTTGGCTATCATTATCTTTTCCCATTCTGATTTTCCTTTAAGGTTTTTAACCTTGTTTACATGATGAATTTCGTATCTGTCACTTTCCGTACACCCACACACTTCACATATCTTCGCCTTTAATCGGCTTTCTAATGTTGTTACGTCATGGGAATAATTTTTAGCTGTTTGTGGAACAATATCAGTAAACT